>JAKBAU010000130.1 GCA_021808875.1 Pseudomonadota bacterium | reverse complement strand
TTCTTCCCCGTGCAACCTTAACTGTACCGACTACGGATTCCTTGGACAACGCCCTAACCGCGGAAGATTACGACAGCTCCGGTCACACCCCAGGAACTGGTCTCAACACCGTCGCTGCTACCATGGCGCCGGGTGACACACTCGCAGGCACTCTTACCGCTGCGGGCGTCTCTGCAACAGACGCAAGCGCCGCGATTGCAGCACTTCGAAAAGTATTCGATCCCCGCAGTCTCAAAGCTGGTCAGGCTTTCGTACTCACATTCGCAAGCGCGCGTCAGACAGCATTGCCTACCGCTGCCTACCCAGCTGCAACGCCTGGCGAGCATTCCGGCCCAGACGAATCAAGATCAACAGTTCGATTGCTGTCGGTGAGCTTTTCACCTTCACTCGATCATGAGATTACCATCGCACGGGCCGCCAATGACGAATTTACCGCCAGCGATCAGACGCGCAAACTGGTTGCACGTTATCGTCGCGCTGGCGGGCGTATCGACTCAAGCCTGTATCTTGCCGCGACACAGGCCGGGATACCTGCCCAAGTCGTCGTGCAGATGATCCACATGTTCTCATACCAAGTGGACTTCCAGCGCGACATTCACCCCGGCGACACCTTCCAGGTACTCTACGACAGCTATTACACGCCCGAAGGCATCAAGGCGAAGCAAGGCACGATTGCTTACGCGACGATGACACTGGCAGGAAAATCATACACGCTTTACCGCTATACTGATCCGAACGGGGATGTTGATTACCTCGATGGGCAAGGCCGCAGCGCCAAAAGTCTCTTGATGAAGACACCAGTTGACGGGGCTCGCATTTCGTCAGGCTTCGGTATGCGCTTCCACCCCATCCTTGGTTATACCCGCATGCACCAAGGAGTCGACTTCGCCGTACCAGTCGGAACACCGGTAATGGCTGCAGGTTCTGGTGTGATCAAATTCGACGGCGTCGAACGCGGGTATGGAAATTTTCTCGTGATCCGACACAATCAGGAATATACAACCGCCTACGCACACCTGTCTCGCTTCGCACCAGGCATTCATGTTGGTATGCACGTTCGTCAGGGTCAGATTGTCGCCTATAGTGGCAATACCGGCCTCACCACCGGGCCTCATCTGCATTATGAAGTCCGGGTTTACGGCAAACCAGTCAACCCAGAAACAATCAAGATTGCCGGCGCCGTGCAACTTCACGGTGCAGCGCTGCATCGCTTCCTTTCGGCTAAAGCTGGCATCAATCGCAAGTTGGCGTCGCTTCCTCTGGTCACCCGCGTGGCTGAAAACATTGGACGTTCGAGCGCTGCACGTATCGCAAACGACTAGGATTTCGTGCAAGGTGCATTGTACGCGTCGCGTCGCCGGCGCAACCGCATTATACCCTTGATAAGCGCCAAGACCGCCATCACCGATTTTCGGTTGATGGCGGTCTTGTCTCAGTGAAGCGACATCGTGGGCAGGTCTACCGCAAAGGCGTCTTCTGCTAAGGTGAAGCTCCGCCCGTCGATCGTGAGGCCTAGCTGGTCAGCACTGACCTCAATGCGCTCGCCATCAGCAACCTTGCCCTCCAGAAGCAGCTGCGCCAAGGGATCTTGCAACCGCCGCTGGATTACCCTTTTGAGGGGCCGTGCACCGTAGATCGGGTCATAACCTGCTTCGGCAAGCCAGGCATGAGCCTTGGCATCCAGACGGATGTCGATCTTGCGATCCGCCAAAAGACGCTTCAGGCGGCCGATCTGGATATCAACAATTTTGCTCATATTGGTCCGTGACAGCCGATTGAAGAGAACGATCTCATCAAGACGGTTGAGAAATTCGGGTCGGAAATGCGCCCGCACCGCGTCCATGACCTGCGCTCGCTCCTGAGCGCTCGCCTGCCCTTCGCCCGCCGAGAGGAACTCTGTACCGAGATTGGAAGTCAAAATGATAACGGTGTTGCGGAAGTCGACCGTCCGACCCTGGCCGTCAGTGAGACGACCGTCATCGAGAACCTGTAGGAGAACATTGAAGACATCGCGATGGGCCTTTTCGACCTCATCAAACAAAATCACCTGATAGGGCCGCCGCCGCACCGCTTCGGTCAGCACTCCCCCCTCCTCATAGCCGACATAGCCGGGAGGCGCTCCAATGAGACGCGCGACAGAGTGCTTTTCCATGAATTCACTCATGTCGATACGGACCATCGCACTGTCATCGTCAAACAGAAATACGGCCAGCGCCTTAGTCAGCTCGGTTTTTCCAACTCCGGTGGGGCCCAAAAACAGGAAGGACCCGATCGGCCGATTTGGATCCTGCAACCCCGCACGAGCACGCCGAACGGCATTGGCCACCGCTCGCACCGCATGATCCTGACCAACGACGCGGACTTCAAGCGCGTGCTCCATCTGCAGCAGCTTTTCGCGCTCGCCTTCGAGCATTTTATCAACCGGTATACCGGTCCAGCGCGAGACAATTTGCGCGATATGCTCCGGCGTGACGACTTCATTTACCAGCGCCTCGGTTTCGCGCGCTTCTATTTCCACCAGCTGCCGCTCCAGCCCCGGTATCACCCCGTATGCAAGCTCACCGGCACGGGCCAGATCACCACGGCGCTGCGCAATGTCGAGCTCGCTACGCGCCCCATCGAGGCGTTCCTTGATGCCCTGTACGTTCGCGACCGACTTTTTCTCTTCATGCCACCTTGCACTCAATGCAGCACTCTTCTCTTCAAGCTCAGCCAGCTCTCCTTCCAGGTGTGCGAGCCGATCCCTTGACCCAGGATCCGTCTCCTTACGCAAAGCCTCACGCTCGATCTTGAATTGGATTATGCGGCGATCCAGCTCGTCGAGTTCTTCCGGCTTCGAATCCACCTGCATGCGTAACCGGCTAGAGGCTTCGTCCATCAGGTCGATGGCTTTATCCGGCAGGAAGCGATCGGTTATATATCGATTAGATAGTTGAGCAGCGGCCACAATTGCAGAATCCGTGATCCTTACACCGTGATGGACTTCGTATTTTTCCTTAAGTCCACGCAGGATGGACACGGTGTCCTCCACCGTGGGCTCGCTGACAAAAACTGGCTGAAAGCGTCGAGCCAGCGCTGCATCTTTCTCGATATGCTTACGGTATTCGTCGAGCGTGGTGGCTCCAATACAGTGAAGCTCGCCGCGCGCCAATGCGGGTTTCAGGAGATTAGAGGCGTCCATGGCCCCTTCGGCCTTGCCAGCTCCGACAAGGGTGTGAAGTTCGTCAATAAAAAGGATGACCTTGCCCTGGGCTGCGGTAACCTCGCTAAGGACTGCCTTCAATCTCTCCTCAAACTCGCCACGATACTTTGCACCGGCGATAAGTGCGCCCATGTCGAGCGCCATAAGCCTTTTCTCACGCAAGCTTTCGGGTACGTCACCATTGATGATGCGAAGCGCCAAGCCCTCGGCGATAGCAGTTTTTCCAACGCCCGGCTCACCGATGAGGACTGGATTATTCTTGGTACGTCGTGACAGAACCTGGATGGTCCTGCGTATTTCCTCATCACGCCCAATCACCGGATCCAACTTGCCCGCCCTTGCTGCGTCGGTTAGATCGCGGGCGTATTTTTTAAGTGCATCATAGGCACTTTCCGCCGTTGCCGAATCTGCTTGACGTCCCTGACGCAAATCCTTGATCGCGCCATTGAGCGCCGATGGGCCTGCACCTGCATCCTTGAGGATGCGGGCTGCATCGCTGCCTTGTGCCATGGAAAGTGCAAGCAGCAATATCTCAGCGGTTACAAAAGAATCACCCGACTTCTTTGCCACCTCCTGAGCGGCATCAAAAAGGCGGGCACTTTCGGGTGCCAGATAGATCTGTCCGGAGCCACCTTCGATGCGTGGCAGCTTGGCTAGAGCCGTCTCGCAATCCTGCAACGCCTGCTCAGGGTGGCCACCGCCCGATCGAATCAGACGGGCCGCCAGCCCTTCCTCATCGTCCAGCAGCACTTTGAGGAGATGCTCAGGCTTGAATTGTTGATGATTTGAGCGCAGCGCCAGATCCTGCGCGGCCTGAATGAAGCCCCGTGCCCGCTCGGTGAATTTTTCGATGTCCATGTCCTGCCTCTAGCCCTTCCTTCCGGCCCCAAGCTCGGCAGCCGGAACGAGTCCCAACAAAGAATATCGTCGCGGCCTCCTGAGTGGAGCACCACGACCACAGACTATGTGGGACGTCTTTTACGACTGACAAGACCCTGGCTGCATTAGGACGTGCGGTCTTTGCGCCAGCGCAACCCCCGAGCCAGCTGCACCGGAGCCCGCCCCGCAACGACAGGATCTGCAAGGAAGAGGGTCGAGTTACTCGGCCGCTGCCGCCTCACCTTCTTCTTCTTCGCCGTCCTCATCGACGAGCGAAAACGAAGGTGCAGAACCGTTCGCCTGACCATAATCGGCACCATTACCGTTGGTCTTGCCATTGGCACTCTGCTGGGCTGCCTGCTGCGCCTGGGCGGCGCTCATGATCCGAAAATAGTGCTCGGCATGCTGCAGGTAATTCTCCGCCATGACGCGGTCGCCCGACGAGTTCGCATCGCGGGCGAGCTGCAGATATTTCTCGTAAACATGGGACGCTGAACCGCGGATCTTTATTTCCGGACCCGTGGAATCGAACGTCCTGTTGGTATTGTTTTGCGGCCTACGGCCGCGACCTCGTGAGCGTTTCACTTGAGCCCCTTTGTTTGGCCTCGCCCCGCCCGCCTGTCCGCCCGTTGGTCCTGCAAAATTCCGCATTTCCTCTCCTCGCCACGCCTATGGGCACGTCCGAGGTTGGCGCATTTAGGCCCAGAGCACGTTTGCTCGTCTTTCGCTTTTGACTCAGGAACCGGCGCTTGTGCACCAGACCGCCCCCGCGGTCGACCGGTTGGCCTTAAGCTCAGCCGGGCGGGGGTTCCTGCTCACCCCACAAGGCCGGAAGCTACCCTCTCGGCCCACGTATTCCAACAACTTTTTTGCCCATCCGCCGCGCCATCAGCGCGCGGGGCACATTACTGAGATCGTCCCGGGCCCCCGCAAATTCAAGTCCCTTGGCCAAAAACTCCTGCTCGACCGGTGCCAGCTGCCCCATTCCTAGCTCTACCACAGCGAGCGCCCCGGGGCGCAGGATCCGTTGGAGTACCGCTCCCAGCACGTGATAGGCGCTCAGGCCGTCGGGACCGGCGCAGAGGGCGAGCTTGGGCTCAAAGCCCAATTCCGGCTCGGCATCCGCCACTTCATCCTCCCGCAGGTAGGGAGGATTGCACAATACAAGGTCAAACTGGCCCTCAGCCTGGCCAAAGTCGCACAGCTGCGTTTCAAGCCGCTCAGCAACGCCCAGGCGCTGCGCATTGGCCCGGGTGTATTCCAATGCGGTCGTCGAGAGATCGAACGCCACGCCCCTGGCCTCTGGCCAAAGACGCAGGGCCGTGATGATCAGACACCCCGATCCGCAACCTAAGTCGCAAATAATTTCAGGGCCATAGCCAGGAGCGAAGCCCTCCCGAGCAGCCTCGATCAGAGTTTCGCTGTCGGGCCGTGGCACCAGAACGCCAGGGCCGACGCAAAAATCGAGGCTCCAAAATTCCTTTCTACCTAGAATGTAGGCCACCGGTTCGCGGCCCATCCGGCGCTTGATCCACCCATCAAATTGGGCCCTCTCCGGCGCGCTCAATGCACAGCTCAGCGCGGGTACCGAGGCCGGAGGCACGCCAAGCACCGCACCCATCAGCACGCGGGCATCGAGGCGCGCACTATCAACTCCAGCTCCCATCAGCTGCGCAGAGGCCTCCGCCAAAGCCGCACGAACACTCATGGGCTGTTGCCCTGCTCCATAGCGGCCAAGCGGCTAGCTTGGTCCTCCGCCATCAAGGCATCGATGACGTCACAAAGTTCCTCTCCGCTGATGATCCGATCAAGTTTGTATAGCGTTAGATTGATGCGGTGATCGGTTACCCGCCCCTGGGGGAAATTATAGGTGCGGATACGCTCAGAGCGATCACCTGAACCCACCATGCCTTTGCGCTCCGCGGCCCGCGCGCTGTCAAGCTTTTCACGCTCGCGCTCATAAAGTCGTGCCTTGAGCAGCTTCATGGCCTGAGCCTTATTCTTATGCTGGGATTTCTCAGTTTGCTGAGCCACAAAAAGACCTGTGGGAAGGTGGGTGATTCGTACTGCGCTTTCGGTTTTGTTGACATGCTGACCGCCTGCACCAGAGGCGCGAAACACGTCTATGCGCAAATCCTTGTCGTCCAGTTCAAAATCCACGTCTTCTGGTTCCGGCAGCACCGCAACGGTTGCCGCAGAGGTGTGTATGCGCCCACCCGCTTCGGTAACCGGCACACGCTGGACGCGATGAACACCTGCCTCGAATTTGAGCTTGGCGTAAGCGCCAAGCCCGCGAACCTCCATCACTGCGTCCTTTATCCCTCCAAGATCCGATTCGGAGAGTTCCATGACTTCTGTTTTCCAGCCTTGTAGCTGAGCATAGTGCTGATACATCTGCATCAGATCTGCAGCAAAGAGCGCAGCCTCATCTCCACCAGTACCGGCGCGCACTTCGATGATGCAGGAGGAAGCATCAGCCGTGTCCTTGGGCAGAAGCTGGATCTGCAGGTCACGCTCTAACTGGACCAGGCGCTCCTTGATGGCGTTGCGCTCTTCCTCGGCCAGCGCGCGCATGTCCGCATCGTTAGTCGGATCATTGGCCAGGGCCGTGGCATCCTCAACCTCGTTTTGCGCATTCTGATAGGCCCTGATCGCGCGAATAATCGGAGCCAGCTCAGCGTGCTCCTTGGACAATCGGGCGAATGCGCCGCCGGCCTTACCAGTGGCCAGTTCCGCCTCGAGCTGTTCATAACGATCGACGAGGCGCACAAGTTTGGCGGAAGGGATCATGATGGTGCGCGGTACACAGAAGGGGTGGATGACACTCCATGGCGCTTGGAGCCGCCCCCGATTGCTCCTCGCTCCAGCTAGGCGAGATTTCTACTGCGCCGGCTCCAGCGCTGCGTCCTTAGCCCGTGCAGCCTCGATTTCAGCCGCTTTGGCCTCGCACAGTTGAACCACATGTTCCACAAGATCTTCATTATCAAGCTTATAAGCAGGCTTGCCGTTGAGATAGATCATTCCGTTACCCTTGCCGGCACCGCCACCGGTGAAACCAAGATCGGTCTCCCGCGCTTCACCCGGGCCGTTGACCACACACCCGATGATCGAAAGTGACATGGGCGTCGCGATGTGCTTGAGCCGCTGTTCCAGCGTCTTCACAGTCTCAATAACATTAAAACCCTGCCGTGCACAGGATGGGCATGAAACGACATTGACACCGCGGTGACGCAAATTGAGCGACTTGAGGATGTCGAATCCGACGCGGATTTCTTCTACCGGATCGGCGGACAGCGAAACGCGAATGGTGTCGCCGATACCTGACCACAGCAACATCCCCATTCCGATCGAGCTCTTCACGGTACCCGAGATCAGACCTCCTGCCTCGGTGATACCCAAGTGCAAGGGATAATCGCAGGCCTCAGCAAGCCCCTGATAGGCTGCCACGGCAAGGAACACGTCCGACGCCTTCACACTGATCTTAAATTCGAAAAAGTCATTGTCCTCAAGAATACGTGCATGGTTGAGCGCACTCTCCACCATCGCTTCCGGGCAAGGTTCGCCATAGCGTTCCAGGAGCTCGCGTTCCAGTGATCCGGCATTGACACCAATGCGCATGGCGCAGCCATGATCCTTGGCGGCTTTGACTACGTCCCGCACGCGGGCCGCCGAACCGATATTACCCGGATTGATTCGAAGACATGCGGCTCCGGCTTCTGCCGCTTCGATCGCGCGCTTATAGTGGAAGTGAATATCGGCAACGATCGGGACAGCTGATGCCTTGACGATATGCTTCAGCGCCACTGTGGCATCCTCATCCGGGCAGGACACTCGCACGATATCCGCACCCGCTTCTTCAAGAGCGCGGATCTGATCGACCGTGCCCCGCACATCCGCGGTCACTGTATTGGTCATGCTCTGCACAGTGATCGGCGCATCACCACCCACGGCAACCTTTCCCACGTGTATCTGGCGGCACTTGCGGCGTTCGATATGGCGATAGGCACGTAAAGTCATGGCATGCTCCGAACCGTGCAGTTCAATACCTAGTGTTGGGACCCAAGGTTGAAAAGATTTCTGAGGGCCCTGGGAGCCAGAGACTGACCGGTGAGCGTCGCTCCGGGAACCCCGGCCAGGCCCAGCAGCCGACCATTCAGCGTGACGGCTAGTGCCGCCGGATCCGTTGTGGTCAGGGTTGTACCCGGCAAATCGGGCACGCGATAGGTGTCACCTGGCTGTATGGTCTGATCCATAAAGAGCATTTTACCCGGCGCGGGGCCCAGTACCAGCACATGAACCGGCTTGAGCGCGGTCAGCATCACTTTGGCTGAGGTATTATGGAGCCCATAGGCTTGTCCCTTTGGCAATCCCCGCATTTGGGCGGCCACGGCGGACACCGATGCGGCTTGCGGCGACGCTGAGGTCGCCGCAGCCGGCCCGGAAACGGCGGGCATCTGGGGTGAGGCTCCGGTGGCTGTGGTGGCCTCCATTGGTCCTTTTGCCACGGTATTTGTGGGCGCTTTTGGCGCAGCTGAATGAGAAGCCAGCTTGTGCAGCCCGGCCGCGGATTTGGGTAGCAGCGGACGCAGGTGGACCTGGGAGGGCGCAGGCAGCGCAGGAGGATCGAAATAGACGCTGGCCGAATGCGCCAAGCGCCACAGGCCAAAGGCAAGCGCGACGATCAGGACCAGAGCAATGACGAGCCAACCTTGAGGCAACCGTCTCTCGTCATGAGGCCTTTCCAGAAGCGGCACACTGACATGTTCCTCGCCGCGCTCGGCGATCTCTCTCTTAAAGCGCTCAACCGTCTCAGCGGCATCCAAACCCAAATAATCCGCGTAAGAGCGCATAAAGCCGATCGCATAGGCGCGCCCAGGCAGGGCATCCTGGCGATCTTCCTCCAGTGCTTCTAGGTGATCCTTACGAATCTTGAGGACACGAGCGATCGCAGCAAGCTCGTCTCCCCGGCGCAGGCGCGCGGCGCGCAGATGCTGGCCCACTGTGTCAAGTGGCGCGGCGGCATCGTCGCAGATTTCCCGCAGATGGATCCGTTTGCGGTCTGCGCCGGCGCCTGTTTCAAGTCGAAGATCGGTTGATTTGCTCATTGGGGCCTAGCATTAGCCGCTTAAAGTCTGCCGATAAAGGCTCAACTTTGGTTCCTGGCGAGAGATGCGCCAGATCCCGACGGTTTATAACCCCGTAGCTCCCGCCCCCTTCGGCAACCCGACCCTTGATCCCCAGCCATCCTCGGCTGGATGCCCAGAGCGCGGCTATGGGTAAATGGTCAGCACACCGGAGCACGGCCTCCGAGCAGCGGGGCCTGTGTTCTCGGTCAAAGCATCGGCCGCGGAGTGCTA
>JAKBAU010000129.1 GCA_021808875.1 Pseudomonadota bacterium | reverse complement strand
CGTGACGTCTATGCTCGCGGTGAGCATGTCGCAGAACATGGGAAATGTCAAGAAAAAAGACTCTGGCGGGATGTCTCCTGCCGCGCCCATCCGCCGGACAGGCCCGGTCCTCCGCATCGGCAGCAGACCCGCAGAGGGCCGCGGACCATCGCATGACGGCCAGAGACGGGATGAATTGCGGCGGCGTGACGTCCGGCAAGGAAGCGGCCCGGCGGTGATTGGGCCGTGCGCCTGGCCGAGAGGGAACGACCGGCCATCGGTCCGCCCGTCGGGGGCTGCCGACCCGGCGGGCGGCATGCCCGGATCTGCGGACCACATCGCCACCGTCCTCCGGTATGGGCACGGTATCGGCCCCAGCGCCATGACGGACTGCTGGGCGAGGGCGGGTGAAGGTCCGCGGGCAGGCGGCGGTCGGCTGCGTCGGCGGCGGATGTCCCCAGGCAACGGGTCCGTTGACCCAGGGACTCCCAATCGCGCGCCGAGGGACTGGCGTTCCTGTCGCCGCCCGGCGCGGGGCCGCCGCCGGGCTGGCCCGCGACGGGCCTCGGCCTTGGCCGCCATCACCCGCCTCGTCACCCGACGTGGCATGCCACACGCGCCATTGCCGCGGACCCGGCGCTGCTTGGCGCACTGCGCGAGCACGAGTCCGCCCTGGCCGGTCCGGTCGAGGCACTGGCGCACAGCCGCCTCGACCCACCCATCGCTCGGGCCCGGCCGCAGATGCGCCAACTCGGTCCCGGGCAACCCGCGCGCAGCCTGCGCATGTGAAACAGGGCACCAACCCAATGAACTCGTTGCAAGCATCCAGGGCGCCTCCGCAAAGGCGCCCGTTTCCATCTGCACCGGGCACGGCGGTCACTCGAGGCGCCAAAACCCTGGGCTGGGCCAACTGGTCTACCGGCCGTCGATTGCTCGAACCGACCAAAAATATCTGATCCGCTGGGGCCGAGGCTCGCTACTACGCTATCCAGTAAACGCACGCTATGGCAGCATAATCTCAGCCTACCGTTATCCGGGACTCCCCCGGCAACTCACTGTCTGGACGAGGCCACCACTAATGTTTGCCATTCCGCTTTGGGCGAAGCTCCGCCGAAGCCGCGACATGTCGGTAGTCGCATGGCATTCGCTGTATGACCACTCGGCAGACGTTGCAGCAGTCATGGAAGCGCTGCTTGCGGTGCCGACAATCTCCGACCGTCTCTCCCGCCTGGCAGGGCGCCGCCTCGACGCAACCGACCAGGCTCGGCTCGTCGCTCTCGCTTTTCTACACGATATCGGCAAGGCCAACCGCGGGTTTCGCAGGCGGTGGTGTGCTGGGGTGCGTGGTGAAGGACATATCGCACCTCTCGCAGCTTTGATTTACGGAAACTGCGCTGAGGAGCGCGAAAGGCTGCTCGCGACACTCGGCTATGTCCATTGGGCCAACTGGATTAATGGTGCGGCAGGACCATTGTTTGACGCGGTGTTCGCCCATCATGGCCGCCCGTGGTGCAGCAGCAGACAAGCCGATTGCAAACTTTGGCAGGTCGGCGGAGGCATAAATCCAATAGGCGACTTAGCGCCCCTTGGTGACGCCCTACCGAACTTGTTTCCGGCCGCATTCTCGTCCGCACCGCCTTTGCCGGAGGTTCCCCCCTTCCACCATGCCTTTGCGGGTCTCCTGATGCTCGCCGATTGGCTCGGCTCGGACGAAAAGTTTTTCCCGTGGGCAGATGGGAAGAGTACTGACCGCCTGGGATTTGCCCGGGTCCAGGCTGCCGCCGCGCTTGCCACGGTGGGGCTGGCTGTCGAGCCGTTGCGGCTAGCCGTTCGCTCGGTCGCGCCTAACTTCGGCACGCTGTTCGACGTTGCGGCACCCCGTCCGGTGCAGAGCGCGGCGCCGATGCCTGAAGCGCGCTGTGTCGTGCTGGAGGCCGAGACTGGGTCCGGCAAAACCGAGGCGGCGTTGTGGCGCTTTCTCCATTTGTTCCGCTCGGGCGCGGTGGATGGAATGTACTTCGCCCTACCCACACGGGTCGCGGCGACGCAGGCATTCGAGCGCATCTGCAAATTCGCCGACCGTGTCTTTGGCACCAACCGCCCCTCCGTCGTGCTGGCGGTGCCAGGCCAGCAGATGGCTGACGGCGGGCGCGGTCATGCGCTCCCAAATTTCGATTTTGCCTGGGACGATGACCCCGACGATGCCGTTCGCCGTTCCCGCTGGGCCGCTGAGCATCCGAAGCGCTTTCTTGCCGCACAGATCGCGGTCGGCACGATTGACCAGGCGCTGCTCGCCGCCATCCAGGTACGGCATGCGCATCTGCGCGGGGCAGCGCTGCAGCGGCACCTCCTCGTTGTGGATGAGGTACATGCCTCGGATCGCTATATGGAGCGGCTGCTTGCTGGACTGTTGAGGGCGCAGCTACAGGCCGGAGGCCATGCGCTGCTGCTCTCCGCGACGCTCGGCGCCGGCATGCGGGCAAGATTGCTGGATACCACTCCGCCCTCGCCCGAAGCCGCCGAGGATGTGCCTTACCCCGCGCTTACATGGCGCATTGGCGCGGCCGAACATTGGCAGAAGATTGAACACTCTGGCGCGAACAAACCGGTGAGGGTTGCCGCCCTCCCGCTCATTGACAAGCCGGATTTGGTCGCGATCCGAGCGCTCGCAGCGGCTGCGGCCGGTGCGAAAGTCTTGGTGATCCGGAACACTGTCAGCGACGCAGTGGCGACGCAGCTCGCGCTTGAGACTTTGCGGGGAGCGGAGCAGCATCTTTTCCGTGTTGCCGGCGTACCGACGCTGCATCACGGCCGCTTCGCGTCGGAGGATCGTCGTGTTCTTGACGGAAGGGTCGCGGAAATGCTCGCGAAGCGACGCCCGGAAGGCGGGCTGGTAGTCGTCGGTACACAGACGCTTGAAGTAAGTCTCGATATCGACGCCGATATATTGTTGACCGATCTCTGCCCGGTCGATGTGCTGTTGCAACGTATCGGTCGGCTGCACCGCCATGCTGAACGGACGCGGCCTAGCGAATTTTCAGCCGCGCAGGCGATAGTGCTGGTGCCCGCAGCGCGCGACTTGGCGACGTTCATGCGGCGTGGCCGACACGGTCTTGGCGGCGACATCTATGACGATCTGCGAGTCATCGAGGCTACATGGCGGCTGATCGAGGCAGAGCCACTTTGGCGCATTCCCGCCGAAAACCGCCATCTGGTGGAACGCGCCACGCATCCGGCGCGGCTGGAGGCGATTTTTGCCGAATTGCTTGCAGACAATTCTAAATGGCGGGAATGGATGACAATGGTGTGGGGTAGGTGGACCGGACAAAGCCAGCAAGCGGGATACGCCTTGCTCGACCGCAATACGCCGTTTGACAAACTGCGCTTCGACGCCGATGACCGATTGGCGACACGGCTCGGCGTCAAGGATCGGTTGGTTGAGTTTGATCCGCCCATGGCAGGGCCATTTGGGCAGGAGGTGGCTCACTTGCGAATTCCCGCGCGCCTGCTGCCAGAGGCCGCGATCGAGGCGGACCCGACAGGTATCGCTGTGGAGGACGGCGGCTTTACCTTCGCTTTCAGCACGCGCCAGTTTCGCTATGCTCGCCTGGGATTGCAAATCATCACGTAGTCTGCAATCGTCCGAAAACTTCTGTCGGGGGAACGGATGAATACGCTACTCTTGCCGCTGATACGGGCTGTGCGGGGCGGGGAGGGCGTTGTTCTGTTAACACTTCCGGGCGTCCTGGCGGCTCTTATGGCCGACCGGATTGTCTCTTTTCCGGCCTTGCGCGCCCATCAGCGCCACGCGTGGCACGCTTTCTTGGTTCAGGTTGGCGCTATCGCCCTGCACGCTTCTGGCGTCCCGGAACCGCCAGCCGACGAAGCGGCCTGGCGCGATCTGCTGCGCGCGCTGACGCCGAACGATCACGAGGATCACGCCTGGTCACTGGTCGCGCCCTTGGATTGCCCCGCGTTGTTGCAACCGCCGATCCCGGACGGGCTGGCGGCGCTGAAGCGCGCACCTGCGACACCAGATCGGCTGGACATGCTAGTTACTTCGAAGAACCATGACCTTAAGCGGGCGGTGATGGCGGCGTCGCTGCCTGATGATTGGTTGTTTGCGCTGGCAACTCTTCAGACAATGCAGGGCGCGGATGGCCGCGATCCACCCGAGAATTTCTTTCATGGTATCAGCCGCATGAACGGCAGCTTCGCTAATCGCGCGGCGCTCGGGCGCGTGCCGCCGGGAGGGCCAGGCGCGCATGTGCGGCGTGACATGCGGGCGTTGCTCATGCTGCGTCCTGGTATTGTGGAGCGTAACGGCTATGCCGCGACTGGGGGGCTCGGGCTCGTTTGGCTGGAGCCATGGGATGGCACAACGTCGCTAACGGCAACCCAACTTGATCCGCACTATATCGAAATCTGCCGCCGCGTGCGCTTGGTCGAATCTAATGGAGTTTTGTCGGCACGCGCCGGCTCGTCGAAAGCGCCCCGGATTGTGCCGTTCGATGGCGGCGTGACGGGGGATCCATGGACCCCGCTGGGCGTGGAAAATGGCGGCTCCTGGAAAGCTCTGACCCTCGATGCCCGCGGCTTCGATTATCGCCGGATGGTTGATCTGCTGTTTTGCGCCGACGGTGGTCGCCCGGCCCCGCTGCAGGAGCCGGCCGAGGGTGATCCTCGGCAGGGCATGGTGCTCCTGGCGCGGGCGCTGGTTCGTGGTCAGGGCAAAACTGAAGGATATCATGAACGCCGCGTGCCGCTGTCAGAAAAGGTGCGGTTTCTTGGACCAACCGACTCTGCTGCAGCGGCTGCCACCGAGCGGGTGGAGCTTGCTGGTGAAATTCAAGGCCGCGTGCTCACGCCAGCCCTGTTGGCGCTGCTTCAGAACGGACCCGATAAGGTCAATCTCAAGCGCGATGACCCACGCATCAGAGCTTTCCTCGTTGCCTTCGATCTCGACGTCGACCGAAGTTTTTTCGGGGATCTTTGGGCCGAGATGGAAGAGGATGCGCAGGCTGGGCGCGAGGCTGCACGTGCAGAATGGGTGCGCCGCCTGCTCGCCAAAGCAGGCGAAATTCTCAACTATGCCGATAAGGCGGCGCCGAAAGCCACGTATCGACGTTGGCGTGCCCGCGAGCGCGCCTGGGCAATGTTGAATAGCGCCAAGTGGCGCAGTGACAAGCTGCGGCGTTACGTGGAAGAAGGGAAAGCGCATGACGAAGCCGGCTGATGAGGCGCTTGATCCTGGGGCGCTCGCGTTGAGAATGGCCGGGTACGTTGCTGCGGAGAGTTTCGGCACAGGGCCGCGCGCCGCGCTTCGTCGCCTCGACCCGCGCGATCCTGGCATGCTCGCCGAACCCGCCTTGCAGCGGTTGCTGGTGCAGATGCTGCCGGATGCGTGGTCTGGAATGCAGGTGATGCGTGACTGGGCGCTGCTGGCCCATGTACTGGCGCTCGCCGCGCCTGGCCTACAGAGCGGTGGCATGGCATTCGGCGCCGCATTATACGCGGCCGGCTATTCCGAAACGCGCCTCCTTCGTCTGCTGGAAGCCGATCGCGCGGCACTCACGGCGCTTTTGCCACGCGCCTGCCGCTTCGTGATCGCCAAAGCGCAGCCTCTCAAACCACCTGAACTGATCGGGTTGATCCGAGCGGCGTCTTCCAACGATGCCGCAGACCTCGAACGTGTCCGCACAAACATCGCACGCGCCTATTATCGCGCTGAGCGCGACGCCAGCCGTTCAGCTCAATCCAACCAGGCCGAGGTTCCATGACCGTACCCCGCTTCGTGCAAATCCACACTCTTTCCTCTTACCCAGCGGTATTGCTGAACCGGGACGATGCAGGATTGGCCAAGCGCTTGCCATATGGCGGAACGTCGCGCTTGCGCGTGTCCTCGCAGTGCCTCAAACGACACTGGCGGATGGAAAAGCAAGACCGCTGGGCGCTGCATCAAATCGGAGAACCGATGGCGGTGCGTTCGCGCCATGTGGTGGAACGCGAGGTCATGAAGAACCTCAAGGCGCCACAAGAAATCGCGAATGCGATCCGTCTCGCGCTGGTGCAATTGCTGTTTGGCAAGGACAATGTCGATATCAAGAAACGGCAAGCGCTTTTGCTTGGCCGACCAGAGATCGACTACCTGTCAGGACTTGCCCACAAGGCTGCCGCTGCCGGCAGCGTCAAGGATGCCGAAGCGGTAATCGAAGCGGCTCTCGGCAAGGTCGGTGGCAAGAAAAACCTCGCCGCCATGCGAGGGGTGGCAGGTAATCTCGCCGTCGGGCTGGAAGCCGCTCTGTTCGGCCGCATGGTCACATCCGACCCCGAGGCCAACACCGACGCCGCTATTCACGTCGCGCACGCCTTCACCGTTCATGAAGAGGAATCCGAAAGCGATTATTTCACCGTCGTCGATGACCTGGTGCGCGTTGAAGAGGGCGAGGCTGGTACCGCTGGTATTTTCGATACGGAACTGACCTCTGGTCTGTTCTATGGCTATGTCGTTGTCGATGTGCCGGCGCTGGTGGAGAATGTTGGTAATGACCGGGCCTTGGCGGGGCAAGTCGTCAAGCATCTGCTGCATCTGATCGCCACTGTTTCGCCCGGCGCCAAGAAGGGCAGCACTGCTCCATATGCCTACGCCGATCTGATGCTGGTCGAATTGGGCGTAGCCCAGCCGCGCAGCCTCGCTGGCGCGTTCCGTAAGCCGGTGCTGCTCAGCGGTGACGTTCTCGAGAACGCGTTATTAGCTCTGTCGGACCATCTCGCACGGTTCGATGCAGCCTATCGCGCCGAGCAGCGCGCTGCTCTCTGCACCGCTCCGTCGCGTTTGCCTGGGGTTGACGAACCGTGCCCGCTTGATGAGCTTGCGGACTGGGCTGCCGCGGCCGTGCGTGGGCCGGCGGAGGAATAGCATGCGGATCCTGCTGCTTGTGCTCGAAGGGCCGCTGCTCGCTTTCGGGGCGGAAGCGGTCGATGCGCGGGGCGTGGTGGGTGATTTTCCGGCCGCCTCGATGCTCACTGGTCTTCTGGCCAACGCGCTCGGGTGGCGGCGTGGCGACCACCCGGCGCTTGAGGCGTTGCAAGCGCGCCTACGCTTCGCCGCGCGCATCGAACGTGAGGGGACGCGACTGACCGACTTTCAGACCGCGCAGCTCCGCAAGGACGATCGCGGCTGGACCACACGCGGCGCCCCCGAAGGCCGTGATGGCGGGCTCAATACGTACCATTCACCACATATCCGCCGCCGCGACTACGATGCCGACAAGCGGGTCAGCGTAGCTCTCTATCTCGACCCTGCGGAAATGGCGCCGACCCTGGACGAACTTGCCGGGGCTTTGCAAGCGCCAGGGCGACCGCTGTTTCTTGGCCGCAAGCCATGCCTGCCTGAGCGCCCGATATTTGATGCGCTGGTCGATGCCCCTGGTCTTCTGGCAGCGTTTCCGCCGACTTCCGCGCCGGCCCGGGTGCTGCTCCCAGGCGATTTGCCGGCTGAGAAGCAGGATCAGCATCTGACCGTCACCGACTTGCGCAACTGGCGCTCCGGCCCTCACGGCGGGCAACGTAACGTGCTGGTGCGCCGTTTGGCCAGCCTTTCAACATGACGCTGCACCTGCTACGCCTCCGGCCAAACATGACGCAGCTCATGCGTTGGGCGGCTGAACGAAAGATCTTGCCGCTCGACGAGGGCGAGCCGGACTACGCCCTGCACGCATTGCTCTCCGCAGCATTTGGCGCGTTTTGCCCGCAGCCTTTCATGCTGCTACGGGAGAACGGCAAGGGACCAACGCTGCTCGCTTATTCACCTCATTCTGGCGCGGCACTCGCCGCGCAGGCGACGGCGGCTGATGTCATGGTCGCCGCGGCCATCGGGCTCAACAGCCTCGAATGCAAGCCAATGCCGGAGCGGTTTGCCATTGGCCGCACGCTCGGCTTCACGGTGCGTGTCCGGCCCACCGTTCGCATCGATCGTGAGGGCAATCGCGACAAGGTGCGGGAAGTCGATGCCTGGCTCGCCGCGCTGCGCGATACGGCGCCCAATGGGGCGCCGGCGCGTGCCGAAATTTACGCCGACTGGTTGCGTACGCGGCTCACGGTAGGCGGGGCGAGCGCGCAGCACCTGGTGCTTGAGAGTTTTCATCTCTCCCATGTTTATCGGCGTGATGCTGGCCGCCGGTTACGTTGCGTGAACGGACCGGTAGCCTTGTTCCACGGACGCCTGGCGGTGCATGATCCTGAACGGTTTGCCGAGCTGCTCGCACGCGGCGTCGGTCGGCATCGTGCTTTTGGCTTCGGCATGCTGCTGCTGCGGCCGGGATAGGACCATGCTGAAGGGGCGCCTCGGGCTAGAACAAGCCCGCCTGCCGCATACCGATCGGCATGGCCTGATATATTTGGAGCGGGGGGCGCTCTCGGTCGAGGATGGTTGCCTGAGATTTATCGCCGCGACCGGCGGAGTAATCGCAGCTGGCGATTACCGGGTGCCGCATCAGGCCTTGTCGATGGTTCTCCTTGGCCCCGGTTCGACGGTAAGCCATGACGCGCTGCGGCTGCTCGCACGACACAACACGGCGCTAGCGGCGGTAGGGGAGGATGGCGTGCGGCTCTACACTGCGCCACCGCTCTTGCCCGATTTTTCAGTACTCGCCAGGGCCCAGGCGCGCGCCTGGGCCGATGCCAAGGGGGCCCGGATGGCAATTGCGCGGCGGATGTATGCTTGGCGTCTTGGCGAGGTGCTGCCGCACCGCGATATCGCGGTGCTGCGCGGCATCGAGGGTGCGCGGGTAAAGGAGATGTATCGGCTGACAGCGGAGCGGATGGGCATTCGTTGGCAGGGGAGGCGCTATGATCGCGCTGACCCCTTGGCCGCGGACCCACCAAACCAAGCAATCAATCACGCCGCTAGCGCAGTGGAAGCGGCGGCAGCCATAGCGGTATCGGCGACCGCGACGATCCCGCAGCTCGGCTTTATCCACGAAGATGCCGGACAAAGCTTTGTCCTCGACATAGCCGACCTGTTCCGCGACACGATAACCGTGACGTGCGCTTTTAAGGCGGTGCTGGCGGCGGAACGCCGGCCGGCCGAGGGTCTTGAGCGTCTGACACGACGCATTGTTGGCGAGCGCTTGCGGCGGGACCAGGTCATCCCAACCATGATCGACCGAATAAAATCACTGTTTACAGAGCCGCCAGGAGGGGAAGGGGGGGCTGATGCCGATGACGGTGGTGGTGACACGCGATGTACCCGACCGCTATCGCGGTTTTTTGTCTAGCCTCATGCCAGAGATTGGACCAGGTGTATTCGTTGCGCCGGAACTGTCGCGCGGCGTGCGGCAACGTCTCTGGACGGTTCTGAATCGGTGGTGGGAGGCGGTTCCCGGCGGATCGGTACTGATGGTCTGGCGAGATGATGCCGCACCGGGCAGACTGGGCCTCGTCTCGCTAGGCCTTCCGCCGAGGCCGTTGATAGATGTTGATGGGGTATTGCTGGTGCGTCGCGATTGACGCCTACTCTTTGACAAAGTGAATAGGATTAGTCTCTTATGGGTCAGAGGTTCCCCCGCCCGCGCGGGGATGGCCCCGTGGCCGTGCAGGGCGCGGTGCGTCTGGCGCAGGTTCCCCCGCCCGCGCGGGGATGGCCCCATGCTCGATG
>JAKBAU010000128.1 GCA_021808875.1 Pseudomonadota bacterium | reverse complement strand
GTGCGCGCATAAACCTTCCACATTGCATCAGATTCATTTGAGTTCATGTGCCAGCAGCAAAAGAAGCTCATTCCTGCAATATGATCCGTGCGTGGGCCCACTGTGCAGCGCCCAAGCTCTAGAAAGCCGTTGATTATCTCATCATCAATATCTGGAAGTCCGTGCCGTTGAGAATCAGAGAGCGTGCGAACATCAACATTTAGCTTGTCGATTTCGCGGTATGTCGGCTCTTCCTCGAACTTGTCGCTTGAACGGCGTAAGGTCGCTCCTGACGAAGAAGTGCAGCCTCTTGTTCAGCAAAAGGTCGGACAGTTTGTCAAAATTCAAATAACGCCAGATTTCTGTATGGTCCACCGGCGTCGTAAGTTTTAGATGGTCAGCAAATGGCATGTTTTGCTTCAGCGACCTCTCTAAAGTGTATCGAACGCCCAGGATACCATCCTCCGGCCTAAAGTCGCATACCTGAGTTCGGGTGTTGGCGTTGGGGCGCGACCTGTGCTGGCACCTCAAATCTGCGTCGGTATCAGAAGGGGAGCCTGTCGCAACCAACGCCAAACTGATTACAGCGCATTAGTGCCTGGCTAGGACGAAATATTTGGTCTCGCCTAGTGGACGGTTGTGCCAGGCTTCCAGTTCGGCGTCGAGCAGCCTGGCGGCGCGGCTGACCTGCGCGGAAGACAGGCACTCGATACCGAACTCGCGCATCACCGCCTCGGCTTGGCGGGTGGAAACGCCTTTGATGTACACTCGGCCACTGCCAGCATGACAGCGCGGACCGAGTGGCTCCCCTGCGCGCGCAACTGCGGGTAGAAGGGCTCCCCATCGTGCCCGGCAATTTTGGCACCTGCACGGGTACGGTCCCCGCGGGCGTATCGATCTGCTTGGGCTTGTAGCCATTGGCATAGCCCTGGAGCCCAAGGTGCGTTCGTAGAGACTGGCGCCCAGAAGCCGTTCCCGCTCGATCTGCATCGCCAGTTCGAAAACCTTGGCGAACACCGCGGCGATCTCACCAGGGCCATGTTTGATCAGCTGTTCCAACACTGCCTCAACCGCCTCAGCCTTGCACCGGTCCGTTCACCCGTCTCCATGGGTGCCTCGCAACTCCGTGAAATAGCAGAATGGACAGCCTGTCCCGCGACATGCCCCGGGAACAGGCTAACCGCTTTCTCCGCAAGCAAATTTCTAGACGTCAAGTTACAGTCCCAATCGAAAGTAGATGTCGCTGGTCGCGTCATCCATCGTCACCATCAGGTCGAGTG
The DNA here is from genome assembly GCA_021808875.1 of Pseudomonadota bacterium. Next base: position 8,387 of record JAKBAU010000128.1, on the reverse strand, counting down.
GGGGATGGCCCCCGGGCAGCCAGCGGTGGCGCGAAGCATCCTGGAACAGCATCATACCCGGTAGGGGCCGGCGTATCCGCTTTTTGCGAGCGGCTGAGCGCCGGGTTGAGACTGGCAACAGGCCGCGCTGCCGCAGCACGGTCTTGGTCCTGGTTTAGCTCAGATTGAAGCAGAAGAGCTCGGCTGTCAGCGTTTCATGTAAATGTTCGTCCGTGAAACCGAAGTAGCGCGTGCAGTACTGCTCGCCCACGAACTCAACCCTGTCCACCCCAGCGCCCCGACCGGATGTGTGAGCGCGCCGACGATCGATAAGTCTTCGGCTCCCCCCGCCTCAAAGGTATCTCGCAGCCGCCGGAAATGACGTTCGCTGATCCCCAAAACTTCCGCGGCCTCCACGCAGCTCAAACGCCCTCACCGATATTGCTGAATGGCGTCAAGAACTCTCGACATCCGTATCTCGAGTCGCTTCCCGATCCCCCTGGTTCCTGGAACCCTTCCAAAAACTGGACAACCCTTTTGCTACAAACCCGGACATTTGTTCTGCTACCGACAGCAGTGAGCAACGAGCTTTCCATCGCGCTTCCACGAAGGTATGATTACGTTCATGCGACTGCTGATCAAATTACTTGGAAGAATGCACAAGGAGTCATAACTGTGAGGATCTTCGCAGTTAGGAATCGCTCGTCCGATCCGCATCCGAACCGATCGAGTTTGGAAATTTCCGTTGACCATACGACTGGTCCATTTGGGCAGCAGGTCTGATGGATACTCGACCCAGATGAAAGCGGCACGCGCTCAAAGAGAGATGACCGCTGCATCTTTCCGAAACAGGCCACAGGAGATAATGAAGCGGCCGAAAGCCCAGTACGTTTTGATCATCGAGGGCTATGTCGCAGCCTGGATTCTTGGCTTCTCTCGCCTGGATCGAGGACTTTATTTGTCTATCGGCCTGTTGGACGCCGCGGGCTATGGGTCCGGGCAGGTCATTGAGGCGAAGCTCCGGCAGAACATCCACCACAGCGCGAACCCCATGACGTTGCTAAGAGCTACGTCAACAACCACAGGGGCGAATGGGTGGTGTGTAACGCACGACCTCCTGCATCCTGCTTCCGATCTTTGTCCCGATATTGTTGAACGGCGTCTAGCAGCCTTTGCCTTAGGACATGTGGTCGCCATGCTCTTCTCCGCTACCCTGGATGCCGTCGCAACGACGTTCAGGAAGGGGTGTGCGCCATGAAAGCAGACGGCGCGAAGTTGCAACCTATTCTGCTCAGACTCGGCGTGATGATCTTCTCGCCATCCCACAGAGTGCTGAACTGCCTGAGCGTCATAAAGCCCTTATGCCAATCGGGTAACGCCGCTGAGGAAGTCTACAAATGCCGGCGACATCGAATCCGTGAAACACTCCTGGCGGCTCGTGCGGACGGGAACGCGCAAGACAGGAACGCAGATGCTGCGCTGGAGTATGCCATCATGGATGATCACCTCAACGCTGTAGAAGTTCTGCTTGATCAGGCAGCTAACGTCAGGATCCAGGACACAGACGGCGACATGGTGTTGCATTACGCAGTCATGGTGAACGCGCAGCGATCAAATAATCCCGGCTCCAGGATGATACGGATCGGGACATTGAGAACAATGACGGTGACAGGCCACTCTAATGCCGCCGTAAAGGATGGCAACTTGAAGATTGAACAAATTCTTGTCGGATTTAGCGAAATCCCAACCCCAGAGGCAAATCGGGATATCCCCCGCTGGACGATGCATCGAAAAGCCTGGGTAGACAACTTCGAGCGATCATCATGGCGCGACAATGGCGCGTGTCTTCGACCGGGATGAATGAGAATAACCATGAAGGACCAGCTCAATCGACATGTCCCCAATTACCAAGGAAAAATGAAGCGACTTAATCCATTGGGGTTCGCTCTTGCAGGAATGATGGCTATGATCCTTCCGCCATGCTCGATCGCATCAGGGACGACTAACTTCGTGGATCATGACTCCAGCATAGCCGTCTCCAACGAAGCGGTTGGCTGCGCCAACCCCAGCGGGGTATCACCTCTAACGAAGGCAGCCCAAGCTGGAGACGGCACTGCCGTCAGGAGTCTCTTATCCGCAGGTGCCAAGGTCAACATGCGGGACAGGAATGGCGACACAGCATTGCAGCATGCCACCATGGACGGCCACGCACGGAGAGTTGCAATTCTCCTGGGCAACGGAGCAACCGCAAATGCTCAAGATCACCGAGGATTTACGGCGCTCCACATTGCCGCCATGCGGGGTAATCTCAAGGTCTCGAAGATTCTCATCGATCATGACGTCGATGGCAATAATGAAGACAAGGCTGGCAGTACACCGCTTGTCCATATTCCACCGAAACTGCATACGCAACTTTTGGTACTCTTTCTTGCATTTCAAAACATAGAGATCGAATCCGCCAAGAGGCGGATGAACCAGATGGAAGGGCGCGTCGATAATGCCCTCTGAAAACCTCATGAAATAAGGATTCTTCATGCCGATACGGATCTGGAACATCATACTTTGGTCAGGGTGCATCGTGTTCTTGTTGATGCCATTTCGCCATGCCTCGGCCGACTGGCAGAAAAATCTGATTTGCGGAGGGGGCTATGGCGGCGGGTGTGGGGGCACACCACCGCATGTCAACCCCGGGTATGAGGCCTGGTTACGTCAGCAGGCCGCGCGGCGCGCCGAGCAGCAGCGGCAATACGAGAACAAGATGTACCATCGGGAGTTAGCCCAAGCCAACGCCATCTATCAGCAGGCACATGAGGCAGAGTTGAACCATAACTATGCCTTGGCGATTCAACTCGACGAGGAGCAGCTAAATTACGAAGAAAACGCCAAGTATACGAATTTCCAGCTGGGCCGGGTTCGCGCAAATATCGACATCGACAAGGCCGATCTGGCCTCATCGGAACGAAATTATGCAGCCGCGTTGGCGTATATGAACGATATTGATGATAACAATCTCAACGAGGCACAACGGCAGTTCATTTTGCAACTGAAGGGATTGATCGAGAAACAGCGCGAAACGCTCCTGGCGCAGCAGGCGTCGACAGGTTTCGTCGCGAATGAAAATATCAAACTTGATCAGGACGCCACGACAAACGCCGCACTGGAAGACGCGCTCGCTACGAAAAGAGCCAACGCTCAGCTGCAGGAATTCAACTCTGTCGGGAACAAGCTGCCGCAGGGGATCAAGGCTCTGGGGTTGACGGATGTGCCAGGAACGACCAATGCCTTCGGGATCAAATCGAACATCGACAATCCGGGGCTTGAGGCGAAAACCCAGGTGACCGTGGGCAACACAGATGCCATGGATCAGGCTAAGCGCATGCTAGGGTCATCGCAGGCGGCAGCTGGAAGCACATCGAACGAAGGGGCTGCGGCAAATGCCGGAGTCACGGCAGACAGCGGAGGGGGAACTGAGGCAACGGTCGCGCTTCCCCCATCAACTCCGACGGCATTGCCGGAATCCGTACTCGAAAACAAAGACTACCAGGCTGCCGCGGCGAAACTGAAAAGTGACCAAGCCAAGCTGGACGCAATCCAGAGCACCATTGACCAGTTGCAAGCACGACAGGCGGCAACGCAGAGCGATGCCGATCGCTCTGATTTACAGGCCAAAATCTATCAGATGTCAGGTGATCTTAGTCAGGCCAAGAGTCAGGTAAAGCTCGACCAGGATAACGCCGACAATACGATCAAGGTAATCACGGAGTATGTCGTCGATACTCCGGCGAAAGTTCAAGGAAAAGCCGTCAATGGAAAACAAAAATGACAGTTACCTTAAACAAGTGCTGGGGTATCGCCACAGGCGGCCTTCTCACCATGGGGCTAATGGTTACAGCGGCGCTTGCCATGGATGGGTGCCCCAAGGACAAAGTTCCAGGACCGGTGACCGTGACCATGAGTGGCAATAATATTCTCAGAATCGTTCATTGTATTCCCATTGAGACACCACCTCCGGGAAATCAGTGTCACGGAGTCAATTGTTTGAAGTCGAATACTTCAGCCAGCAAGGTATCAAGCGGACTCGACGAGGTGCCTGTCCCTCACATCAAGCATGTTCCCCATGGGGCTTTTTATAAAGCAAGCACCTATGTAGTGTCGCAGATGTCCAGGCTATCTCCGGATATTTCAGATGCCAGCATTACCAGGGCACTTGCCAGGGCGAAGGAACTTCTGCGGGAAAAAGGCAATAACGCCTTGTTCGCCGTATTCGGTCCTGAGGATATGGCGGCTAAAGTCGCCTACAACGCCACCAAAATGCCCGATACGATATTCCCAAAGATCAGCGAAGCGGCCGCGCTGAATGCCAACCCGAACTTTTCTGACCAAAAGCAGGCAAATGATTATGGCAACCAGCTTACTGTCAAATCTGTGCGCACTTTGTACGAAGTAGACGCAGGGGATGCTGGCGAGGTGGCACAAACAGGTCGCTCTGGCGAAACGCTTTTTTCAGCAACATTTCCTAAAGCAGCTGCGGTGACTGATAAGGCGGTGCAAACCGCACCCACGTGGACCTCCGACATTAGAAGCGTCATTGGACTATGGGCGCCGCCACAACCCACTCAAAAGAAGGACAAGCCATGAGGTTGGACCTCAATGGAGCAGGCCAACCATGAGAGCGATGAAGTGGCTGGGATTTCTGGTTGTTGTGGGGCTTGCCGTCTTGATGGCGCGAAGCATGCTGAATCGCTCAACACGGCACACCACAGAGCAGTCCAAAACTTTGCCAACGCGAGAGATCCAGGTTGTACTCAACCCGGTATCGGCCAAGGCAGCGAAGCTGGGTCCCCTTGATCACTGTGTCGCCGTGACTCCCGACGGTATCGCAGTGGTTGGTAACGTGAAGGGGCTTTGGCTTGTAGGCGGCGGACAGTCCCGCGCCACTGGCGTCTCGGGGCTAGGATGCTTCACCTTTACTCCAGAGGGATTGCTAATGGGAGTACGCGGGCGTCAACTTGTTTATCTTGATGCTCGCGGACAGCTCAAGCCGCTGTTGCGCTTGCCCAGTACCGGCATGACCTTGGTGCCAGGCTTTCAGGACTCGCTATTGCTGTTCGGCCGCGATGATAAAGGAATCTGGGATCTCTACACCATCCGTCCTGGCCGCAGGGTGTCTCTCCTGCTGCGTTCGCCCAGACCAATTACTGCTGCCGCCGAAACTGCAAATCACACTCTGGTGGTGATGGACGGTGCGCTGTTCATAGTCGAGAACGGAAAAGTACGTCTGCTTGCCGGCGAGCCGAAAGCAAAACTGACGGCGCTCGCCGCTGACCCTGCCGGCAATGCCATATTCGTCTCCGACGGCCGGCACATCTTTAGGATAGAACATGGTCGCCCGGTTGTCATGACCGACGACCTCGGCGGCACTCTGCGCTGGCAGGGCGGCGGTCTGCTGGTGTTCGACCCGCGTCGGCCACTGCTGGTGCGGCTGGTTGGAGTGGAATGAGGGGGAAGAGAGAATTATGAGTAAGTTATTCGTCGTCGCCGTGTCCGTTTTGACATTGCTGTTGAACGGATGTGCTTCCCAAGTGGAGACTGCCCTTCAGCCAGTGAAAGTGACAGAGACAACCGGCTGCAGTCTGTGCGTGGCTGCATACGACGACAACCTGACCCAGCTGACCTATTTACTGCAACATGGCGCAAATCCCAATGCCACTTCTAATGGTAGAACGCCGATCGGGTGGGCAATTTTCAGTAAGCAGGGCGTGCGATGGGACATCGTTCTCATGCTTCTTCATTATCACGGAGATCCCAACGTAAAGACTAATCATGGATACACGCCTCTAATGTTCGCTGCCCAGGTGGGCAACCATCAGGCACTGGAGGCACTGATCCAAGCCGGCGCGAATATTGAGGCACAGGAGGATGGGCAAACGGCCTTGCTATGGGCTGTAATCAGAAGGCATCCCGTCGTGGTCGCCGACCTCATCAAAGCGAAGGCTGACCCCAATATTCGGAACATAAATGGCATCAGTGCGCTTGATGAAGCCGTTGACAACCTAGAATATAGGCCGACCGCAGATAAGAAAAATATCGCAATCATCAAGATGCTCCTCGCTGCCGGAGCAGAAGCGAACAGTGCGCTCAAACAGTTTGCCATCGTGATGCATAACAGCTTGGCCGCGAACGGCTCGGTCCCTCATGGTACGACGGAAGTGCTGCGCTTACTGCTCGCCTATGGGGCGAAACCACAGAACGTCAGGACCACGCTTCTGCTGAGCGTCATCGGAGACCGTCCGGATCTGGCGAAGATGCTCATCAATGCGGGCGATCCCATTGATCTGGATGACAAGAGTGGTAGATCGGCAGTAGATATTGCAATCAGGAATAACAATATCAAGCAGGCGAAGCTGCTGTTCAGGTTTGGGGCTGGGTTGCGTGAAGTCTATGTCGGGGAAAATCCCCTGCTCGATGCCTATGCCGACGGAAATGTCCCGATGGCGCGCTTGATAATAAAACATGGCCCCTTCGTCTTTCTGACGGGTAGCGGAGGTGGAAGTCAATATGCCTGGCCACCAAGAGGAAATCTGATCAAAGACAAGATCATTAAAAACAAGGCGACGGAGGCGGTTTACTTGCAGACGGCGAAACCGTTCGTAATCCTTGAAAGAATAATGACGCTAAAAATTAACAGGACTCTGCCCCCCAAGGTTTTCAGGACGGTGTTGGAAAACTATGAAAACGAGCCTTTAATTTCGCCGATATTTCGTGTAAATACTTTTTCGATACTTGCGTTGAGGCCGGACCTCATGCCACCTATCCCAGAAAGAGCGATCACGGATGCGACGCTCGGGAGTTCTTTGTGGAAGAGGGCTAAATCAAGGTTTGATATGATCCAGGCGGCGGATCAATACGAGAAGGCTGCAAAACTCGCGCCGTGGGTGGCTGCGTACCAACACAACCTGTGTATCCTGGAATACGACGCGAACGAATTCAGGAGGGCAGAAATTGACTGCAGTAGCTATCGTTATTTGTTTCCATCCGACCAAATTGTGCGCGAACTGTCAGACAAACTAGACAAGATGACATCTTCGTTTTGATAGCACCAATGGGGCATACATGGGCATGACTAAATTTTTCTTAGCCACTTCATTAGTGTCTATACTTGCGTGTGGCACTGCGAGCGCCGATATGGGTAACCCGCTGTCAGGGCTTAATGAACTCACTCCGCCCTCTCCGAAGCAGATACAGACTCCCAAGGCTGCAAATCTTCTTGATCCCACGGCAAAGCCTGTACTTTCGGTAAACCCTCGGGACCTCAAGAAATCGCACACGGCGGCAACTCCTCACGCTGCCCAACCAAATTCCGTGCCCGCTAGTGCTGGCGCCGGTCACCATTGATGGCAAGTGAAATGGCCATGATGTCCGCGGAAAAAGGGGTTCTTCTATAGCTGTTTCTGGCCGGCATCGTTAGCACCAGCGTCCCGGCGGAAATCTTTCCGCCGCCCATGTGGTGTAGTGCTGTTTGAGACGGCGAGGGCAGAGCTTTTATTTGGACGTTGCGCGCGTTGTCTCGATACGATTGAAGATGCATATCCTGCGTGTCGAAGCGTCCTGAATCTCAGCTGGTCGCCTCGATTTGATGACCAATGACCCACAGGAAAGCTGCCATTTCACGCGCAATCGCTGCAACGACAATCCTGGGCTTCTTGCCGGTGGCCATCATAGGGCGGTAACGGGCGCAGAGTCGGACCTGCGCTTTCCAGAGCGTCGACGCACACGCTGCGAAAGAGGCAATGGCCGCTTTCGACGTCGGGCCATGGGGCCAGAAATACTCCGCGATCGGGCAAAGCTGGCGGCGGGTATGGCAGGAAGTCATTCCCTTTTTGCCTTCCCGGCGGAGGTTCGTAAAATCATCTACACCACGAATTCCAGCGAAGCTCTGAATTCAGAGTTTCGTCGCGCGGTTCGGGCCCGAGGACATTTTCCCGATGAAGAGGCTGCCACCAAATTGCTTTATCTGATCTTGAACCGTTCAGAGAAAGAATGGAAAATGCCACCTCGTGAATGGACCTTGGCCAAGCCGCAGTTTGCGGTTCTGTTCGGAGAATGCTTCATGAAGGCCCTGGTGGCGTGATGTTTTATCGCCTACCCATACACAAAAATCCTGATAGTGCCTCGACAACGCTGGCACCGCTCCTGTTCCACGACACCGATATGGACAGTGCCCGGGCACAGCGGCCCTCACCAGTGGTGGCAACCGAGCCTTCCCCCAGTGTCAGGTCCAAGAAGGCGATCAAGCGCAACGCCAACGGCGATCCCGTGCACAGCTTTGCCGGGCTCATGGACCATCTGGGCACCATGACCCGCAACACCATGCGCATGCCACGGGCCAAAAAGTACCGCTTCACCCT
>JAKBAU010000127.1 GCA_021808875.1 Pseudomonadota bacterium | reverse complement strand
CGGCCAGAACCTACCTATTTGATCGCAAAGCCGTTTTTACCGGAGACGGTCCAGGCGACGGTAGGGCAGGCCCTGTTCTTTCACCCGCCCAGACGGCGGGCAGCCTGAGGCCGTAAAACTTTTTTTCCACCACCTCTGCAACTTGTGCGTCTGCTGCGGGTTATTGAGGCGAGCGGATGTCCGATCCGGTACGCCCCAGCCCCTTCGACACCCCGCATCGGGTGTCCGCTCACTCCCCAGTGCTTTCAGGCGAGCTACCAAGGGCCATTGCCCCCTGGCGGTCCTGACTTGGCAGGAAGCCTGCGGTCTTGACTGCATTCCCCCAAGTTCCAGGCACGACTGAACTCGTCCTGCCTGGCGTCTGGGCGGAGGCCGTAAGGCCATGCGCCTGGTGCGACTCAGCACATAGCCTCAGCCGACCGTTCCCTCCGGGGAGCTGGCTAATCCTTTGCCCGCTCGACGTAGGAGCCATCGGCGGTCAGAACGGTGATGCGCGTGCCGACGGTAATATGCGTGGGGACCATGGTCCGTACACCATTGGAGAGCACGGCCGGCTTGAATGAGCCTGATGCGGTCTGTCCTTTAACCACCGGTTCGGTGTCGACCACCTCGAAAGAGGCACGGGCGGGCAACTCGATCGCGATCGGCACATTGTTGTACAGCGAAAGCCGAACCTCCATGTTTTCAATCAGATAAGGCGCCATCTCCCCGATCACGCCGGCCGGAACCGGGATCTGGTCAAAGTTTTCGGGATCCATGAAAACGTAGCTGTCGCCATCTTGGTACAGATAGGAATAGGTGCGCTCGTCGATGAACGCCTTCTCCAGGCTGTCGGTCGTCTTATAGCGCTCGTTGACCTTCACCCCATCGGAAATGCGCCGCATTTCGAGCTGGGTCACGGGCGTGCCCTTTCCGGGGTGGATGTTCTCAGCGGTCAGCACGACATAAAGCTTTCCGTCCTTCTCGATCACATTGCCCTTGCGGATATTGCTGGCAATTACGGCAACCACATTCCATCTCCCGGAAGCATTGAGCGCGCGGCTATAGCAGCTTCGGACCTGTCTTTCCAAGTGCGCTCTTGTCTGCCGGCGTATCCTCGTGCATGGGACGGCCATGACGACGCCTCCATTCTGGTCCGCCGACCGTCACCGCGATCGCCGTCCCGCGCTCCTGGCGCGGGGGCGTATCAAGCGCGTGCTGCGCGGCTGGTTTGAGGCTCAGGATTATGTCGAGGTCGAATGTGGCACACTGTGCACGTCACCGGGTAACGAGGCCCATCTTCACGCCTTCGAAACCCAGCTTCGCACGACGTCCGGAGAAGGCCGTACCGTCTATCTGCACACCTCCCCGGAGTTTTCCGCCAAGAAGTTGTTGGCCGCAGGTGAAGAAAGAATCTTCGAATTCGCCCGGGTATTCCGCAATCGCGAGCGTTCGGCGCTGCACGCCCCGGAATTCACCATGCTGGAGTGGTACCAGGTAGGGGCAGCCTACGACACGGCCATGACCGACACCCTCGCGCTCGTCCGGCTGGCGGCGAGCACGCTTGGAGCGCGCGCATTCGAGTTTCGTGGGGTTGTCTGCGACCCGTTTGCGGCTGCCCAGACCATTACAGTTGCCGAGGCATTTTCTCGCTTTGCCGGTATCGATCTGATGGCTACTCTTGGACCTCAAGGAGAGGGTAACCGCGCCGCCCTCGCGCAGGCGGCAATCCTCGCTGGCCACACCGTGGCTGATGATGACAACTGGGCGGATATTTTTTCCAAACTGCTGGTCGGCTGCATCGAGCCGCGTCTGGGCCTTCAACGTCTTACCTTGCTGTGCGAGTATCCCCGCTGTGAGGCGGCACTGGCACGTCCGAGCCCAAAGGACCCGCGGGTGGCGGAGCGCTTCGAACTTTATGCCTGTGGCGTGGAACTCGCCAACGGCTTTGGCGAACTGACTGACCCGACGGAGCAGCGTCAGCGCTTTGAGATGGAGATGGCAGAGAAGAGCCGGATCTATGGCGAACGCTATCCGCTCGATGAGGAGTTTCTTGCCGCGCTCCAATTCATGCCGCCGGCCAGTGGTGTAGCATTGGGATTTGACCGGCTGTGCATGCTTGCCGCTCTGGCGCGCAGTCTGGATGATGTGATCTGGACACCTGCGCCATGACTGCCGAGCTTGTTGGGGTGTCGCTACCGGATGAGGAACTGAAGGCCGTCACGGCACGCTATCCCTACGCCATTACCGCGGAAATGGCCCGGCTGATAGACCCCAAGGATCCGCAGGATCCCATCGCCCGCCAGTTTCTCCCGCGACAGGAAGAAACCCTTCGCAGCCGTGAAGAAGCGGACGATCCAATCGGCGATGACACGCATTCGCCCGTAAAGGGAGTTGTGCACCGGCATCGTGACCGGGTTCTCGTCAAATCCGTGCTCAGTTGTCCGGTTTATTGTCGCTTCTGCTTTCGCCGTGAAGCGGTAGGACACGGCAAAGGAACACTCACCAACCATGAACTTGATCAAGCGGCAGCCTATGTCTCGGCGCAGAGGATGGTCCGCGAGGTCATCATGACCGGTGGAGACCCGTTTATATTAAGTCCGCGTCGCATCCGCGAGCTTGCACTGCGCTTTGCTCAGATCGGTCATGTCGAGATCTTGCGCTGGCATACAAGGGTTCCTTGTGTGGCACCGGAGCGCATTACGCCAGAGCTGATAGACGCCCTGCGGGTTGATGGCGCTACAAGCTTTGTCAATCTCCATGCCAATCACCCGCGTGAATTCACTCCGGCGGCCTGCCAGGCTATCGCCCGCCTAGTCGATGCTGGGGTCCCCATGCTGTCGCAGACTGTGCTCTTGCGTGACGTAAATGATGATGTTGATACGCTCGAGGCGCTGATGCGCAGCTTTCTTGTCAACCGAATCAAGCCCTATTATCTTCATCATCCTGATCTTGCCCCTGGTACCGGACATTTTCGTCTCAGTATTGAAACCGGGATCGGTCTGATGCACGCCTTGCGTCCGCGTCTGACTGGCATCGCCATGCCCGACTATGTCCTTGATCTACCCGGCGGCCATGCCAAGGTTTCGCTCTTGTCGCGGGATGCCGAAGCCCTCGGAGAGGGCCGCTGGCGTCTGCGCGATCAAGACGGCAAGTGGCACCTTTATCCACCCAGCCCCTAAAGGCGGTGGTGACGCTTTGGCGGCTGGCGCAGCTGGGCTAAATTGATGTCATATACCGTAGAGACCGTCATCCAGGAGCGCTCATGGCTGGACTTTATTTTGAAGAGTTTGTGGTGGGTCAGATCTTCACGCACCCTATCCGACGAACGGTGACAGAGGCTGACAATGTCTTCTTCACCGCGATCACGCACAATCCGGCGCAGCTTCATCTCGATGAAGAATATGCCAAGCAAACTGAATTCGGAACTCGCATCGTCAATTCGCTTTTTACCCTGGGGCTGATGATTGGCATTTCGGTAGGTGAGACGACACTGGGTACCACGGTGGCCAATCTCGGTATGGATGAAGTACGCTTTCCAGAGCCGGTATTTCACGGTGATACGCTCCGGGTGGAAAGCGAGGTTCTTGAGCTGCGGCCAAGCAAATCACGGCCCGCCAATGGTCTGGTCGTCTTTGCCCATCGCGCCTATAACCAGCGCGGTCAAATGGTCGCCAGCTGCAAGCGTTCGGCGCTGATGCTGCGCAAACCCCAGTAGGATCTAACATCGCCAAACCTGTTCAAGAGGATGCATCGGTGATTCCACGTTCCTTGCTTTTTGTTCCGGCTGACAGTGAGAAAAAGCTTGCAAAGGCTCTGACCATTGCTGCCGATGCGTTGATCCTTGATCTGGAGGATTCGGTCGCCGCACCAAATCGCGCGGCTGCACGCCACAAAGTCTGCGCGTGTCTGAAACACGGCGCCCCCATGCAACTTTATGTGCGCGTGAATGCACCGGGTAGTGTGGATCTGCTACACGACCTGGACGCAATCGTGCCAGCAGCGCCGGCTGCACTTGTGGTCCCCAAGGTCGAAACCATTGAGGATCTCATTCAGCTGGACCGGCTGATCGCCGAGCGTGAGGTGCAGGCCGGGCTCACCCGCGGTCAGATCAAGCTTTTGCCTGTGGCAACCGAGACGCCGCGTGCGGTCTTGAACCTGCTCGCCTACCAGAAGGCACCACCACGTCTTATGGCCCTGACCTGGGGCGCCGAAGATCTTGCCGCAGCGCTTGGCGCCAGTACCAATCGCGGGCTTGGGGGGGAGTTTCTATTCACCTATCAGGTGGTACGCAGCCTTGCGCTGATCGCCGCCAAGGCTGCACAGGTTGGTGCCATCGAGACTTTGTACGCGGATTTTCGCGATGAGGTGGGGCTTGAGCGCAGTGCTCGCAACGCCGCGATGGAAGGCTTTGATGGCATGCTCGCAATCCATCCGGGCCAGGTTGCAGTGATCAACGAGGCGTTCTCTCCCTCCGAGCCTGAGATTGCCCATGCCCAGCGCGTTGTTGCGGCCTTTGCTCATGGCGAGGGTGTTGCCGCGCTGGACGGCAAGATGCTCGATATGCCGCACCTGAAGCAGGCGCAGGCTATCCTCGTGCGCGCAGAACGGCTGTCCTCACTTCGTCCTTGACCGGAGCCTTTGGCGTGCAAGTTCTGGCGTTTAGATCGGGTCCGGGACGACGGCGCATTTGTGGCCAGACGAAGTCTTGGTCGGGCGTCCGCTGTTACGCGATATATTGCCAGGTGATTCCGGGGGCGCCGCTACAGGACGCTGCGAAGGAGAAGGGGACCACAGCACGCCCTTCCAGTGGCGGCGGTATTTGGTCACAAAGACCCAATAAACATGACGCGGAAATCCGTAATGTCTGCCGCGTCTATCGTCTTTGTCACTGTCCATCGGATTGTTGCCTTGCGAAGCCCCGCATGGCCAATACCTAACGGCTCTACCTGACACCAGAATCGGCGCAGTTCCTCTGTTTCGCGTGCGTCTATACCGCCAACGCCGAGACCAATGCCACAATCAGCATCAAACGGCGGCTGGACAGCCTGTAGAAACCTGTGGAGAGGCACCAGTCTAAGCGACGCAGGACGCCGCCGGAGAACTGCTTAATGTGCAACTCCAATAGAACCTTCGGCCTTTAGACCGCAGAGCATTTCAGCGCTTCATCATCCAGCCATAGAGCGCGGCGATCAGGAGTGCGAACGCGGCGAAACCGATGAAGCCCGCCGGTGCGAAATGAGCTCCAACCAGAGCCAGTGGTGCCTGTGAGGAAAACGCCACGATAAGGCTGGCGAGGATCACACCGAACAGGCTTTCGCCCACGATCATGCCGGAGGCAACGAGCACGCCCAGCTGTTCGGCCTGTGCGGAATTTTTCCGCCGTCGGGCCCAGCGCGTGTAGAGGTGACCGATGATTGCACCGACCACGATCGGCAGAGTTGCGGACATCGGCAGATAGATGCCGATGCCGACAGCCAGTGGCGGCAGCCGCACCAATCGTGCCAGTCCAAGCAGCTCATCGATGATAATGACCACAACGCCAACGCCAAGTCCGATGCCGAGCATGGTGATGTTGAGTTTCTGTTCGATCACGCCCTGCGCCAGCGCCGCGATCAAGGTGGCTTGTGGTGCCGCAAGTGGCTGGGCGGTCACGGTGTGAAGGTTGGCAGCGCCGGCAAAGCCGAATGCCTGAGCCAGGAGATTGAGAACCGGGGGAATGATTGCCGCCCCGGCGATAACGCCTACGATCAGCGCCCACTGTTGTGCAGCTGGCGTTGCACCTACAAGCTGTCCGGTCTTGAGGTCCTGCAGGTTGTTATTGGAGATGGTCGCAATGGCAAACACGATCGCCGTTGCAAACAGGGCAAAGGCCACCAGGGCGGCCTTGGACGCTCCCACGGGATGGGCGATGGCCAGAAAGAGTGCCGCGCAGATCACGATGGCCAGAATGCCGACACCGGAAATCGGACTGTTTGAGGCACCGATGAGACCAGCCATGTAGCCGCAGATCGCCGCGATGAGAAATCCGCCGAGGAACACAAAAGGCAGTGCCGCGGCAATGAGCACAAGGCTGTGGCTCGCGAGTGCGGTGGGAGCGAGAAATTGCGCCATGATGACGCCGATCACGACGAGGCAGCCTGTGGCCAGGAGTGCGATCCAGCCGATGCTCATGTCAATGTCTTGGCGGTCGTGGTTGCCCTGTTTGCGCGCCTTGGCCGCGCCCAGTGTCGACATCACCCCGGTGATTACCGGTCGGCCCAGTTTGAGCAGGGTCCAGATGGCGGCGATGGCGATAGTTCCGGCGCCGATGAAGCGCACTTGATTGGTCCAGATATCGGCGGCGTGGGCGGCAGCGGACATTCCCGCGGGCGCAGCCATGCTCAAAGTGAGCAGAGGCACTGCGCCTCCCCAGGCGATGATGAGCCCCAGCAGCATGGCCAGGCCCACGGATAGCCCGACAAGGTAACCCGCCCCTGCGAGGGCGAGGGACCAGCCCATATCAATGCCGCTTTCTGCGCCGCCACCAAGCGGGAAGTACATGGTGAACTCACCGGCTGCCACGCGGGTTGCAGCCAGGCAGGCCAAGCCGGCTGAGGCGACGGCGCCATAAACGACGGCAATCAGCCCTTCGCGGGCTTCGGCGCCGGCGGCCTCGCGAGCACGGGCGCCGACTTCCAGCACCTCGGCGGCTGCCACGCCTTCGGGATAGGGAAGATCGCTCGTGGTCACCATCGCCCGTCGCAGGGGGATGGTGAACAGAACCCCCAGGATGCCGCCGGCGGCACAGACAAAAAAGCTCTGCCAGAAGCTGAAGCCACTCCACCAGCCGACGATAACAAGCCCTGGCAGAACAAAAATGATCGCCGACAAGGTGCCGGCCGCGGAGGCGACCGTCTGCACGATGTTGTTTTCAAGGATCGTGGAGTCTCTAAATGCCGACAGTGCCGCCATGGAAATCACGGCAGCCGGTATCGAGGTGGCAAATGTCATGCCCACCTTGAGGCCGAGATAGACATTGGCAGCAGTAAAGACAAGCGTGATCAGCACGCCCAGAATCACCCCGCGCAGCGTGAATTCGAGTGGCGCAGGTTTTTTGGATCCGGTCACGAACACCCCCTGACGGAACGACAGGGGCAGAGTGTCATGTTCGGGCGGGGCCTGTCACGCTGGGGGAAGGACAAGGATGTTGGCTTACGAGGTCATTGTGGCTGGGCTGGGCGCCATGGGCAGTGCCAGCATTTACCAACTTGCCCGGGCCGGTGTCTCCGTGCTTGGCCTGGATCGATTTAGTCCCCCGCACGAATTTGGCTCCAGTCATGGTGACAGCCGCATCACCCGCCTTGCCATCGGTGAAGGCGCGCATTTGACTCCGCTCGCCCAGCGTAGCCAAGAGCTCTGGCGCCACATCGAGGCGGACAGCGGAGAGACGCTGCTCACCCAGTGTGGGGCACTCATGATTTCCAGTGACGAGACGAGAGCCCCGGTTCATGGCGCAAGCTTTTTCTCCACCACGCTTGAGGCTGCCCGCCGTCATCGCATAGCGCACGCGATGCTCGATGCGCAGACCATTCGTAGCCGCTTTCCCCAGTTTTGCGTGCGCGATCAGGAATATGGCTATTATGAACCTGAGGCCGGGTTCGTTCGTCCTGAGGCCTGCATCAGGGTCCAGCTGTCACTGGCCCAACGGTTTGGCGCTCATGTTCACACCTCCGAGCGGCTAGGGAAGTTTGAGAGCGACGGTGCGGGCGTGCGGGTCATAACCGAGCTGGGATCCTACCGCGCCCGGCGTCTCATCCTCGCAGCCGGAGCGTGGATGCCCGAGCTTCTGGGTCCATCTTTTGCGCCCGTTTTTCGCGTGACGCGGCAGGTCCTGAACTGGTTTGCCGTGACAGAAAATCCTGACCTGTTCGCGCCAGAGCGTTGTCCCGTATTCATCTGGCAGCTGCCGGAGGGGTTGCGCATGCTCTACGGCTTTCCGGCGCTGGATGGTCCGTCCGGCGGGATCAAGATTGCCAGTGAACAGGATAGGGTAACCACGACGGCTGACAGCGTCCGGCGGGACGTTGAAGAAGCGGAGAGCGCGGATTTTTATCGCGACTATGTAGCTCCGAACCTGCGTTACCTGTCGGCGCACCGACTGAAGGCCAGGAGCTGCCTTTATACCCAGACGGCAGACTTTGGTTTTATCGTTGATGCCCATCCCTCCTATCCGCAGGTATTGATCGTGTCGGCTTGTTCAGGACATGGCTTCAAGCATTCGGCCGCACTTGGGGAAGTGCTATGCCAGTGGGGCATGCAGGGCCGTCTGCCAGAGAGTTTTGGCGTCTTCGGGCTGCGCCGCTTTTAGCGACCGGCGGGCTTGGACATTGAACAGTTCCCATCTGCCTTTGCCACAGGTAATCTGCCAACAATGGGCTGCCCATAGAGGGCATGGTGTCTGCTTGAGATCTGATCCGTATACGGAGGACAAATCGGCAAGGCGGAAGGCTGTCGCGCGCCATGAACGCGCCACTGCGGCCGCGTTGCCGAGCAGTAGCAGAGCTTGGCAGCAGTGGCGATGTACCGGAGAGCTCATGAACGTCTCAGGCGAGCGGCAAAGATCTGGACGGGCGCAAGCTCTTAGTCCAAGAGTGCGCACATGAACGGTCCCGTAAAGCGTTTTGAACCGCGCCAGCCTCTCTTCCTGGTGCCTTGGCCCGTACTTGTCCTGATCGGGCTTCTGTGTACGGCCTATGCCGCGTACCGTCTGGCCCCCCTCACCCTGCAGCAGCAGCTGATCGTGCATTATGCGCTCATTCCGGCGGTTTACTCTGGCGGCGCCTATGGCATTCATCTGCACGGGCTGTGGTTCGCGGTGCCCTTCTTTAGCTACCAGTTTATCCATGGCGGGCTTGAACATCTGGGCATCAATTGTGTCTGGCTACTGCCCTTTGGCAGTGTGGTTGCGCGTCGCTACGGGGCAAGCCTGTTCTTTATTTTCTTCCTTCTGTGCGGCGCTTTGGGGGCGCTCGCACACCTGGTTGCCAATTGGGGTTCTTTGGAAGCGGTAATCGGAGCCTCCGGGGCGATTTCGGGGCTGATGGGTGCTGCATTCCGGATGATGGATCCGATACTGCCGATGCTGGATGCACGGCGTGATCACCGCGGTTTGCTACCTATTTACTCGCGCCAGATCGTGTTGTGGTCACTCCTGTGGATTGGGATTAATATTTTTGCCGGTCTGACAGGGATGGGGGCCGGACCTAGTGTGCAGCTGATTGCCTGGCAGGTGCATATTGGCGGCTATTTTGCCGGACTGCTTCTGGCGGGTCCTTTTGCGTGGCTGGCAGACTTGAACGGGGGGGCACCGGCCACCAGATAAGGAGACACCAGAGCCTGCAGGTGGCTCTGGACGCGGACCGTGGAGGTAGTAGCCATGAGTGACAGCGGCGGATCCAATACCGGGCAAGCAGGGCAACATGGCTCCAGCGGCCAGGACGGCACGGCGCCGTCAGGGTTTCATGCCGCCCGTTTGCTTTATGCAATCGGCTTCGGAATTATTGCCTGGTTCGTGTTCTGGATCGCAGTGATCATCGGCATCGTCCAGTTCGTGATGATGGCGATCCAGGGTCGGGTGAACGAGGAGCTGCGTAGTTTTTCGGTCAATCTCATCCAGTACCTGTGGGAACTAGTGGCCTATGTCACCTTTGTGCGTGACGAGAAGCCCTTCCCGGTTGGCCCCTTCCCGGTTGGTCCCGTCCAGCGGCACCAATAACCCGGGGTGCCCGTCTGACAGCAAATCGGA
>JAKBAU010000126.1 GCA_021808875.1 Pseudomonadota bacterium | reverse complement strand
GGGCTACACGGTCAAGGGTGTGCCCCAGGATCAGGCCGAGATCATCGTATGCCGCGACAATTTTCACGGACGCACGCTCACGATCGTGGGATTTTCGACCGATCCGGCGGCACGCCGCGATTTCGGCCCGTTCACGCCGGGATTCCGGATTGTGCCTTTCGGCGACATTAAAGCTCTTGAAGCCGCGATCACGCCTTTCACGGTCGCCTTTCTGGTCGAGCCGATCCAGGGTGAAGCCGGTGTCATTCTGCCGCCGCCAGGATACTTCAAAGCCGTAAGAGCGCTATGCAGCACCCGCAACGTGATCCTGATCCTCGATGAGATTCAGACCGGTCTGGGGCGCACCGGAAAGCTTCTCGCTGAAGAACATGAAGCTATTGAAGCGGATTTAACGCTGATCGGAAAAGCTTTGTCGGGTGGCTTTTATCCTGTTTCCGCAGTGCTTTCGAACGCGGAAGTGATGGATGTTCTTCATCCCGGAGAACATGGCTCGACTTTTGGCGGAAATCCCTTGGCCTGCGCCGTCGCGCGTGCCGCGCTCAAGGTGCTGATCGAGGAAGGCATGATCGAAAACGCGATGCGCATGGGAAGCTATCTGAAGACAGGGTTTGAGGCTCTGCACAGTCCGCTCTTCAAAGAGGTGCGTGGACGCGGCCTCATGCTCGCAGTCGAGCTCCTTCCCGAGGCAGGCGGCGCACGTGGTTATTGTGAGGCGCTGCAGCGCCGAGGCATCCTCTGCAAGGAAACCCATGAACACACGATCCGCATCGCGCCTCCCCTGATCATCACAAAATCAGAGGTCGACGAAGTACTCGATGCATTTGTGGCGGTATTCTCTCGTGATCCGGTAAGTGCGTAAGCGCGGCCTATCTGCTGTGCCCAGATTACGCCTGCCGCTTCATTGAGCTCCCCAATCCGTGAAGGATATTTTCCTCACACCGCGATGCGCAGGTCAGGCCAGAACGTCACTGGCCTCCCTGTGGCGCCTGAACCAGGCCACGGCGTAGGAGCAGGTAGGCAGGAGCTTGATGTCTGCCTTGCGCGCATGATCCACAATAGCCTCCATGAGGCGACCGGCTGCGCCTGTACCGCGCAAGGCGGGGGGCGCTTCCACATGGGGGATGATCAGGCGTGCGCCATCCTGGCGGTAATTGGCGAAGGCGGTGGCACCGTTTTCGATCCATTCGAAGCGACGCGCGGCCGTGTTATCCTTAAATTCTGGCATCACTCCATCCGTTTCCTCTGCCCTAAGGCAAACAATCCTTACCCCTTTCACATACAGGTGATGTTGATCACGGCCAAGAACCTCAGGCGATCGGCGGGCTTGCGGCCGCCCGTGTTTGCTCTTTCCGGGGCGGCCCATGGGCATGTGGCGGGCAGGTGAGCGCCCTGTCTAAGCGACGCGGCATCGCTTCGCCTGGAGCCAACTGGTGCTTGCATATAATCTGTCGTGAAAGCTGCTTTGCGGATCCGCCCATGAAAATCGCAGTCATAACCGGCGCGGGCCAGGGTATCGGCCGGGCCATTGCCTATCATTTTGCCGCGCAAGGCTATGCCGTGTCGCTGCTCGACAGCGATACAGACGCCGTTTGCGAAAGTCTGGCCCACATCGTGGGGGCTGGAGGGCTGGCCATGCACTATGTCGGAGATGTTGCCTGCCGGGCGGATGTGGAGGCGTGGCTCTCGCAAACAGAGACAGATTTTGGTACCCCAGATGTGCTGGTCAATAATGCCGGGATCGCGCGCAATCGCTCCTTTCTAGAACTCAGCGAGGAGGATTTTGAACGGGTGATGGCAGTTAATCTGCGTGGCACGTTTCTGTGCTCACAGAATACTGCGCGGCGCATGGTCAGGGTAAAAAGGCCAGGTGCGATCATCAATCTCGCCTCAACGCGCGCCCTGATGTCCGAACCAGGAACTGAGGCCTACTCCGCTTCCAAGGGCGCGATCGTGGCGTTAACCCACGCCATGGCGGTCAGCCTCGGACCCCACCGGATACGTGTCAACGCCATCAGCCCGGGCTGGATTGAGGTCTCTGACTGGCAGAAGGCCGGGATTGCTCGCGCGCCGCATCACTCCGAGACCGACCTGGCCCAGCATCCGGTCGGTCGGGTGGGCCGGCCATCGGACATTGCGGAGGCCTGTTTGTTCCTCGCGGAGGCGGCGGGGTTCATCACCGGCCAGAATCTCGTGGTTGATGGGGGCATGACCATCAAGATGATCTATGCGGAGTGATCAGCGTCTTCGCGCAGGCGGTCGATGCATCCAGGGGAACATCAGTCCAATCGGGACGATCCAGAGAAGGCCAGCGAGCGCATAATAGGTAAACGCCGTGTACCAGGCCGCGCCTGGCAGGACGTGGCGGGCCACGCCCATGGCCAGAACTGCATAGATGGGCAGCCAGACGAAAATGGCGAGGGTGCCGATCAGCTTCTTCACGCGAGGTGTCATGGAACGTATGGACCTTTGACGCTTGTGGGGTTATCAGGCCTTTCTCTACTCCAAGGCAAGGTGCAGGATGACGGTCCGGTCCACTTCGCTTGTTCAAACCCTCCATCCCGGTCGCCGGGCTGTCGGCCTTTGGCTGGTAGTGATCGCGGCGATGATCGCGTTGATGGTCCTGGTTGGCGGGCTCACGCGGTTGACGGGCTCGGGACTGTCCATCACCACCTGGCACCCGATCTCAGGAGTAATCCCGCCCTTGAACCATGCCGCGTGGCAGCGCGAATTCAGTCACTACAAGGAAATTCCGCAATATCGCTTTGACAACCGCGGTATGACGCTCGGTCAGTTCAAGGGCATCTTCTGGTGGGAATGGAGCCATCGGCTGCTCGGTCGCTTGATTGGCCTCGTGTTTTTGCTGCCGTTTCTGTGGTTTGCCTGGCGGGGCACCATCTCCCGCAGGGAGTGGCCGCGGATGATCACGCTCTTCGTCCTCGGCGGGCTTCAGGGGCTGGTTGGCTGGTGGATGGTAACGAGCGGAATCGAAACCTCAACCCGGGTCTCAGTTAGCCAGTATCGACTTGCGGCACATCTGGGGCTCGCGCTCTTTCTCTTCGCGGCCATCCTGTGGACGGCGTTTCAGTATCTGTGGCCAAGGCCTGCAGACGCACGCGCGGCGCCCCAGGCACTTCTCGCGAAACTTGTTGCTCTGCTCATTTATGTCCAGATGTTAATGGGGGCTCTGGTAGCGGGCCTCCACGCCGGGCTTATCTACGAGACTTGGCCGAGCATGAACGGACGCTTCGGTCCCGAGAATCCCTTTGTCTTGCATCCCTGGTATCTGAACTTCTTTGCCAATCCCGGCCTTGCCCAGTTTGATCACCGCATGGGGGCCTATCTGATATTTCTGGGGGCTCTGGCGTTGTTCTTCGCGGCGCGTCGCCAGGCGGGTGCGCGCAAGATGAGCGCCCATCTGGTTTTTGGACTGGTGCTGATCCAGATTTCGCTTGGCATTGCCACCTTGCTCAATCAGGTGCCAATCCCGCTTGCCGCAATCCACCAGATCACGGCCGTGGCGCTGTTCTCTGCAGCGTTGTGGCACGCCTATGAGACCTCAGGCAAAGGAATGGCCGTGCAAAAGGCTCAGTCCGCGGATGCACTCAGCGCCTGATCAAGATCGCCGATCAGATCGGCTAGATCTTCGATACCCACTGAGAGGCGCACCACATCTCCGGTAGCGCCGCTAGCCTTTTTCTGTTCTTCGCTCAACTGGCGGTGTGTGGTTGAGGCGGGATGAATGATGAGGCTGCGTGTGTCACCGACATTGGCGAGGTGACTGAAGAGCTTCACCGAGTTGACCAGGGCAATGCCGGCTTCGTAGCCGCCCTTAAGTCCAAAGGTGAACACGGCACCGGCGCCCTTGGGACAATAAGTACGGTGGAGATCGTAGCAGGGATCATCAGGAAGGCCCGCATAATTCACCCAGGCCACGCGCGGATCCTGCTTGAGCCATTTGGCGACGGCAAGGGCATTGTCGCAATGCCTTTGCATACGCAAGGGCAGGGTTTCGATGCCGGTCAAAACCAGGAATGCATTTGTCGGTGACAGCGCGGGCCCCAGATCGCGCAAACCCAGCACCCTGCAGGCAATGGCAAAGGCCATGTCCCCGAAAGTCTCCCACAGCTTCATGCCGTGATAGGAGGGGCAGGGCTCGCTCAGGGTTGGATATTTGCCGTTGCCCCAGTCAAAGCGCCCGGAATCCACAATGATTCCGGCAAGCGAATTACCATGCCCACCCAGAAATTTGGTGGCTGAATGCAGGACAATGTCTGCACCCCATTCGATCGGACGGATCAGATAGGGGGTAGCCAAAGTATTGTCGACGATCAGTGGAACACGGGCGCTATGGGCGACTGCGGCGATGGCTTCGATGTCGACGATGATGCCGCCGGGATTGGCGATGCTTTCGATGAAAACTGCTTTGGTCCGGGGAGACAGTGCAGCGCGGAAGCTTTCCGGATCGCGAGCGTCAGCCCATTTGACGCGCCAGTCGAACTTGGCAAAGGCCTGACTGAGCTGATTGATCGAGCCACCGTAGAGCTGCTTCGCTGCCACAATCTCACCGCCAGGCTCCATCAAGGTATGGAAGGCAATCAACTGGGCAGCGTGACCGGAACTGACGGCTAGCGCGGCGCGGCCGTTCTCGAGCGCCGCAACGCGCTCCTCGAGCACGGCATTGGTGGGGTTATTAATGCGCGAATAGATGTTACCGAACACCTGAAGGTTGAACAGGGCCGCCGCATGGTCCGCATCCTCAAACACGTATGATGTGGTCTGATAGATGGGCGTAGCACGCGCGCCCGTCGCCGGGTCTGGTTGGGCGCCCGCATGAACGCTCAAGGTGGAAAATCCGTAATTGCTCATGTACCTCTCCTTGTCGTCCTGCATCGCATCAGTAATCAACCCTCGCGCGTGGGGCAAGTCATCCGCGGGAATGGCTGACACCCGGGCAGGTGTCGCTGCGATAACTCCGGTCCCTCGGCGTGCAAAACTTCCACTGAAGATGATGTAGTATTTGGGTGCCAGGTTCCAGACGTATTGACGTAGGTATGCGCCTCCGGGCGAACGCGGCCGTCCACGGCAGGGTTGCATTCTAATCGAGCCTGCATGGGCCATCGTATGAAAACAGATACCCGCGCGCCAGCGCTGGTCATTCATACGATTTTGTGGATTGGTTGGGCAACCTGATGGGGTAAGTGCAGGTCGCGGAAACCAGCGTCTTTAAAGAGGGGGTAGCGAAACGACAGCGACGCTTGTCTGGGGCGGAGGAAAGCAGCCAGCTGAGCGAGTTGGTGTAATCCTTGTGATGAGGTCACGGAGAATGCAGATCTGGGCTCATTCCCATCTGCCCCCTCGATGTTGAGTAGAAGAAGCTGCGCGAAATCTCCTGCCTGGGTGATCTGAGGGATGAATGACGCGAGGATTTTTTTCGTACGCGAGTCAGGCTGTATTAGCTGGACCATGTCATCTTGGCTCCGCCCAGCGCCAGTCAGTTCAGCGTCACATGTTGTGCCTCGCGGCAGGGCTGAAATCAGCCGGAACAGGTATGACAACGCTGCCAGGCGCGGCTTACGTTACTCGCTGATGGTTCAGACGTATTGCTATTGCATCTCTCTACAACTGCAGAAGCTTGAATTTCTCCGCAAAGTCCTGGACGGAGTCGTGACGAGTAGATGTCCTGACAGTCCGTATGAAACGGCAAGAGCACCATCATGCCCGAATGACAAGGTGGAACCTGGGCTCCTTTTCGCAGCTGTCCATGATGCGCCATTGGCCGAGACCAGAACGTCTCTGGTCTGGAAAAAACCGCTATGCGCTCGGCAGGCATTGGAACCTGCATCGAGCCAGCTGCATCGTCGGTGTCACCAACAAGACCTGATCCCGATGCCAGGAACAAATCCCTTTGCTTATAGAGAAAATGGATCAAAAATCCTTCTTCGTTGCCAAAAAAGTCATCGTAGGGGCACGTTCCTGGATCACTAACGTTGATCTTTCTCAACACGGTAAGACGGTCGTTTGCTAATGCTCCTATGGCGGAAAGCTATTTTTGGCCGTTCGTCATTTGCGTTCCTTTCCTCTTATTGTGACGAATCGTTCATCACATTCCGGAACGGAGCAGAGGATGCGAAAGTTCATCGCCAAGGCAGAACTCACTTTTATTTCTCCATCTTCCTTGCTTTCCGGCGACTAGCACTCCGTCGATTATGCGGTCGGAAGGCGGTGTATGTTATTATAGTCCATGTGAAGGAGGCTACTATGCACCGTTTACTTGTACCGACTGTTGCGGCGTTGAGCTTGGCTCTAACGATGCCGGTGCTGGCTAGTACCTATCCGGGTATAAAAATTGACGCTGGCAGGCAGGGCCGGGTACGCGCGATCCAGCTCGCACAGGTGACCCCGCATGACAAGAACAAGGGGGAGAACGCCGGCGCCGCAACTCCTGCCCGTAAGGGCTCGAACGCACAACGGCCGCAAGGTCAGCAGGTTCAGCAACGCCAGCAGCAAGGTCCGCAGCGTCAGCAGCTGCAAGTGCCACAGCCACAGCAAATTCAGCAACGCCAGCAGCAGCAAAATCAGAGGTGGCAACAATTTCAGCAACG
The DNA here is from genome assembly GCA_021808875.1 of Pseudomonadota bacterium. The sequence goes on along the minus strand of JAKBAU010000126.1, from coordinate 3,273 downwards.
CCAGCAGCAAGGTCTGCAGCGTCAGCAGCTGCAAGTGCCACAGCCACAGCAAATTCAGCAACGCCAGCAGCAGCAAAATCAGCAGTGGCAGCAATTTCAGCAACGCCAGCAGCAAGGTCCGCAGCGTCAGCAGCTGCGAGTGCCGCAGCCACAGCAAATCCAGCAACTCCAGCAGCAGCAAAATCAGCGGCTGCAATTTCAGCAGCGCCAGCAGCAGCAAAATCTGCGGTGGCAACAATTTCAGCAACGCCAACAGCAGCAAAATCAGCAGCGGCAACAATTTCAGCAGCGCCAGCTGCAGCAAAATCAGCAGCGGCAGCAAATTCAGCAACGCCGCCAGCAGCCTCGGCGCTTCGATTGGAGCAAGTACCGGCCCGGCCAGCGCCCGCCAGATTGGCAAGCTCACCGCAACTTCGATGGCCAGGCCTGGATGCGTAACTATAACGCCGAAAGGCGGTATCGCTGGCAGTCTTACCGCCGTCCGTCCGGCTGGTATTATCGCCGTTGGGTGTTTGGCACGATCCTGCCGATGATGTTCTGGACGCAGCAGTACTGGATCACGGATTATTGGCAGTTCGGGCTGCCCAATGCGCCCTACGGATATGTCTGGGTGCGGTATGGGAACGACGCACTGCTCGTCAATGTGCAGACCGGCTACATCCTGCAGGTCCGATATGGGCTATTCTATTGACCGACGGAACGCTCATGTCTCGTCGCCTGCATAGGAGGAACGCTGACTGTGCTACGCCCGAGGGCTCTCCAGAGAGCTACAGAAAGCGAGCGTAAGCGGGCATGATCAGCATGAATTTTGAGGGCTTCAAGATCCGGTTTGGCGTCAGCGCAGTTCTATCGGGAATTTTGCACTGCGGTTGCAAGGATTAGGTCACGTCTGGCGTCTGGCCGTGTTGTATCGAAGCAGGTCTTGGGTTGGGACCTAGCGAGCCTCGACCGCGATGCGGAACTGGTCGCTGGGGAGGCAGGGGCAATACGCGCAGGCCTGGTTGCATTCTGGCCGTTTTCGATTTGCTGAGTTAGCTTATCAGGGCAATTGATCTTCGCAGGATCGGCGCATCCCCGGAGGTGGGCGCCGTGGTTTCGAAACAAGATGCTTAATTCGTTTTGCCTCGGTCGGTCCTGCATTGCGCCGATATGGTGGACGTGCCCCCAATTCAACGGGATTGAGGAATTCAAATGATTGCCACAGCGGTTTGGGCTGCGAGCGCATATAGCTAACCGTTCTCATTGACTGCGGCCAGGACAGTTTTTGTGTTCGATGCTCCAGTTTTGCGTCGTTGTGACGGGTGATCAAAGAGCCGACCGCTCCAGAGCGGTGTGCGCTTCAGCCTGTCCTATCCGGTATTTCGGCCGATCGGCCCGTCGTAAGCGATCATCACATGCCTCGCGCAGCCATGGCCTGGCATTAGCCGCGGTTGAGGCTGCCACCCTTGCCGAAGAGTGCGGGTTTACGGTTATCGATAACGCGGCGATTGACGCCCATCCAACTGATCTCTCCCGAAAACCGTCCATGTTCGATCTTGGGGCAGCGATCCATGATCACGGTAAAGCCTGCGGCCTCTGCGAGTGTTGCCGCCACTTCGCTGATGACACCAAGCTGCATCCAGATCACCTTGATGGCGAGCCGGTTTTTTTCGACAATGGCCTCCTGCACAATGCCCGGTGCGGCGTCGGCGCCGCGGAAGATGTCGACCATGTCGATGGGGCCGGGAACCTCGGCCAGGCTGGCATAAACCTTGCGGCCCAGGATTTCCTTGCCGGCGAGGGTGGGGTTGATGGGGTCGACGAGAAACCCTTTGTCGAGAAGGTATTTCATCGCGAAGTAGGAGGGACGCATTTCATTGCCACTGGCGCCGACCATGGCGATGGTTCTGGTCGAGCGCAGGATTGATTTGATCAGGTTGTCAGGATAGCTCGGCATCGCTTTCTCGTGTCGCAAACGGGGGCTAAGGGCTGTCCGGGGCGGGCATTATGCGGGCCAGTTCGGTGGCCGCTTTTCGAGAAAGGCGCAGATGCCTTCCTCAGCCTCGGTGGCAAGCATGTTCTTGGTCATGACCTGGGAGGCATAGGCATAGGCTTCGCTGAGCGGCAGTTCGAGCTGGCGATAGAAGGCTTCCTTGCCGGTCCGCACGGTGGCCCGGGGTTTGGCTGCAATCCGTTCGGCGAGTGCCATGGTTTCGGTGGTGAGGAGCTCCGGGGGAAGCACCTTGTTGACGAGGCCAAGGCCGAGGGCCTCTTCGGCAGAGACCATGTCCGCAGTCAAAAGCATGGCCATCGCGTGCTTGCGCGACAGATTGCGCGAGAGCGCGACCATCGGGGTCGAGCAGAACAGCCCAATATTGACCCCCGGCGTGGCAAAGCGGGCAGCGGAGGAGGCCACGGCAAGATCACAGCTCGCCACCAGCTGACAACCTGCCGCTGTGGCGATGCCCTGAACTTCGGCGATAACCGGGAGCGGGTGGTGGACGATTGCCATCATGAGTTCAGAACAGCTCTGGAAGATCCGGGCATATGCGGCGCGGCCCTTATCGCCATCGCTGCGCTTGGCCGCCATTTCTTTAAGGTCATGTCCAGAGGAAAAGGTGGGCCCGTCCGCGGCCAGTACGATGACGTGGAGGTCGGGGAGCTGCGCCGCGGTGGCAAGCTCCGTCTTGAGGGCTTCCATGAGCTCCAAGCTAAGTGCATTGCGCGCCGACGCCCGATTGAGGGTAAGACGCAGGACGGCACCATGACGGTCGCCTAGGACGAGGGGGGGCGAGGACATTGCGTTCACTCCTTGTGGCATTGCGCTGCTTTCTGGCGGCACCTGCAACCGCCGCCAGGCGCATCTGACAGACCTTCCGATCTGGCTAAAAGACTGAGGTGAAGGCGGTCTTTGCCATCCTTTTTGCGCCATTTGAGTGACGCAGGCAATGCGCAGCCGGAAGCCGGACCAACCACAAAGGGGGTATTGTTTGCTGCCCGTGGCCGGACTTGGTCGGGCGGTCCGCAGGCCCGTGCGGTCATCGTTTTGCAGCAGGGCTGTCACGGTTCATCGACAACGGTAATATAATACCGCATTCAGAAAAGACCCATGTTCAAGGACTTTTTGGGCACTCTGCTTGACGAACAGGCAGCGCACGGCTATGTGAACGCCCTCACCGGAGAACAGTGCCATGAAAACCTACTCGGCCAAGCCGTCCGAGATCGAGAAAAAATGGGTCGTCATCGACGCCGAAGGTCTCGTCGTTGGTCGGCTCGCGAGCCTCGTCGCCAATC
>JAKBAU010000125.1 GCA_021808875.1 Pseudomonadota bacterium | reverse complement strand
TCTGGCAGTTCACACCTCGGTCGTCCAACCGCTACCGCACCAGATCACGGCGGTCTACGAGAGCATGCTGCCCCGGCAGCCGTTGCGCTTCCTGCTCGCCGACGATCCGGGCGCCGGCAAGACCATCATGGCGGGCCTCCTGATCAAGGAACTGATCGCCCGCGGCGACCTGCAGCGCTGCCTCGTCGTGTGCCCAGGAAGCCTGGCGGAGCAATGGCAAGACGAGCTTTATCGCCGCTTCAACCTGCCCTTTGACATCCTGACCAACGACAAGTTGGAGGCGGCGCGTACCGGCAACTGGTTCCTTGAAACCAATCTCGCCATCGCGCGCCTCGATAAGCTCGCCCGCAACGATGACGTGCAACTCAAGCTGCAAGCACCCGATTGCCGCTGGGATCTCGTCGTCGTCGACGAGGCGCACAAGCTCTCTGCCACGTTCTTCGGCGGCGAGGTCAAATACACCAAGCGCTATCGGCTCGGGCAGCTCCTTTCACAGCTCACGCGGCACTTCCTGCTCATGACGGCGACGCCGCACAACGGTAAAGAAGAAGACTTCCAGCTCTTCATGGCGCTCCTCGATGGCGACCGGTTCGAGGGCAAATTCCGCGACGGCGTGCATGTGGCGGATGTCTCGGACCTGATGCGGCGTATGGTGAAGGAGAACCTGCTGAAGTTCGATGCGACGCCGCTCTTCCCTGAGCGCGTCGCCTATACCGTCCCGTACAAGCTCTCCGACGCCGAAGCCGCGCTCTACAAAGCCGTTACCGAATACGTGCGCGAGGAGTTCAACCGCGCAGAGGCGCTGGAAAACGACAAGCGCGCTGGTACGGTGGGCTTCGCGCTAACCATCCTTCAACGCCGTCTCGCCTCATCACCAGAGGCGATCTACCAGTCGCTGCGTCGCCGACGCGAGCGGCTCGAGAGTAGATTGCGTGAGTTGGAGATCTTGCACCGCGGCGGCCAGGTGGGTGGCGTTTTCGATACGCGCACCCCGCTTCTGGACAATGAAGACGTCGAGGACCTCGACGATGCGCCAGATGCGGAATCCGAAGAGACAGAGGAACAGGTCCTCGACCAAGCCACGGCTGCGCGGTCAATCGAAGAACTGCGCATTGAGATCGAGACGCTGAAGCGCCTGGAAGCTCTCGCCCTATCGATCCGCCGAAGCGGCGAGGACAAGAAGTGGCGCGAGCTTGCGACCCTGCTCGGGGAGATTTTCACGCCGGCTTCGATCGCGAATGGTTTTGCCGAGGAGGCCGCGCCCTATGACGCGGGCGTGCCGACGCCACCGAAGCCCGCGCCTTCACCTCATCAGAAGCTGGTCATCTTCACCGAGCACCGCGACACACTGAACTACTTGGCACACCGGATCGGGACGCTGCTCGGACGTGGGCAGGCGGTCGTCGCCATCCATGGCGGCATGGGCCGCGAGGAGCGCATGAAGGCGCAAGAAGCCTTCCGGCACGACCCAGAAGTCCAGGTACTGCTGGCAACGGATGCGGCGGGCGAAGGCATCAATCTCCAGCGCGCCCACCTGATGGTGAATTACGACCTGCCGTGGAACCCGAACCGGCTGGAGCAGCGCTTCGGCCGAATTCACCGTATCGGCCAGACGGAGGTCTGCCATCTCTGGAATTTGGTGGCCGAGGAGACCCGCGAAGGCGATGTCTACCAAAAGCTTCTGGACAAGCTGGCGCAGGCCCGCACCGCGCTGGGCGGCCAGGTCTTTGACGTGCTGGGGAAGGTGCAGTTCGAGGGCCGTAGCTTACGCGAGCTGCTGATCGACGCCATTCGCTACGGCGATCAGCCGGAGGTTCGCGCACGCCTCACCAAGGTGGTCGAGAGCGCCTTTGACAAAGACTCCTTGCGGGACCTGCTCGAAGAGCGAGCACTCGCACATGACTCCATGGACGCTTCGCGGGTCTATCACATCCGTGAAGAGATGGAGCGAGCCGAGGCGCGCCGCCTTCAGCCGCACTACGTCGAATCGTTCTTTCTCGAAGCGTTTAAACGCCTGGGTGGGGCTGTCCGGCAGCGCGAGCCACGGCGCTACGAGATCACCCATGTTCCCGCGCCGGTCCGCAATCGCGATCGGCTGATCGGTTTCGGCGAGCCGGTGATGCCGCGTTATGAGCGCATCGCTTTCGAGAAGACCCTAGTGGCGCCGCAAGGCCAGCCTCTTGCAGCGTTTGTTTGCCCGGGCCATCCGCTGCTGAATGCTGTCATCGACATGAGCCTGGAACGCTACCGCGACCTATTGCGGCGTGGTGCTGTGCTGGTCGACGAGCGCGACCAGGGCACAAGCCCGCGCGTGCTGTTCTTTCTCGAACATGCAATCCAGGATGCGAGCCTCACCAAGTCCGGGGATCGGCGAGTCGTCTCCAAGCGGCTGCTGTTCGTGGAGATCGATGCCAGCGGCACGGCGCGACATCTCAACTATGCGCCCTATCTCGACTACAGGCCGCTCGGCGAAAGCGAACCGACTGCGGAAACGATCCTAGCGCGGTCCGAGGCCTCATGGATTGGCCGCGACCTTGAAAGCAAGGCTCAGGCGCACGCCATCGCCCAAGTCGTACCGGAACACCTGGCTGAGGTCCGCGACCGCAAGCTCGCACTCCTGGACAAGACAGAGGCGGCGGTCAAGGACCGGCTGACCAAAGGGATCAACTACTGGGACTTCCGCGCGGAGCAGCTCAAAGAGCAGGAGCGCGCCGGCAAGGCCAATGCGCGGCTGAACTCCGGCGAGGCTCGCAAGCGGGCAGATGAACTTCAGGCTCGCCTTCAGAGACGCATGGAGGAGATCAAGCGCGAGCGCCAGTTGGCACCACTGCCGCCCGTGGTGCTCGGCGGCCTGCTGGTTGCACCGATCGGGTTGATCCGCGCGATAGGGGGGCAGCCGCAAGCGTCGGCTCAGACCGCCGTCGATACCCAGGCCGCCGCGGCGCGGGCCCGGGAGATCGTCATGGAGATCGAGCGCGGTCTCGGCTTCGTCCCGACTGACCGGGAGTTCGAGAAGCTCGGCTACGACATCGAAAGCGCCATCCCCGGCACGGGGCGGCTGCGCTTCATCGAGGTGAAGGGCCGCGTTGCGGGCGCGGACACCGTCACCGTGACGAAGAACGAGATCCTCTATTCGTTCAACAAACCCGACGACTTCATCCTGGCGATGGTCGCGTTCGGCGCAGACGGATCGCATGAGGTCCGCTATTTGCGCCGCCCCTTCCATGAGAAGGGCGTCACCACCGACTTCGCCGGCGCCACCGTCAACTTCCCCTTCGCGCAGTTGCTCGCCGAAGCCGCTTCTCCGTCGTGAGATTCTTATGACCGTCAAAACGAGAAAGAAACTAATCGAAGTTGCGCTGCCGCTGCCGGAGATCAACGACGCTTCAGCCTACGACAAGATGCCCGGCATCGGCCCGCACCCGAAAGGCATCCATCACTGGTGGGCTCGTCTGCCGCTGCCGACTGCTCGTGCAATTCTATTTGCGTCCGTCGTCGACGATCCTGAAGCTCACCCGGAAAAATGGTCGACTGAAGAAGAGCAGAACCTCGAACGCGAGCGGCTGTTCGGTATTTTGCGTCGAATGATGGGCAAGAAGCTTCACGAGGCACCGGAAGTCTACGCCGAGGCGCACAGTGAGATGCTGAGACACTGTGACGGAAGTCTACCTGCCGTCTTTGATCCTTTTTCAGGAGGCGGATCGATTCCGCTTGAAGCAAATCGGCTGGGCTTCAAGGCACATGCGGGGGATTTGAATCCAGTCGCAGTTCTATTGAATAAATGTAATCTCGAAATCGTTCCGCGCTGGCGAGATTCTCCGCCAGTTAACCCGGTGGATCGCAAGAAAATCGGCGGCGGGGATGCCTGGAAAGGCAACGACGGACTAACATGCGACGTCAAGTACTATGGCGCTGCGGTAAGAGCCAAAGTATTGGCAGCCATCGGCAACCTATATCCGAAGGTAACGCTCCCGGCTGAAAACGGGGGTGGTAGCGCAGATGTCATTGCTTGGATTTGGTCCCGCACTGTTGCGAGTCCAAACCCTGCCGCGAAGGGCGCTCACGTCCCTCTAGCATCAACATTTGTGTTATCATCGAAGAAAAATAGCGAAGTGATAGCGCAGATACTGCCTGGTCATGACGATAGCACGGGTTGGGAGTTTGGTGTTTTTCCACAAAAGCCCAACAGCGACGAACTCAAGACAGCGAAGTCGGGCACAAAGGCTGGCAAGGCCCAAGATTTTATTTGCGCAATTACGAGGACCCCTATCCAACGCAGCTACATTCAGGCCGAAGGGAAGGCTGGAAGGTTGTCAGCGCGATTGCAGGCTATCGTCGCAGACGGACCCCGCGGCCGCGTCTACGTCAGTCCAACTTCTGAGCACGCCAAAGCAGCTGAACACGCAGCGTCTGCCAGAGACGTTCAGGATGCCAGAGAGACATTCCTGGCTGGCCCCCTTCCCACCCGGGCGGAAATAACCGGGGGAGTTTGCACCGCCTACGGGCTAAGCACTTGGGGGCACCTATATAGCGATAGACAGATAGTGGCGCTTCTTACACTTGGCGAGATGGTCAGCGAGATCCGTAGCCAAGTTGAACGTGACGCAACTGCATGTGGCTTGGATGGCGACCAATCCAAAGAATACGCCCGCGCGGTCACGACATTTCTATCGCTCGCGATCGATCGTTGCGCGGATTTTAATAACACGCTTTGCCGCTGGAGCCCGTCGAATCAGAAGGTAATGAACCTTTTTGGTAAGCAAGCCTTGCCGATGGTTTTTGACTATGCTGAAGCAAACATCTTAGGTGAATCTGTTGGTGCGTGGAAAACGTGCGTCGAATATGTGGCGGATTGTATTAAAACAATCGCGACTCGCGTCAATAGCGATCAGCCTGCGAAGCAGATTGACGCCGCGAGCGAAAGCAACGGCGTAAAAGATCTTCTAATCAGTACGGACCCGCCGTATTACAACAACATAAGTTACGCGACACTCTCCGATTTTTTCTACGTATGGCTTCGACGCAACATCGGAGAACAATATCCAGAGATTTTTGGAACCGTATTGGTACCAAAGATGCCAGAGCTTATCGCTGCGGCTAATAGATTTGGTGGCGATCAGATTAAAGCGAAGGAACACTTTGAAGAAGGATTTAAGAAGGCGTTTACCTCGCTTCGAGGTAGAATGGATCATAGATTTCCACTCACCGTGTACTACGCCTTTAAGCAGGACGATGAGGCGGTCAGCAGTGATGGAGACGATGAGGCTTCTCCGGTCGTTGATTTAACGACAGGGTGGGAAACTCTTCTGGAAGCGCTTTTCTCTAGCGGCTTTCAAATCACAGGTACATGGCCCGTGCGGGCTTCGCAAAAGTGGCGGATGGTATCGATGGGTACGAACGCCCTTGCGTCATATATCGTCCTTGCTTGCCGTCCCCGTCCCGACGATGCCCCGCGAATTTCTAGAAACCAGTTCCGCAATGAGCTGAAGCGGTCGTTGCCTGCCGCTCTCCGGCACCTTCAGCAAGGAAATATCGCCCCAGTCGACTTAGCGCAGGCCGCGCTTGGTCCGGGCATGAGTGTCTACACCCGCTACGAAAAGGTACTCGATATCGAGGGCAAGCCCGTTTCAGTTCGCGAGGCGCTGGCGCTCATCAACCAGACGCTAGACGAGACGCTTGCCGAGCAGGAAGGGGACTTCGATTCAGCAACCCGTTGGGCACTCTCCTGGTTCGAACAGAACAGTTTCGAGGAGGGCGAATACGGCGAAGCTGAAATCCTCTCCAAGGCCAAAAATACCAGTGTTGGAGCTCTCGCAGAAGCTCGCATCCTGGAAGCCAGGCGGGGCAAGGTCCGCTTGTTCAAACCAGAGGAACTGCCTGCGGGTTGGGCTCCAACAACTGATACTGACCTGACTGCATGGGAAGTTGTGCATCATCTCATCCGTGTGCTTGGAAGCGGCGGCGAGGGCGCGGCGGCGGATCTGGTCGCCAAGCTCGGCGTTCGTGCGGAGACAGCGCGGGAGCTCGCATACCGGCTCTACACCATCTGCGAGCGCAAGAAGCGTGCGGCTGAGGCGCTCGCCTATAATGGCTTAGTCCAGAGCTGGCCTGAGATCGTCCGTCTCGCTCGGGAAGAACGCAAACCGTTAGCAGCCGAACCGGACCTATTCAACGCGGGGGAGCGCTGATCCATGGCCATGACCAACCAGGAGCGCGTCGGTAAGGCGATGGAGCTATTGCGGGCGGGCCTCGCCCCGTTCGTCGAGCGCGAGGTGCAATCCGCTGTAAAGGCCGGAACCGTGCGCATGGATGCCGTGCGCCGCTTCGCCGAAGATCCGATGCTGGGCAACAAGCCGATCGCGCAGTGGGACGTTGCCGGCCTGTTGAAGTTGATGTGGGAAACCTGGAACGACGTCTTCAAGCGCACCCTGGGGTTTGCCGAACGCAGCTTGGTGAGCGAGCTTCGGGATGTGCGCAACAAGTGGGCGCATCAGAATCCCTTCTCCAGCGACGACGCGGATCGGGCGCTCGACTCGATGGGACGCCTGCTCGCGGCCGTCTCGGCGCCTCAGGCCGACGAGGTCGGGAAGATGAAGATGGAGCTGCGCCGGCTCATCTTCGACGAGCAGGTGCGCGGCGAGAAGCGCAAGGCTGGCGGTTCGCTGATCGAGCCTGCGGCGGCCGGAAACCTGAAACCCTGGCGTGAGGTGGTGACGCCGCACGCCGACGTCGCCAGTGGCCGCTATCAGCAGGCCGAATTTGCCGCCGATCTGTGGCAGGTCCATCTCGGCGAAGGCAGCGACGAATACCGTAAGCCCGCCGAGTTCTTCCGCCGCACCTTTCTGACTGAGAGCCTTAAGCGCCTTCTGGTCGGCGGCGTGCAGCGTCTGTCCGGCCAGGGCGGCGACCCGGTCGTGCAGCTCCAGACCAATTTCGGTGGCGGCAAGACACACTCGATGCTGGCGCTGTACCACCTGTTCGGTGGCGCGGCGCCCGGGGAATTGGCGGGCATTGATGCCGTGCTGGCCGAGGCGGGCGTGAAGACCCTGCCGAAGGCGCGGCGTGTGGTCCTTGTCGGTAACAAGATATCGCCTGGCAATCCCGTAACCAAGCCCGACGGCACGGTCGTACGGACGCTGTGGGGCGAGCTTGCCTATCAGCTCGGCGGGGCCAAGGCGTTCGGACGTATCGCGAAGGACGACGAGAAGGCGACCAGCCCCGGCGACCTGTTACGCGAGCTATTTGTGGAATACGGGCCCTGCCTCGTGCTGGTGGACGAATGGGTGGCCTATGCGCGCCAGCTCCACGACCAGAGCGATCTTCCCGCCGGCGGCTTCGAGACGCAGTTCACCTTCGCCCAGGCGCTGACTGAGTCGGCGAAGCTCGCCAAGAACTGCCTCCTGGTCGTCTCTCTGCCAGCATCCGACACGGCAGGTTCGCCACACACCCAGGCCGACGACGTGGAGGTGGGCGGCATTCGCGGCCGTGAGGCGCTCGACCGTCTGCGCAATGTCGTGGGCCGTGTTGAGTCGTCCTGGCGGCCAGCGACTGCGGAGGAAGGCTTCGAGATCGTGCGACGCCGGCTCTTCGAGCCGATCGCCGGCGATATGTTTAAGCAGCGCGATTTGACTGCCCGGGCGTTCGCGGATCTCTACCAGGCGCAGGGACCAGAGTTTCCGCCCGAGTGCCGTGGTGGCGACTATGAGCGGCGCATCCAGGCCGCCTATCCGATCCATCCAGAGATCTTTGACCGGCTGTACACAGACTGGTCGACGCTGGTGAAATTCCAGCGGACGCGCGGCGTGCTACGCCTGATGGCGGCGGTGATCCACAGCCTATGGGAAAAGGGCGATCGCAGCCCGCTGATCCTGCCGTCGACGATCCAAATCGACGATCCACGGGTGCAGTTCGAGTTGACGCGATACCTCTCGGATAATTGGGTGCCCATCATTGAGAAGGATGTCGACGGCCCTAATTCGCTCCCACTGCGGATCGACGGCGAAGTGCCTAATCTTGGGAAGCTGTCGGCGACAAGGCGGGTAGCGCGCACGATCTACCTCGGCTCCGCGCCGACCGCAGCAGCCGCACATCGTGGGCTCGAGGACCGGCGCGTGAAGCTTGGCTGTGTGATGCCGGGCGAGAGCCCGGCCGTCTTCGGCGACGCGCTGCGTCGGCTCGCTTCGGCAGCCACCTATCTCTACCAGGACGGACCGCGCGCTTGGTACGCGACCCAGCCGACGGTGACGAAGCTGGCCGAGGATCGGGCCGAGCAGCTTAAGCGCGATCCCGACAAGGTAGCCGCGGAGCTGGAGACGCGGTTGCGTGCTGATCTCAAGCGCAACGGCGATTTCTCTCGGATCCACGCGATGCCGCGCTCGGGCGCGGATGTGCCCGACGACTACGATGGGCGTCTTGTCGTGCTCCCGGCGGAGCACGCCTACACCAAAGAAAGCGGCAACCCCGCCGAAACGGCAGCGAAGGCGATCCTCGAATCGCGCGGGAACGCCCCACGCCTCTACCGGAACACGCTGGTCTTCCTGGCTGCTGACAAGGTGCGGCTGCAAGACCTCGATGAGGCGCTCCGCAAGTATTTGGCGTGGTCGTCGATCGTGGCCGAAAAGGAGGCGCTGAACCTCGACCCGCACCAGACCCGGCAGGCCGAAACACAGAAGCAGGCGGCCGACGGCGCCGTGACGGCACGCCTGCCCGAGACCTATCAATGGCTCCTCGTTCCGGAGCAATCGACCCCGCAGACCCCAGTCGTCTGGCAGGCGTCGCGGCTCACCGGCAGCGACGCCCTGGCGGTCAGGGCGAGCAAGAAGCTGCGCAGCGATGAGCTGCTGGTCGGCAGTCTTGGCTCGACGATTCTGCGCAAGCATCTCGATGACGTTCCGCTGTGGCGCGGCGACCACGTCGCGGTGAAGCAGCTCATCGACGATTTCGCGCGCTATCTCTACTTGCCGCGCGTCGCCGGCCCCGAGGTGCTGGTGCAGGCCATTCGGGACGGGCTCGCTCTGCTGACATGGCGTGCGGATACGTTTGGCTACGCCGAGAGCTATGACGAGGCGGCATCACGCTATCGCGGATTGCATGGCGGGCACGGCGCCAACATTTCGGCCGACAGTCCGGGAGTCCTCGTCAAGGCCGACGTGGCCAGCAAGCAACAGGATGCAGAGACGCCTTCTTCGGGTGGTACCAGCCCCATCTCCACTCCGAGCGCAGACGGCGGCAGACCCGATCCTCTTCCAGGTCCCAGCGGAGCGCCCGCGGCTCCACTTGGCGCGCAGCAGCTTCGGCGTTTCCACGGATCGGTGCGGGTGGATTCGACTCGTGTCGGGCGCGACGCCGGCCGGATCGCCGACGAGGTGATCGCCCACCTAGCAGGGCAGATGGGAGCCGAAGTCACTGTCACCATTGAGATCGAGGCAAGGCTTCCCAATGGAGCCACGGAGCAGCTTGTGCGCACAGTCACCGAGAACAGCCGCACCCTGAAATTCGACAGCCAGGGTTTCGAGACGGAATAGTTGCCGACCTAGAACTGCGTTGAACCAAGCCCCTGCGACAGCGCAGCTCTCGCCAGACGAGTTGGGCAGGGTCGATTTGAGAGGCTGCTGCTCGAAGGCGTGACGTCAGATGTCATGTCGGCCAACTGGGATGTTCACAGGGCACATTAGTGGGAAAGGACCTTGCGCTCGGCCTAAGCTACTGCGGCCCCTGAAATCCGCGCTTTCCAATGGCTGTGAGGACCTTGTGGTTGATGTCACGGCGTTTGCCTAGCTGTGCGGAGGTCAGGCTCCGGAGACGCATCGTATTTTGACAGAAATTGTATTCCCATTCATTGAGCACGCGGCGCTCGTGGAAAAAGGCGATCGCATCGGCATTCAGGCTC
>JAKBAU010000124.1 GCA_021808875.1 Pseudomonadota bacterium | reverse complement strand
CCCAGCGCCGTGAGGAGCTCGCAACGGTTACATTGAAACAGAATAAGTTAAGAAAAGACCTTTATTACCGGGTTCGTTCCATCCAGGCATTCCCCGCACTTAAAGAGCGCCTCGCCAGTGACCGGGACTTTAATCACCGTTATCTGCGTGGTATGCTGGCAAGCTACCGCTGGAAAAGCCTGCGTACAATTGAAGAGCTATTCCAGCTCGACGTCGGGCTGCACGGGATGGAGAGGATTTTCTTTCCAGTATGGCAGCTAGATGCCCTGTCCACACTGGCGGGACAAGAATGGGAAGGGAATTTCCGAGAGCTCGAGCGCGTGGCATTCGACCTGTTTCATTGGTACGACGATCGCCACGAGCAAGATAATTACGCAGGCAAAGACTATCCTGATAGCCGAAATAGACTGTATCAGATCGGCAGGGTTGAAGTAGAGAACATTCTAAAGTCTTGGGATGCGCCGAAGCCCAGCAACCAGCCAGCGGCAGCGTCTGACGCCATGACTGCGCCGGAACGGAAAAAATTGGACGACATACAAGACGCCCTGCGGGAATCAGGATTCATAATCGATAAGACATTGAAGAGCCAGCGGTATCTCAAATCCCGCGAAACACTTCGGAAATACTTGCGTGACAATGTCGAGAATCTGGACGCGAACGTTCGCACCGATTCGCGCCTAATTCGATTCCTCGCCTTATAAAATTGGAAAAATGGGTTTGGCTCCGCCGACCGAGCCAACGTCTGTTACCGGATGGGTTGTCGGAAGCCTGATACGTGAGGGTTGGGCGCTGATTGGCGGTCGGGTAGTGATGCGACCAACCCGGTAATGGGTACCAGTGGTGGTTCGGGGGACCGTTTCCTGCCTCTGAGTTCGACCGTGTTAACGTCACGGCTGCAGTGGATGATCCAGGAGGTACTATGAGTCTGACTACGTAGGGTATGGCAATGTAGGCATTTAAATTGATTGATCGGGTCCCATCGGGCAGATTGGTACCGGCGGTACCGATTTCACCTTGGGCAAGGGTGGCGTTGGTGGCACTGGGTATGGAACCGGTGTGCTGATGGCGGCAATTTCCAAGTCGGAACACTTGGCGGACCCGGTGCACCTAGCGTGATTTTCGTGAATGGTAGAGGTGGTGTGCAATGCGCAACCCGGATCGCAAGCTGGCTTTTGTGCTCGCAGCCACCGAACAGGGCAGCCTGATCGTCAATCGATTAGACTTCCATAGCACGGAGCAGAATGCGACTTATGGCGTCGGCCATCAACTGCTTGAGAAGGCATCATTCGATGTCGAGGAAGTCGAACTCGCGCTGCAACTCCTGGAGCTCAGGCGACGGTATTTCGGTGATGGAGTCGTTGCGGTTGATTGCGGCGCGAACATCGGCGTACACGCGTTATCCTGGGCGCGGCTCATGACGGGATGGGGTTCGGTGTTTGCGATTGAGGCACAGGAGCGCATTTTCTATGCGCTAGCTGGCAACATCGCGCTCAGCAACTGTTTCAACATTAGCGCCAGACACGCGGCCGTGACGGCGGAAGAAGGAGAAATCCGCATCCCCATGCCGGATTATCGGGTGCCGGCCAGCTTCGGCAGCCTTGAGCTGCGTAAGCACGCGCGGACCGAGTTCATCGGCCAGGACGTCGACTACGCCGAGGGGAGCCTGACACCGGTGCGAGCGATGACGATAGACGGACTGTGCTTGGGACGGCTCGATTTTCTGAAGATTGACGTGGAAGGGATGGAGATCGAGGCCCTGAAGGGCGGGCGCGCGACGATCGCGGCGCAACGCCCAGTGATCCTCGCAGAACATATCAAGGCCGATAAGGAGCGTCTCGCTGCCGAATTGTCAGGTCATGGATATGCAGTTCATTTGCAAGGAATGAACCTGCTGGCAATTCATCCCACCGACAAGGTAACTAGTCACATCAGAGCGCCCGCGACATAGGCGGTTGGTAAAGGAAGAGTTGCCAGACGGGTTGAGGCTCTCCCGTTCGATCTCACGTAAGCTCGTGTCCGCTATCGAGACGCCGTCCAATACAGGGCAACGACTGCAATGGGCGCCGTCGAGACGAGAGCGGACGAACGGCTGCGGACTCGATATCGTAGGCATCGCGAGCGCGTCTTCCCCTCTACGGATTCCATGCCCTATCATGGGCAGATCGTGACCTGCGATCATTGACCTTCAAGTAGAAACGCATGCAGCCCGCCTTCGAGATCTTCTATGTCCTCGCGCTGCCTGACTGGCAGCCAAATGAGGTGACGCCTTTTCAGGGGTTCGCGCCCCGTCTCCCCTATTTCACGCCATTGATGGAGGATATCGTTCGGTTCCCGCCAGATATTATCCAGCCAACACTCGAGCCCTCTTTGGCGCTTGCCCGCCAGCGCTGCGGAGACGGCGCCTGGCTGTGGACCCCGGTCAATCTCGCCACCCTGCTCGCCAAGCGCAAGCCCTTGCCCATCGCGCCATATATGGTGGTGATGTCCTCCGACGAGGCAACAGCGAAAAAAATCGCATCTTGGCGCGCGGGACTTCGGCTGCCGCCGATCCATTTGAGCTATCATCGCGTCGCCAATGCACAGCATCCGGCTACATTCGCTTGCGAGCAGTTGCGTCACCGATTGGTTGCACTGACCCGGCGTGCGGCGCGAATGGAACCGCGCCTTGAGATCGAGCAGCATCTCGATTTTCTCGATCTCTGGCGCCCCGAGGAGCGCCGTAACACCAGCCTCGTGTTCCACTCGCACAATGTCACGCGCGCAAATGAGATGACGCTGATAGGAGCGGGTGAGGGGCCTGCCACCGGCGGGGAAGGACATCTCAAAATTAGCCCGCACGACGACTACGTCCGAGGAATCACTCAGTCGAGCGAAGCGGTCATGGCACTCTGGGAAGACAGCGGGGACAGGCTTGCGCACCAGTTGATGCCTCCGCGGCCCGACCTCTTGCTCGTCGCACCGTCTATGTACCGAGGGATTTCGACGCGGCTCGCCAATGTCATCGACGATCCTCTGGTCAAGGCATCGCTGCGCGGACTCGACCGGCAGCGTGGCTATACAATGGAACTGAATATTTCCGACGAGAAGGACATCGAACGGATCGGACCACTGCTGGCTCTGCGCGGAGCCGAGCTCAAGTTGCTGACGACGGCGGTCGGACTGAGGGCTGCGGGAACCTTGGCGACGACGATCCGGCTTCCGCCAGTCGTCAATCGTACCGCAGGCGTGGTTGACCAACTCGCCCGGTTCCTGCGCGCGCATGAGGACCCGCCCCGGATCAAATCGGCTCGGGTTTTCAGGATCGTCCAACAGACGCTCGAAGAAGCGATCCCACCGGAGCACCGCGCGCTGATTTCTAGGTCAACCTCTGGAATCAAAATCGTTGCCGAAGCACCTCTG
The DNA here is from genome assembly GCA_021808875.1 of Pseudomonadota bacterium. The sequence continues at coordinate 6,490 of JAKBAU010000124.1, read as the reverse complement.
GAATGGTTGCCAGTCGATGGGCTGCCGCTTGGTATCCGGTTCGATGTCTCGCGGATCAATACGACACCAGGAAATCTGTTCATCGAGCAGATCCGGCCGCCGATGACGCATTACATTACGCCCGACGGGTTCCGCAACTATCTTGTGTTGTCGATGTTCGAGGATGGCGACCCGATCGCGCATCATCTGCGCGCCGGTACCTGGCACACGGCGGACGGCAAGAACGAGCCCATTCTCGGGCGCTATGCTTCACCTAAAACGCCGTCAGAATTTGCCGAGGCGCTCAACCAGTTCGACGGCGCGATGGTGATCATCGATTCTCACGCTACTCATCCGGAGACCGGTGATATCGGCGGCTTGATGATCGGCGGGGAGCATTTCGACGTTTGGAGCCTTGCCGGTAAGGTGAGAATGCCGCCGATCATCGTTCTGAGTGCGTGCGACACACACCCGTTCGATCGATCACATGCGACCGTCGCCAATGGCTTTCTCGCGTGCGGGGCGACAGCGGTGCTCGCGACCGCGCTGCCGATCCGCGCACCGCAGGCCGCGCGTTTTGTCATGCGCCTAATTAACCGTGCGGTTCACTATGGCGCGATTATCAACGGCATGGGCCGTGCCGTTTCTTGGTCGAGCATCGTCGGCGGCGTGCTCCGGCTGGAGCTCGTCACCGATATCCTGCGCGGGTTTGAAGGCGATGGCGGGTTCGACGAGGAGACGCGAAGCGAGCTACTGCTTGAAACGCATAAGGATCTGCACCCTATGCGCCTTGATTGGTTCGAGCGGCTGCGCGACCGGGTCATTGCCACCGGTGCCGTCGACCTGACTGGGTGGGACAAACAGATGCCCGGTTTGATCGCGGCCTCAGATGCGATCCGCTATCTACATCTCGGCAATCCCGAGGCGATCCTCGTGTCCAGCCGGAGGTGATCGAGGCGATCGAGCGACACATGGCCTCGGCCAAACATGATCCTGCCGAGACCGTTGCGGGTCCTCCAAACTGAAGCACGCAGTGACGGCAGGCAATGGCAGTTACCCATCATTGGTTGCCCTCCTGCGATACTGCTTGGTCGACTAGCCGGACAGCAGCTTACGGGCATTCAATGCGAGGGCGGTAATGACTGAAATAGGCGCGAAACCGCTGCGATGACCGCCGGAAAGCAGCAATCACGGAGGCATTCGATGCCCTTCGGGGACCATTAGAAAGATTGTCGCCTCAAATATAGTAGAGCAAACTGTGTGTCACGGATTCATACATCTCCTTGAATTTCACGAAATGTTCCTTTGTGAAATTTCGCGGGTCATAGCGCTGTCTCAACGCTGCGGCGGGATGAATGAGGTTGCGAAATTTTCTGATCCGATCAACCACATCCTTAGCGATGTGCTTGGGCTTTTCGCCGTCTTCCCTGACATGGGAGGGGGTGTCGATAGGGGCGGTTAGAACATCGATCTCATTTGCTGCTTCTATCAAGGCGAAGAAATTGACATCATCGGGGATTTGCAGTTCGCCGCCATTCTCTCCCCCGAACTCCACCAGCAGGTAAGTCAGAATCGCGGTCTCGATCCCGAAAGCTAGCGCGATTGCGGCCATAAAGTATTGGCCCGACTCCTCCAGTTCGTGTGCCTTATCGGCATAGAAAGCGAACAGCGCATTTGCTGCGTCGCCGTGTTCGGTACCCGTGAGTTTGCCCATTCACAAATCCTCGTTGATGTGCCGGACGAATTGTTATGGCACGACAGCGGCGCGCTCCCCGTACAGTTGCTCGAAGGCTCTGGCGACACCCTCTCGGTTCGCCCCCCAATCCTCCTCGAAGAGAATTCGGCTGTCCGGAGGCAGGGAGAACGTGGGCCGTGCGATCCGTACCAGAAGATAGCAAATCGCGTATACCGACACCGTCGTAAAGAATGTGAGCATCACCGCCTCGTGCGCATAGACGGGGCCGTTGGATTCCCGAAGTGCGCCGTCACTTGAGTCAGGGCGCGAGTGCGCAAAATTACATAGTTGACGAAATGTCTGGTCCGGAAACTCTTCATCAGCGACAAGCCATTTGCACTGGTTGCCGCGAAGCATGCCATGCATGCGCTTCCTGAAGCGCGTGAAGCCAAGTTCCGATCCGCTCGTCTTCCAGATGACATAATCGGGGTCATCGGGCTTTAGATTTCCATAGGCGCCGATCATGACAAGTTCGAGCGCGACGCGAAGCTCAGCCATCGCGGCCCGATAATAACCGTGCAGGAAAAGAAAATTGGTACATTGGAAGGCATCACTAGCGTCGAGCATGCAGCCGAAAAGCTCGTCGGGCTCTTCTGGATTGCCGGTCGCCTTTATCCAATCGCCCCAGAGGCTGTAGAGCAACGCGAGCCGATGACCGTTATGGTCCGAAGTCCGGATCGCCACGTCGTCCGGCAGGTGGGTGATGCCGGACCACGTCTTTTTGTCAATCAGGTGTGTCGGAGCGATGTTCTGCCCTTCGCTGAGCGCAAACTCATGGGGTTCGAGCTTGTGGCGGACGGCGCGGAAATCGGACAAGGGCATTTCTTGAGGCATGGCTCTTCATACCCTTGGCGGACAGTTTGCGCATCTACCGGGTACGCTGGCGGCCATCGCCGGGATGACCTTACCGTGTGAATGACCGATTTCAGGGCCCGCCCTAGATCCCGGCAACGGCGACAATGGGCGCAATTTAAACTTTTACGGCTCCTTGCTGGTCCCGTTGCGCAGGAAATCGCATAACGCCTGTCAGTGAAGCGAAAGATGATCGAGCGCCTCAACCAATGCGCCGGCTTGGTGGAAGAGCGAGATGATAGAGGCGTGCTGCCCCAAGCTATAGGCGATTGCAGCCGGGATAACCCACTTGCCTGCGCTCTTGCCCGCCTCCCTGGACGCCTCCACAAAGAAATCGTTCGCCCTATTTACGGCCCATTGCCCGAAGGTAAGAAGTTTGGGGCTTATCGCGCTCCAGATGCTACCTACCCTGGAAGGCGCATCGGCCGCATCGCTTTGTACCGCCTGTTTTGTCTCTTCGATCTTTTCAAGAACCGCTCGGCGGTCCTCTTCGGTGAATGCCACTTCTCCTGGCGGACGATTATGCCCTATGCCGCCATGCTCCGACGCGGGAAGCTCCACCCCCTGGAGAGCGCCTGCTAGCGCGTCCAGAACCGGAACGAGGGCGGTTAAAGCCTCTGCCGCAGTGGCAGGGACAATAGAGGAGGGTTGAACTGGCAGATTTTTCCACATCCATTTTCCTGCCAAAGCGTTACCCAACTCTTCGGTCACCTCATCGCGTAAGACCCCTGCAAACTCCTCTTGCAAGATGACTCGGGCTTCCACCGGTGAAGGTGCAAAACTGCCTCGGTCGAATCCGGCTATGTTTGGTCCTCCCCCTATCGGAAGGGCACCGATGGGGGCTCCCCCGATAGCTCCTGAGAAACCAAAATACGGCCCGCCCTTCGATAGATCATAAGGTTCCAGGTTGAGGTGAAACCAATATAGGGCCGTCTCCCGCTGGATGGCCGCCTCCGCGTGCTGCAGGTCAGAGTTCGTTATTCCGCGCGGAAACCTGGGGGTGATGTGCGCCGGCTCTGCCAAGGGCTTGCCTACAGACATGCCTGCGGTGAGGTGGGCTATGATGACCCCTTGGCTACTCCTCCGCGCCGTTCCCCTTGCTGAATCCGCCTGTGCCATGTCGTTACGATTGCCTGCCTCCAAGTGACCTGTCTAGGGTAGTGTTGCGGATGCCGGACACCTAAGTAATGCTTCGGCACATGAAGTACCTAAGTATTGCATTAGCAGTTCTGACCGCCGGCACGGGCCTTGTTGCGGCATGCAAATGGTTCCGAGCAAGCGGTAACCCCACATGGGCAACACTCAACAGCTCGGCGGCTTTAAACCGGGAAGCAGCACTATGAACCGCGGCCTCTGTGCTGCTCTCTGGCATTTCAACCCTGTTGGGAGCCTTGGGCTAGCGCGACCTCAATCCGCTCTACGCTCCCCAAACACTTCCCATGGGAGGCAGACGCCCGGTGGCGAGCATTTCGTCTAGTTCAGCCTCCTTGGCATGCAGGCTCGCTATGATCTCCTCAAGTGCTCGGATATAATACTGAATCTTTGTCTTGGCCCGTTGATCCGGTGCCTTTTTCTCTTCCGCCCGAATTTCAGCCAAATTCTCGTGTCTAAAGCGTAGGCTCCTCTGCACGGCTTGCTTCATATCAGAGGGGTTGAAGTCAGGCCGGACAAGTGCGGACGGTATCTTGGCGAGCGCTTTGAATGGGTAGATGGCGGTAAATGTTCCGTCTGACAGGGTCAGACGTTCAAACATTTTGCGAACACAATCGTCCGTTTGCTCCTGGACGTAAGAGGTGACGGACGGATCAATCTGGATGAACGGCGTCCCGCGCTCTGCTTCGTCTGCCCGAAGGAAAGCAACGCCAGCTTCTGCCTTATACGCAGCTTGGTAGCCAGTTCCGATGAATTGCTCTTTTTGGTGGTAAATATTGCCTCTGGTAATCATCCCCCGACATTGCGCGCTCTTGTTCAGCATCTCGCCTGCAAGGGCAAAGCAATGGTTCACCAGATTTATCACCCCAGCGGGCGAAATTTCTGCCGAGACAACCACGCAGTCGGAAATCTGGGTGATCTGGAAGTCCAGGCTTTTCTCGATATGGGCGGAGTGAGGACAGGTTGTGGGACCGGTTACTGCAAATCCAGTTGATGCATGCGCTTTCCCGAGCGTCTGCGCCAATTCTATTGGGCGTGAGAGGTCGCCAGCAGCTTCGGCGCGCTCGACCAGCGCCGAAAATCCCAGAATATCCACAAAGGCGATGAATTTATCTCTGACGGACATTTAAGACGGCTTTTTTCCTGAGGTGATCAAGTCCACGAAATGGCGGCAATGTCCGCCTCAACCATCCTACAGCATGACATTCGCTTTCGGGAGCTTCGATAACATGTACGAATGTCAGACATAGCCGCGTTGCTGCCGTGAAGCAGCCTCGTGGACTATTCGTTACAAATGGAGAGCGAAGTTCAAAATAACTTATTATTTTAAAACGCTTTTGCCTTTATTCTGCGCGCCTGTGGCCGAATGCCTGCATGGCCAATAGTCGCGTTCGTTTACGTTCTTCACTGAGATACGCGTGTAACTTGCGGGGGGCATCGGCTTGCCGATAATGCGTGTTCACTACCGCCTCGGTGATGCCCAGAACCGCGGCCGCCGGGCCTGGATTACGAGGGGAAGTAGGTGGGTGCGAGTACCAGAGTCGGCGATACAAGGGTAATTACTATTGGAACGTGCGAGGTTCATCCACACAAAACCTTGTACGCATTATTGACGAGTGCCCCCAGGAGTTGGCACTTCTTGTTTTGGACGCCTTCGTTATCCGTCAGATAAGATTGGCCATGATCGAGAAGAGAAATGTGGAAGCAAAATATCTAACCGACAGGCTTAGGTTGACCCTTGTCGGCTTGACGCTCGCAGCCGTCTGGGCCGGTTCTGCTCTCGCTGACCAACCGGGGTGGAACTCCTATAGCAATGCAAACTATGGCTATACTGGTTGCTATCCCGCGGCATTGTTTACTGGGCAAGGCGAATCTGATGATGGCGATGGTCAGACTTTTATATCGCCCGATGGTGCCAAAATCTGGATGTATGGATCTTACAGAGCAGAACTTCCCAACCCTACTCTTCACGGCAGCATGAGGGAAGACGAGTCCGCGGAATTAGGTACTACCAACAAGCCAGATTTGCAGGTCATCAAGCCGGATCATTTTGTGTTTTCAGGGCATCAAAATGCCAACATTGTTCACGAAAAGACTATTCTCAGAGGAGAGACATTCATCACACTCCTGATAACTTATCCCACAGCCAAACGCACTATCTACGATCCCTTGATTGGCCCTATGATGAAATGCTTCAAGTTTCAGGCTCAATTGCAGCAATAGGTGAGCTCTCTATATTTCGATAGCGGACGTAAGCATCCTCAGCTTCCGGCCATCGAGGCCGCCATCGAAATGCGTTTCAGACCAGAAGTTGTTGGTGCCGCTTTTTTCAAAAAGCGGCCCAGGAGGCTGCGCGCAGCCTCACAATGGCCCATGCCACCAAACTCATGCCACCTCCCCTGTGACGCACAAATGCCCCCGCCCGGCATCGCCGGGCGGGGTTCGCTGCGGGATTTACTCGCCGCTGGGCTTACGGCTGCGGGACCAGATCAGGGTGTAGCCCTCACCGCCTTCATCGTCGAACAAATTGGCGTAGATCGGCACGCTGAAGCTGGGGTCATCCAGCTTGACCGAGATGTAATCCCGCCCCTCGTTGGAGCGCTTCGTCCACCCGGCCCCGATCTCGGCGTTATGCGGTGCACCGCATAAGGCCGATTATGCGTAGCGCGTTATTATGTGGAGTCTGGTGGCTGGAGTGGTGGTTTTCCGGAGCTTTGGCGGGGATATGGCTCCGCATAATAACGGGGCGATGGGCGCGGCGCCCTGCCGTGT
>JAKBAU010000123.1 GCA_021808875.1 Pseudomonadota bacterium | reverse complement strand
TTCTTCGGCCAGTTCGCTCGCACTGACCTCCTTGTTGCGCACGAGGTTGGCAAGTCCAAGTCCGTCGTGCGTGGCATAGTCCTTCATGATGTCGTCCCCAAGAGCCTGCTTCCCGCAGCTTAGCTAGCTGCTGACAAAATGTCATCACGCTGTCACCGCAGCGCAGGTTTGATGTTGGCAAGAGAGCAGCTGGGGTCGTGCGCGGGTCTGGGCTCAAGGGCTGCTGATGCCGGACTGCGGCACCTTCTCTCCACGACCTTCTGTGCACAGAGGCGACGGCAAACCTCGATCAGGCTGCGGCGCTGTCAGATTGGCGCAGGCCTAGTCAGGGCGGTAGAGTGCGGCTAGACATTTTCACGTCGTGCATTTTGCGGGCGCGCTGCCGCCCAGTGGAGCTGCGCCCATGAAGAAGATTCCGGTCCTCGAGACGATCGGCTTTGCCTATAATTTCACATTCAGCCATCTGGGCGCCATTATTGGACTTTCCTGGCTTCCCCTGGTGCTGTGGGCGATTGGCGACTATTTCGTCAGTGCCCTTTATTACAGCGCCGTACCGGCAGCATTCAGCGCCGGCAATCCCTTTGCCCTGGGGCAGGCCGGCCTTGTGATGCTGGTCTGGCGCATGATCAGCCTGCTCATCTGGTCGATCGTGTATGTGGCGGTGATGCGTCAGGCGCTGGGACTGCGCCAGGGGCCAGCCCGGGTCCATTTTGCCTTCGGGCTCACCGAGCTGCGGGTTTTCGCCTCGCTTTTGGCGCTGGTCGGCATCACCCTGCTCTTTGTCCTTGGCCTGTTTGAGGGTCTGCAGCTGCTGCGTAGCCTGGTTCCAGGCGCCGCCGTGATGAAGGCGGTCTTTGGTGCGGCCGGTGTGCTGGGGGCAATTGCCATCGTCTATGCGGTGATCCGCCTCAGCTTCCTTCTCATTCCCGTGGTCGTGGTGGAAAGCCGCCTGGGTCTGGTCCGGTCCTGGGAGCTGTGTGAGGGCAATGTCGGACGCATTGTGGTGATTGGCATTGCGGTCCTGGGGCCAGCAGCGCTGCTTGCAGGTTTTGCCGAAGCCGCGGTGCTGGGGCCGAGCTATTTTCTGAGTGCGGCCCACGTCGGTAACAAGATGGCGGTGGGAAGCCAGCAGCTTCTGGCCCTGCGCTCCAACCTGCCGCTACTCACCGGTATCTATCTCGTGATGGCACCCTTCCTGATCGGGCTGCAGATTGCGCCGGCAGCCTTTGCCTATCGCAAGCTTGCACCGGCGCCGGGCGCCCGCGGCTAACGCGTGCTGGCGTGGCCTTCTGGCTCAGCGTCGCGCTGCGGTGCGCCGGCCGGGCGCAGCTTTGGCGGATCTGGCCGGGGCCTTAACCGCAGCGGCGGGAGCACGTGTCTTAAGCAGCGGGCGCAGATATTGGCCTGTGTAGGAGCCGGAAGTACTGGCGACCTCTTCCGGCGTGCCGCTGGCTACCACCTGACCGCCACCATCGCCACCTTCAGGACCCAGATCAATGATCCAGTCGGAGGTCTTGATCACCTCCAGATTGTGCTCGATTACCACCACGGTATTGCCGCTTTCCACGAGTTCATGCAGAACCTCGAGCAGCTTGCGTACATCATGGAAATGAAGACCGGTGGTAGGCTCGTCGAGAATGTAGAGCGTGCGCCCGGTCGCCCGGCGTGAGAGTTCTTTGGACAGTTTCACGCGCTGGGCTTCGCCGCCGGACAGCGTTGTCGCCTGCTGGCCGATCTTGATGTAGCCAAGGCCGACACGGCTTAGTGTATCTAGCTTCTCGCGGATGGACGGCACCGCCTGGAACAGTTCGGCCCCGGCTTCCACCGTCATTTCGAGTACGTCAGCAATCGAGTAGCCGCGGAATTTCACTTCCAGGGTTTCGCGATTGTAGCGCTTGCCCTTGCAGACATCACATTGCACGTAAACGTCGGGCAGGAAGTGCATTTCGATCTTGATGACGCCATCGCCCTGGCAGGCCTCGCAGCGTCCGCCCTTGACGTTGAAGGAGAAGCGTCCGGGCTGGTAGCCGCGAGCTTTGGCTTCGGGAAGTTCGGCAAACCAGTCGCGGATGGGCGTGAAGGCACCGGTATAAGTCGCAGGATTGGAACGTGGCGTGCGACCGATCGGGGACTGGTCAATATCAATGACCTTGTCGAGATATTCGAGACCTTCGATGCGATCGTGAGGTGCCGGGGTTTCGCGGGTGCCGTTAAGTTTGCGGGCGGCCGCCTTGTAGAGTGTCTCGATGGTAAGGGTCGACTTGCCGCCCCCGGACACACCGGTGATGCAGGTGAAGGTGCCCAGTGGCACCTGGGCACTGACGTTGCGCAGATTGTTACCGCGGGCACCGGTGATCTTGAGCCAGCGATTGTGGGTCGCGGCGCGACGCCGTGCCGGCAAGGGGATCTGCTCGATGCCAGCCAGATATTGCCCAGTCAGTGAATTGGGATTGGCGATGATATCGGCCGGAGTTCCTTCGGCGATGATGTGACCACCATGAATGCCGGCACCGGGACCCATGTCGATAACGTGATCCGCGGTGCGGATGGCTTCCTCATCATGCTCGACCACCACGACCGAATTGCCGAGGTCGCGCAGGCCTTTCAGGGACTCAAGGAGCTTTTCATTGTCACGCTGATGCAGACCAATCGAAGGCTCGTCGAGCACGTAAAGCACACCGGTAAGACCCGAGCCAATTTGCGAGGCAAGGCGAATGCGCTGGCTCTCGCCGCCAGAGAGCGTTCCGGAGGCGCGGGCAAGGGTGAGGTATTCAAGGCCGACATTGTTGAGAAAGCGCAGGCGCTCGCGGATCTCCTTGAGAATGCGCGCGGCGATTTCCTTCTGCTGCACGTTGAGGTGCCGGTCGATACTGGCAAACCAGCCATCGGCGTTGCGGATCGACTGTTCGCACACCTGACCGATATGAAGACCGGCGATCTTGACCGCTAATGCTTCAGGTTTGAGGCGATAGCCGCTACAGGCTTCGCACGGACTGGTATCCTGGTATTTTTCGAGCTCTTCGCGAATCCAGGCCGAATCCGTCTCTTTGAAGCGGCGCTGCATGTTGGGGATAACCCCTTCGAAGCGCTTCTTGGTATCGTAGCGGCGCAAGCCATCGTCATAGGTGAACTTGATCTCGTCCTCGCCCGAGCCATAGAGGATGATCTCGCGGATTTTCTTGGGCAGATCCTCGAAGGGCGCATTGAGAGAAAACTTGTAGTGCCGTGCCAGCGCTTCCAGGGTCTGCAGATAATAGGGTGAACTCGACTTTGACCACGGCGCGATGGCGCCCTTGCGCAAGGGCAGACTGTGGTCGGGGACCACGAGCTCCGGATCGAAGTAAAGCTGCGTGCCAAGTCCGTCACAGGTGGGGCAGGCGCCATGGGGGTTGTTGAAGGAAAACAGCCGGGGCTCGATTTCCGGGATGGTGAAACCTGATACCGGACAGGCGAACTTGGCGGACATCATCAGCCGTTCGGCGTCCCCTTCCGCCGTCTTCTTGTCGGCGAATTCGGCGATGACAAGGCCGTCGGTAAGGCCAAGAGCGGTTTCGATGGAATCGGGCAGACGGTTGCCCAGATCGGGCTTGACCACGATACGGTCAACGACGACCTCGATATCGTGCTTGAGCTTCTTGTCGAGCGCGGGCACCTCCGTGATCTCATAGAAGTGGCCGTCGACCTTGACGCGTTGAAAGCCCTTCTTCAGCAGTTCGCCAAATTCCTTGCGGTATTCACCTTTGCGACCTCTTACGATCGGTGCCAGAAGATAAAGCCTGGTGCCGTCGGCAAGCGCGAGAATGCGGTCAGCCATCTGACTTACAGTCTGGCTTTCGATCGGAAGCCCGGTCGCCGGGGAATAAGGAACGCCCACGCGCGCAAATAAGAGGCGCAGGTAGTCGTAGATCTCGGTGACCGTGCCAACCGTCGAACGCGGGTTCTTGGAAGTGGTTTTCTGCTCGATGGAGATCGCCGGGGACAGACCCTCGATATGGTCAACGTCGGGCTTTTGCATCAGCTCGAGAAATTGACGGGCATAGGCGGAGAGCGATTCGACATAGCGGCGCTGGCCTTCCGCGTAGATCGTGTCGAAGGCCAGTGAGGACTTACCGGAGCCAGAAAGGCCGGTGATGACGGTCAGAGTATCGCGCGGGATCTCGACATCGACATTCTTGAGATTGTGCTCGCGGGCGCCGCGGATGGAGATAGTCTTCTGCATGTCCGGTCTTTCGGGGAAAGCCTGTTATATGGCGGGAGCCAGCGGGGAGAACAAGCGCCGTGCCGTCGAACAAATCGGGAACATTATGTCGCAACGGCCTGGGTTGAGCAATCGCCGCCAGGGTCCGGGTTTGGATTTTCGGGGTGCGCCGCGGGCATTGAAATGGCTGATCAATTTCACCATGCCAGGATCCTGGCATGACCCTGTCGCGTTCTGCGCCGTGGGGGTCGCTCGTGCCAATCCCAGGATTAGGCCCCTGAACTGCGGGCCACGTCAGGGTCTGGCCCGAGGGTTTTGGGTCAGTCGCGGCGTCCGGCTCCCTGTGACAGGGGGGCTGCGCTGGCCTCCGCCTGCCACTGCGGGCGGTGCGCGGCATGAAAGACGCCATAGCCAAAATAGATGGCAAAGCCGACGGCGGTCCAAATGCCGAGCCGGGCCCACGTTGCGGCCGGCAGGCCATACATCATGGTCAGGCAGATCATGAGGCCGGCCGGCGCCACCACCCAGACCAACGGCGTGCGGAATGGGCGCGGGGCGTTTGGTTCGCGCACCCGCAGCAGCATCACACCGACACAGACGACGCTGAAGGCGCAGAGCGTTCCAATTGAGACCAGTTCACTCAGGATCTCGATGGGAAACAGACCGGCCAGAAGAGCAGCAATGGTGCCCGTCACCACGGTGCCGAGGACAGGGGTACGAAACCGCGGATGCACGCGGCAGAAAACCGGTGGCAGGAAGCCGTCCCGGGCCATTGCATAAAAGATGCGTGACTGACCGTAGAGGCCCACAAAGGCAACCGAGGCAAGACCAACGGTAGCGCCGAACTCGACCACAATCGCGAGCCACTGCAAGGCCGGGATCTGGGAGACCGCGAAGGACACCGGATCAGCAACATCAAGGGTCCGATAAGAGGCAAGCCCGGTCAGCACGAGCGCCATCAAGATGTAAAGCACGGTGCAGACGAGCAGCGAGGCGAGGATACCAACCGGCAGGTCCCGCTGCGGATTGCGTGCCTCCTGGGCTGCAACCGAGACCGCATCAAAGCCGATATAGGCAAAAAACACGAGGCCCGCCGCGGCGACAATTCCCGACCAGCCGTAGTGACCGAATGTTCCGGTATTGGCTGGAATAAAAGGCTGCCAGTTCTGCACATTGATGTGGCCGGCGCCAAACAGGATCACAAGGAGCACGACGGTGATCTTGATCGCGACCATCACGGCATTGGCTCGCGCCGTCTCCCGCACCCCGACGATCAGAAAAGTGCTGAGCAGCAAAACAAGACCAATGGCCGGAAGATTGATCAAGGCACCCGTCAGGACAAGTCCCTGCCTGCTCGAGAACGTCATCGGGGCGCCGGTCAGGGCTGGTGACAGGGCGATGCCGAGGCTTTTGAGAAAGCCCACGAAATAACCTGACCATCCGACGGCAACTGCGGAGGCGGAGACGAGATACTCAAGGACAAGATTCCAACCAACAAACCATGCCGTGCTGCGCCCGAGTGCGGCATAGGAATAGCTGTAGGCGCTGCCGGCAACCGGATACATCGCGGCGAATTCGGCGTAACACAAACCGGCGAAGAGGCAGCCCATGCCGGAGATCACGAAGGATATAACGATGGCCGGGCCGGCAAACCTGGCGGCCGCGGTTCCGGTGATGACGAAAATGCCACCGCCGATCACCGCGCCAATACCAAGTGCGGTCAGTGTCCAAGGGCCAAGATGACGTTTGAGTGCGGTGGGATCCGCCGCGGTGGGCGCAGACATTACGGGTGCCTCCTTGTCCTTAAGTACACCCGGGCCGGATTCTGCCGTCTGGCAATAGTGTTATCGTACGCGTTGGCCACGTGGCCCCAGTAAGGCACACGTGGCCGCAGTGCGTCAGAATTTCCGCGTCAGGGTCAGGTCCAAGGTCCGGCCGGTGCCATAGAAGCACTGGCTGATCGAGGTGCAGCGGGAAATATAGGTCTTGTCGAACAGGTTCGAGGCGTTGAGTTGCAGACGCCAGGGATGAAAATCGTAGTGCAGGATTGCATCCCACAGAACTACCGAGGGATTGCGGAACTGATTGGCTGGATCACCATAGCTGCTGCTCAGGTAACGAATGCCGACGCCACCGCCAAAGCCGGCCAAAAGGCCCCTTTGCAAGGTGTAGTCGCCGAGAGCGGAGAACTTGTGCAAGGGGACCATGGGCAGGCGCTTGCCAAGATCGTTGCCATTGCTGCGTGTCACCTGGGCATCGGTATAGGTATAAGAGGCATTGATCGTGATCTGGTTGTTGATCCGCGTCACCCCTTCCAGTTCGACACCCTTGACCTCTGCAGCGCCGGTCTGGACGCTGAAGAAGGCGTGAGCAGGGTCGGTCGTCAGGACATTGTTCTCGTTGATGTCGTAGACGGCGAGGGTCGCCAGCGCTTGGACATTGCGGGGCAGGAATGTGGGTTCGAACTTGACGCCAGCTTCGACCTGGTCACCGGTACTTGGCTTGAAGGGGTGGCCGGCAAAATCAGCGCCGGCGACCGGTTCAAATGAGGTCGCGTAGCTGACATAGGGCGCCAGGCCACTGTCAAACAGGTAGTTCACCCCAGCGCGGTAGGTGAAGGCCTGATCATTGCTCGGTTGGCCGTAGTTCTTGGTCGTAAGCCAGTCCTGCCGGCCACTCAGGGTCAGGATCCAGCTGTGATAACGGGCCTGATCCTCCGCATAGAGCCCGGTCTGGCGCTGTACTTCCCGCGTATAGGGCATGAGGGGCGGGGTGGTGATCGCCATGCCGTAAACCGGATGGAACAGATCGATGGGCGGGGCGAGCGAAAAGCCATAGTCCGAGTTGTCGCGATAATCACGATAATCAAGGCCAAGCAATGCCTTGTTCTGAATCATACCGAGATTGAAATCGGCGTTGAGCCGCGAATCCACGTTGAACGAGGTAATCGCTTCCTGGAAGGGGAAATTGTAGCGCTCGACCGTGCGATAGTCGACGGGAAGGCCGTTGGCGCCGGTCAGCAAGCCGGCGCCATAGACGTCCAGCATCCGATTGTGGTTGTAAAAGAATTTGAGGTTCTGCTCGAAGGTCAGCCAGTGGTTGAACTGATGATGCAGATCATAACCGATGCCGTATTGGCTGCGGCGGAAGTCGTTATACTTGGTATCGCCAAGATTGGTACTGACGGGAATTTTGCCGAGAGGGTTGGGCAGAAGCACGCCATAGGCAGGCAGGAAGCCGCCATCACCGCCCCTGATATCGTCATATTGATAGTAGCTGAGCAGGGTCAGCATCGTTGTCGGCGAAATATTGAAGGTCAGCGCTGGAGCGAGATAGACCCGGTTTGAGGTCTCACCCGTGATCTGGGTACCACGTCGGCGCCACAGCGCAGTGAAACTACCTTCGATGAGATCATCGCCATAAAGCGTGCCGGTGACTGTACCTGCCACCTGCTTGTCGTCATGGCTGCCATACTGCACCTGCAGTTCGCCACCAAACTTGGCTTGGGGGCGACGGCTGGTCAGGTTGATGATGCCGCCCGGAGGAGCCGAGCCGTAAAGTGTCGACGCGGGACCCTTGAGCACCTGCACGCTCTGGAAGCCGTAAAGGTCAACACCGACATTGGACACAGAGCCGATTGGCGCCTGCAGTCCGTCGATGTATTCGATGGGCTGGAACCCACGCAAGGTAAGCCAGTCATAACGCTCGTCAGTGCCGAAATCCTCGCCCACAATCCCTGAGGTGTAGCGCACCGCTTCGCCGAGGTTCTGCTCGTCAAGCAGGGAGATCTGATCGCGGTTGATGACGGAAATCGATTGCGGCACCTCGATCAGGGGAACTCCGAGCTTGGTTCCGATGTTCGAAGATTTGGGCACGTAATGGGGTGCGGTCACCACCACTGTTTCGATGCCGTCCCCCGCCTTTGCTGCCATTGCTGAGGCCAGCACCAGTACCGAAGCAGAAAGTGCAAGGAGCGCTGAACGTGGAACTTGTCCCATCCGTTTCACTCCGACCACATTGCGCTTGCGCATTATCGCCACTCCCCTTGTGCGGCGTCGCCAGGGTGGCGACCTCAGCAAGTGTGAGGAGCTTTTAAACGCCGTGCATCTCCGGACGGGACGGAAATTATCGCGATTAGGCCAGCAGTGAGGGGATGCGATACGCGTCAGGCAAGCTCGGTGCTCAGAAACGCGGCACTCTCAGCAAGGGCCTGATCGGCAAGGCGTGAGCGTGACACCGCTTCAAGAAAGCTGTGGGTTGCGCCGGCATAAATTCTGAGCTCGGTTTTGACCCCAGCCGCTTTCAGGCGTTCAGCCAGAAAAAGACTTTGTTCGCTAAGGATATCGCAGGCGCCTGCGAGTAAGAAGGTGCTGGGCAGGCCCCCGAGCGGAGCTCCAAGAGGGGTGGCATAGGGGTCATCAGACACGGCATTTGCCGGCAGATAGTTTGACCAGAACTGGTCCATTTCGGCGGTGGTGAGCATGTAGTCAGGTCCGCCATACCGGCGCGCGGCTTCGGCCGAGATCTCCTTTGTGAAGACGCCATAAAGCAGCAGGAGGGTGTGCAGGATGCTCTCACCGCTGGCCTTGAGCTTGAGGGCGGCAGAAAGGGCAAGGTTCCCGCCTGCCGAATCGCCCCCGAGGGCCAGGCGCTCCGGCTTGAGCCCGAAACGCGACGGTTCACGGGCCAAAAGTCGAGCGATCGCAAGCACCTGCTCCAGCGCCACCGGATATTTGGCTTCTGGCGACAGAGCATAATCAACACCCACAACCGCAATCTGCGCCCGGGCTGCGTATTCGCGCATGAGTCGGTCGTGGGAATCGATGCTGAAGATCGTCCAGCCGCCACCATGAAGATAGATCAGCGCCGGCAGCTGCGGCGATGGGTTGGGGCGGTGGATGCGGACCCGCACCGGTCCGTGGGGCGTCGGCAGGTGGAGATCTTCGCTCTGATGCATCACCGGGCCGCCCTGGCGCCAGGGCAGCCTGACCTTCTCGGCGATCTGGCGGGCTTCGCTCAGGGGCACCTGATCGAGGGCAGGGTAGCGCGCATAGGACCGCGCCATTTCGGCCGCAAAGCTGCGGATCTCGGGGTCAAGATCATCGCCCGCCACGTCGGTCACATCCTTTCCATCGATGCGCGCCTGACGCGCGATCGCCCATTGCCCGGCCTGCCATCCGCATCCGGAGGGCAGCCCGCCGCGTGACGTCTTTCTGTCACAAAACTTTGGACCTATACTCAGGGCATGGACCTTACGCCGCATCATGCTGGATTGCTGTCGCCACAGGACCTGAAACCATTTCGGGTGGGCCAACGCAGTACCCGTGGCAGCGATTACCAAAATATCCCGCGGCCGGTTGCAGCCCTCGCCGACGAATACGCTGATGGCCATGTTGATCCGCGCCACAGTCACCTGCGTGGCCAGCTGCTTTACACGATAGCCGGCGTGATGACGGTGGTTACCGAAGAGGCGAGTTTTGTTTTACCGCCACAGCGCGCGCTCTGGGTTCCCGGTGGAGTTGAACATGAGGCCCGCTGCCGCGGCCATGTGTCGGTACGGACGCTCTACGTTCAGGAGGACCCAAAGCTCGGCCTGCCAGCAAGCTGCCGCGTGATCGAGGTCTCCGATCTGCTGCGCGCACTGATCGTCGAGGCGACCCGTATTCCGGTCGAATATGACGAGCAGGGTCGTGATGGCCAG
>JAKBAU010000122.1 GCA_021808875.1 Pseudomonadota bacterium | reverse complement strand
GCACACCGATCAGGGCGGCAGGTGAGAATGGATCGACGACGTCACGCTCGCCGATCGGCGGCATCCGCAACGACTCCACCTGAGGTCCAAGAACACTCCGGACGTTCGCCAGCAACCGCGCCTCCTGGATGGGCTGACACCTGTCCCTTTCCCAACGGTCGGTCCCCATCGTGACCACCGATAGATTGGGCAGATCAATCAGCGCACCGGGGCCATAGGTCCAAAGAAGTTGGCTGGGGCGGACTTCGCCTACGGGTGTCTTGCTCACGCCTCGCCCCCATTCGCCGGGATCACGCGCGCGCGCCAGGATGGATCGCTCGTCGAGCGAGAGTCCTCCATCACCAGCCTCACACCGGGTTCGACCTCACGCATGGACATCGGGACCGTCCAGTCTGTCCACGGCTTCACGCCCGGAGCTTCCAGGAGCGGATACGCCGTCGGGCCTGCCCCATATTTTTGATAGACGAGCGTGCGGCCTCCCACGCCGGCTTCTTTGGCCCAGTCGTCCGCGCGATGCTTCAGTTCCCGTTCGATCAGTGCCTTCTTGGTCGAATCCTCCGTGACCTCCCAGGTCCGGTCGGCTACGGCGCCGATTGTCGCCGTCATTTCCGGCCGGCTCGGGCTATTCATCGCGCCCGCGCCCGTGTTCGGCGCGAAAGGGTCATAAGTGTTACGGATGATCGACAGCATCGCCCCCGTGAGACCACGGTCCAACGCCCGCGGCGAGAATGGCGTCACGGACTGGGCTTCGACGTGCTGATAGAAGGTCGCGTGATAGTGTTCGAACGTCTCGTAGTGTGAGAGATCACGCGGGCGCGCCCAGGTGAGCACGGTGGCCACCAAGCCCGGCAGCGTGCGTCCCACGCGGCTGGTGGCCTGGATGTATTCCGCCGTCCCCTTCGGTTGGCCGTTGACGACCATGACACCGAGACGGCTCACGTCGACGCCGACCGAAAGCATGTTGGTCGCCAGAACGACGTCGATCGGGCGCGGGTCGCCTGGAGCGCGATGCTCTGCCCATTTCCCTATCCCGGAATCGAACGTCCCATTGAAGGGGATCTCGAGCTGATCGAGATAGCGCGGGATGTCGTGACTGGAGACACGGGATGTCAGTTCGCGGACGTCATCGACGCGCCGCTGCGACAAACCTGGCCGATCGACGAGGCTCATGCTCACGCGGAAGGATCGCGTCTGAACGTCGTCCTCGGCGAGGCGCTTCATTCCGCCCAACTCGCGCAGTGAATTGAAGTAGCCGACCAGCGTCATGTACGGATCGGCGACCGGACCGAAACGATCGAAGAGTGCTTGCGCCGCGGTGAGGAAGGCCGTGTACGTCCGGATCAGCACCGCGGGGCGAGAGCTACCGGGCGCGCATATGCCCATGTAGCGGCGGCCGGGCTTCTCTTCGATGGGCCGCTGGACCGAGAAGAAGTTGTCCTCGACGTCGAGGCCCGAGGGCGGAAAGACAGAGATGCGCCGCATGAACACGTTGCGCACCTGATCCTCGGCGCGCCGGACGGTGGCAGTGGAAGCCACCACCTTTGGCCTGACTTTCGTGTCACCGAGGGGCCAAGTGCTCAGTTCGTCGACGGCGCTCTCATAGAGGCCGACCATGGTGCCGAGCGGGCCGCTGATGAGGTGGAATTCGTCTTGGATGATGAGATCCGGGGGCCGCAGGGTGCGAACCTGCTTCACCTTCGCTGCGGGATGCGAGCCGCGCGCGCGATGCCCCGTGCCGCAATCGTGCCGCGGCCAGAGCAAGCCATGACGCTCGCATTCTTCGTCGACCCGACCGAAGAGGTTACGGACTTCTGGCCGCCAGGCCATCATGGCGAACTTGTCGACGGTCGCGATCATCATCGTCGGGGGACGATGGTAGATTTCCTCGTCGACCACCTTCACAGGCAAACCGGGGTGGGCGAGCCTGCTGGAGCCGGCTCGCGAGAATTCACAGGTGCCGAGCTTGTCCCCGCAATGGATGAGGGTCCGACCGACGATTCTGTCGACCTCAATGTCGCGACCCGCAGAGATCTCCGAGCCGCACCAAGGGCAACTTGTCAATTGCGCCGGCGATGAGATGCCGGCGCGATTTCGATCACCGTTGCGCAGCGCTTCGATCGCCTGGTGAGCGTCTTCGGTTCGGCCCGGCGTCACCCTATTGCCAACCCACAATCCCAGCGAGAAGGGTTCCTTGCCCCAGGTCTTTTCGTCCCCGCGACGGATCACTTCCATCGCGCACAACAGAGCGGTCGCACGCTGGAACTGTTGCAGCGTAAGGAGGCGCAGCGTGTAGCGCATGATCACGGCGAGGCCACGCGAGGCGTCGAGCCCGCCGAGGTCGTTCTTCAACCGACGCATCGCCATGGCGAAGGCGGCCACGCCCAGATAGGCTTCGGTCTTACCGCCACCCGTCGGGAACCACAGCAGGTCGGCGAAGGCCTCCACGGGTTTCGTTCGATCGGGATGCGCCGGGTCGGCGAGCGAAGGCACCGACAACAAGAGGAAGGCCAATTGGAAGGGACGCCAGGATCTATTCCTGGGGATGTCGAGCTGCGCTACGTCCGCTGCCTCGCCCCGCCTGCGCTTGAGGGCATAGAGGCTCCGCACGCGCTGGAGCGCCATGGACCTGTTGGCGAAGCGAAATGCCGACAAGGCCGCATCATCGGAAAAGAGCGTGCTCATCCCCTCGCGAAGACGGCGCAGGGTATCCTCGCAGCGGGCGATCACGTCTCGCCCCGGCTCGTCGAAGCCGGTGATCTCGCTTTTCAGCCGCGCACGTCGCTCCTCGATCCAGACGGCGTAGTCGTCGACCAGGCATGACAGGGCATCACG
Organism: Pseudomonadota bacterium; assembly: GCA_021808875.1. Next base: position 7,125 of record JAKBAU010000122.1, on the reverse strand, counting down.
CAGCGCCTGCGGCTCCAATTCCGCAAGGCGACTCATGTCGAGCCAACCTTCATCGACCATCCGACGCATCGCCGGGCGGTCGTCGGGGTCGAGGCCCGGCGTCTCCGTCACGGCAATCTCGTAGCGCGGAATGATCTCCGTGCGGATCCGCCAAGCCTTCCCGGAATCTTCTGGCATCGTGTCGGCGTGGACCGACACGCCGTGGCCGACGGCGAACTCCAGCCGATTGCGGTAGATCAGGGCCAAGCGATCGCGCTCCGGATCGTCGACGACGATTTCATTGGACGGGCGTCGCCTGAAAATCGCCTTGTCCGCAGCGCCTTCCGGCGGGGTCACGGAGATCTCCGGCTGGAACAGCCAAGCACGGTCCTTGTTGTCCTCGGGCTCCAATTGGCCGTTCACGAGAAACAAGGTGATGAGGCGTTCCCCCTGGTCGTTTGTCCGGACGGCGCCTTGCAGCCTGACGTCGGGCTGGTCACGGTCGGGCGTCGAGGGCCTTATCGGCCCGTCCTTCAGTGGTACGGGAACGATTCCGCCACACGGGATGCGCCGCCACACCTTGACCTTGGTCGCTTCCTCCTTGCCAGTCGCCCGGTTCTTCCGGGTTTTGACGATGTCATGCTCGTCGCTCGGGACACGCTCGTAGCATCCCCACCGAACATCGACGGAGAGCGACTCCACGCCTGATGCGACGCAGAAGGTCAGCCCGAGGCTGGATGGCACGAGCGATTGATTGTTCGTGGTGTCGATTTCGTCGAGGGCATCGTCCTCCGGCTCCACGCGGCCGGAAGCACTCGCGAATTCGGCGCCCGGTTCGTGAATGGACGCCGCCCTCTCATCCTCAATGTCGCCGACCTCGTCTGCCGCCGCCGCCGGCTCGACGGCAGTCGTCTCGCCGTCACCCGGCCGGCGTGGCGCGAGCTTCCCGACCAGATAGCGATCGCGGACGCTCATGTCCTTGATCAGCTCGTGCGGGCCACCCGCCGGACCGAGGAGATCGTCGCGGACTGCCAATTCGAGCAGATTGCGGACGTAGGTGACGTTCTGGATGAGCGGCACGGAAGCCGGAGAGATACCGCCCAGAGCGAAGATGGTCGCGAGGTCTTCCGGACGGAGGCGTCCAATGGGGCCGGCGGGTAGCGTCAAACCGACGTCGGACGCCGATCCCGGCGTGCGAAAGGAATGCAGCCGGTCAAAATAGATCGTCGTGTTCGCAAGATCGGAGCGTATCCGTAGAATGCGCCCGACACTCTTCAGGCCGCCGTCGACTCCAGCTACGACGATCCAGTGCCCGTCTTCGACCGCCGCGAAAGTCGAACGCTCTCCGTCGAGTTGCAGGATGCATGGGCCGAGCCAGGTCGGTTCCTTTGCAAGCCATCCTTGTATTTCTGGATCGGCAGTCGTGGTCATGCGTCGTCCCCTTGAGCTTCTACAGCTCGACGCGCGAGAAATGCGGGTAGATACGGTAGAACTTCTTGAAAACCGAAAATGGATCCTCGCCCATGTCGGACTTGGGCAGTTCGAAGGTCATCTTCGCCCGAACATCGTCGCTCGACTCCATGGTCAAACGCTCCAAGGTCGAAAGGGCTGGCAAGTCGAGACGATGGGGCGAATCCGACGTCGAGTAGAACTCCCATCCCTTCACGAGTTCTTCGATGGCGGTGTTGTCGGCAGCACAGACTACGAGTGCTGCCGTCACCATCGCCTGACCGTCTTTGTAATGCGTGGCCAGTGCCCACACGATCCGGCGATCACGGAAGTTGAGCGCTTCCTTTTCGACCGCCAGCTTGAGAACGCGGAGCACGCTAAAACCGAAGCGCTTCTGCGTCATGCCGTCAGCGGACAATCCGCTCGGGAAAAGTTGCCCAACCCGCTCCTTGAAACGGGCAAGCCGCCACTCCTGTACGGTCGGCCTTTCCTTACGATCACTGGAGGCTACGTCGTCAATCTCAACGGAGACCTCGTTGGCATTCGGCTTTCCGAGAGATTCTGGATTGGCGTTGAGCGTCACTCGAAGCACGCTCCCGAGCGGAACCGTGCCGATCGTCCGCGCGAAGCGTTCGATCTGCGTGGTGATGCCCTTCGGCTCGGTGTAGTCGAACCATATGATCGCCGGCGCCTCGAAGTCGTGCCCGTCCAGATAGTCTTCGAGCGTCGCATGGACGCATTCGATCGAAGCGATCGGTCGATTGAAGAGCTGGCGTTTGTGGACCTCCTGCTCCGTTTCGACGCAGGCCATTCGCTTGAGACCAAGCCGGGCATGCACCAATCTGAAGTCTTCGAGAAAGGGACCGCCGAGCCCGACGTACTGGTAATTTTCAAGCGAGAGCGAGGGAGTCAACCGCATCAGCAGCGACAGGAACAATTCCCTGTCGACTGCTTTGTTGGGCCTCAGCCGGTACGGAAGTGAAGATCCGGCGCTCATGTCTCAGCCGTCCTGCTTCGTGGCTTTGGTGAACGTCAGCTCGAAACATTTCTCACCGACGATGCCCGGCTTCTCGTCATCGACGTCGAACAACATCTTCGAGACGAGGCGTATTTCCTCGATCGGCCGCGAGAACACGATCCTCCGCGACGACGGCGTCTTCCCCGGCGGTTCGGGGAGGACCTTGGCCTTCTGCGGGTTGAACTCGATTTGGCCGTCAGAGATTTTGGCTGTGGTACGCGAGGCAACCGCCGCAATCGCCCTGGTCAACGGAAGCGGGCGCGCATCCTCCCAATAGTTCGACTGATCGACACGCGGATGGTTCTTCCACTGGTTCGTGTACGAAATCCAGACTCGCATACCCTCCTTCATCTTCACCAAAGATTCGAGCCAGACGTTCGACGAGGTATCGAGTGCACGCTTCGTCGTCGTGACCGGTAGTTTGTCGGCGTGTTTGGAACGGAACTCGATGATGCCGGTGATGATGGCGAACTGCGGGTGGTACAGCGGGATCCCGTCGCCCCAGCCCGTAAGCCGGCTCTTATCTCCGACGATCACAGCGCGATCGTTGCAGAGCACCGTCCAGCCGGCTGTCGCAGAAGACCGATCGCGCTCAAAACCCGAGTCGTCCTCATCGTCGTTGCCAAGGCTGCGTCCGGTGTTCAGGCCGACGGTGATCGAGACGATCACATCGTCGATCGTCTTCTGAAAGACGAACGGAGCGGGTCCATCCTCGCGCGGTGACACGAGCACTTCGACGAGCACCGGCTCCACGGGTTTGCCGTTGAGCGTCACCTGCAAGCCCCATTGGAGGAACATCGTGAAGTGCTCGGAGATGGCGGTGCGAACCTCGTTCTCGAATGCTTCGTTGGCGAAGTGCCTGGAGACGCCCTCATACAATTCGCGGACGTAGATCACCGTGCCGGGTTCGGGGAGCTTCTCGCTGGCCTCGGTCGGCTCGTTGATCGGCAGCGGATCCCAGCCTTTGGCGTCGAGCCAGGCAGAGGTGATTGGCACCTCGAATGTATCTTCATCATACCGGGTCCGCACCAGCGCCTCGCGACCCATCTTGAAGATCGCACGCTTCATTCCCACGCCATACATGCCGATGGTCTCGGTGTCGGAGTCGCGGTCATCGTCTGTGTCGCGGCCCATTTTGAACGCGTAGTTCTTCGCGACCTCGCGCGGAATGCCCCCGCAATTGTCTTCGATCGAGAAGTGATCGGCGGCGAGCTCGATCTTCACGAAATGCTGCGCATAATCGACGTTGCCGCCGTCTGCCAACCGGAGCGCACCGTCGAGGCAGTTGTCGAGAAGGTCGAGGATCGCGTCGGCGAGGTTGATGTCGCGCGTCAGCATCGACACGAAGAACCGTTTGGTCGGGCTGGCCTGTGCCTGATCGTTGGTGGGTTTCGTCATCGGCAGGCCCTCTCTTTGAGACGTGCGAGCAGGTTGAGATCAACCGCTGCGTCGGTGGTGTCAGTCATCGACGGTCTCCGCTTCGGCGGTGTCGGCATTGAAGAGATTGCCAACATCTCGTGGGGTTCGCTTCCTCCCGGACGCCGCTTTCTTGGCTATCTTATGCAGTCCTGCCTCGACCTCTTCGCTGTATCTCTCGTGATTGAGTTCCGACAATCGCCGTAAGACTGCTAGGCGGGCATGTTCAGAGAGGGTGAAGCGGCACCGGTCATTCACTGGCAGATAAGGCATCTCGTGAAAATCGTGGGCAAGATCCAAATCTTGCCAGCCGTAAGACGCCAACACGGCCAGATCCATCTGCCGATGAAGGTCTCGAAGAGCCACGATTTGGGCGTCTTTGTCCTCCGGGTTATGGAAGCGATTATAAAATTGCGTGGGGCCGATACCGTTTTCTGTGAGAAAACTGTCCCGCATCTTGTGGTATTTTTGGCCAATTAGATTTAGCGGTTCATCGTTGCCAGATCCCGGCATTGGCCAAGTCTCTAACGCTGCCGACGTTGAATAACTCAACGTAGATGCGCCGAGAGTTGCGCAATTCCAAAATGCCCATTCCTGATGCAAGCTGGATTGCAAAATTGCGAAATCAGACCATGCGTATAGGAAATATATTTTCGTCTTATGGTTATAAACATTATGAGACGGAACGCGTCGGAAGGTTACGTATTTCGCCACTACCGGTGACGCTAGAAAATAGGTGTGACCTTTGGATTCGCGCATCAGCGATGGGCGAAGATCCCAGAATTTCCAGAAGCAATCTTGATGTATTTGGCCGGTAAGAGAATCCCGATAGGGCTTCACTAGGTCTTCAAGGCGTCGGAATGCTGGCTCGTAGCGCCTGGCTTCCTCCTCCGGCCAATCGTAGAAATATATCGCCCATCGATATGGGCTCAGGCTCGGCATATTCGCGATGTCCTGCCCGTTGAAGAGCGGACGAATTACTTGTTCGCAATCGGGGTCTTGGGCAAGGATTTCGGCGCGCTCGTGCTCTGTAAGCTCGAAACCACGCCCCATTACGTCCTGACCTTGTGAGAATCTTCCCTTCAAAAACTTGAGTTTCATCGGTCGCTTAATCTGAAAATCTTCCTCCAATGCACCATTGATAGTAGCAACAGCGCGCTGATCGAGAATGACGCTGCCCTTCCAAATGCTTCGGGTGATCCAGGCGATCGAAACAACGACCGCCGCGTTTCCTGGCCACGGAAGCCTGGAGAGGGCGCTGTATATGGTGCCGCCCTTGGACACAATCTGATCAAAGCAGACTACCCGTGAACCGGTCTCGGTAATTGATTTCGTCGCCAACAAGCCGATCCCGCCTGATTGCGAGATCAGATAAAATGAACGCAAAAAGAAATAAGCGCAAAAATCAGGTGATCCGGCCACGTCGTTGCGAATGAATTTCAGATATTCTTGATATGTCGCTCCAAGTCGACGACCGATCAACCGCCCTCCCATAAATGGAGGGTTTCCAACTATTGCGTCGAAGCCGGAATCGTTCCGCGAAAAGACTTCTGGAAATTCGAGTGGCCAATGGAAAGGACGCCGTGCCACCCCATCGGGGGCGTCATGCACGAGGTTGGCTGTTGCCTGCTGCAACAAGCGGGTCCGTGCATTGACATCACCCCCCGCGGCTTCGTCGGCCATGGCCGCCAGTGCCGTAATACTCACGGCGCGTTCTCCGGTGAGGATGATGCCGACGAGCGCGTTGGCGATCAGTTCCGGCAGAGCGAGTTCGCTACGCGATTGAGCGTCGAGCGCGGCCATCGCCTCGACATCGCCAATGTCACGGATGGGGATCGAGCGAAGCTGGCTGCGAAGCGCGAGCGCCTTGTCAATGGCCGACCGGATGGTCCGACCGAAGAGGCGAAGCTGCGCCTTGCCCTTCGGCTTCATGTCCAGCTCGATGAGCTGGCCGAGATCATGGATGCCGAGCAGGCTGTCGCCGCTACGCAGGTTGTGATCGAGGAAGCCGAAGGGGCGTCCCTTGGCGAGTGTGGTCAGCCACAGCGACAGCTTGGCGAGTTCGACCGCGAGCGGGTTCTTGTCGACGCCGTAGAGGCAGCGCTCGGCCATCAGGCGGCGCGCAAGGATGGCGCGCTCTTCGGTGTCGCGCGACAGCGGTTCGAACCCGGCCGTGTCATTGGCGGCGCGGATGCGGCCTTCGTCGTCGATCCGGCCGCCCGCCGTCTCCGTGTCGGACCAAGCTTCCACCAGCCGATCGGCGAGCCAGCGGCAAGCCTGCACGAGGAACGCGCCAGATCCCATCGCGGGGTCGCAGATCTTGAGGTCAAGGAGTTCGTCGGCGCTCTTGAGCTTCCAATCCTCGCGCGCCGCGCCTTCGGCCGAGCCGCGATAGACGATCGGGGCCAGGGTCTCCTCGACGATCTTCTCGGTCAGGCTCTTGGGCGTGTAGTGCGTTCCGCTATCGCGCCGGTCGGCGCCGAGGACGACGACGAAGGCGCCGGCGTGGTGAACCAGTGGGTATCCCCACGGATCCGTCCGAAGGAGTTCGGCATAGGGCAGGATGCGATCGCGCAAGACCACGTCGCCGCGACACACGGTGAGCAGGCGCGCCGCCAGGCGTTCGTCCGGTTCCCGCCCGATTGCGTTGCGAATGGCTGGCTCGGAACGCTCGCTCCGTTCTTTCAATAGTTCGACGATCCTCGCGGCGCCGTCGAGGCGCGCCGACTCGATCTCCCCAAGCGCCACGCGCGCATTCTTGGCCTTGGCCGATCCTTCGAGTTCGAGCGTGACGTCGTCGACGCGCTGGACCGTGCGTTCGAGGAGGCCTTCATAGACGTGGCCGATCTGCTCTACGTCGAGCGCGCGATAGGAGAGCGTGCGCCCTTCGAAGGTCTGGATAGCTTCCAGCAGGAGCAGGACCGTCCGGTCGTCGATCGGCAGCGGTTCCGCGGGGTCGTTCCGCCAGCTCGTTCCCTTCTTGCGCCCTTCGAGGAACGGGTAGCGGTCGGGATCGAACAGCGAGCCGCCCATCGCCGGAAGCCTCAGCAACGGATGGTCGATGCCGCCGTAGACCCCCCGGAACAGCGCGAGCAGCCGGGACCAGGCCGAGCGCCGGCGTTCGAGTATCTCCTCGGAGTCGGCGCGCAACTGCATGCGCAAGCTGGAGAGCGCGTAGAACGCATCGTATCGGGGATCGCCGAAGAGAAGCAGGCCGCGCTCTTCCGCCGCGAGGAGGAAGACGAGCCGCATCATGACCGTCA
>JAKBAU010000121.1 GCA_021808875.1 Pseudomonadota bacterium | reverse complement strand
GGAAAGCCCGGAATATCGCTCATGTGGATGCCGCCACAGATCACCCGACCGCCCGGACGCACTGCGCGCAGCGCCGTCGGCACGAGTGCCCCAACCGGTGCAAACACGATCGCTGCGTCAAGAGCAACTGGCGCAGGTTCATCCGAGCCTTGAGCCCACACCGCTCCCATTTCGCGCGCAAAACTCTGCGCCGCCTTATCGCCGGGCCTGACGAAAGCATAAACCTCCTGCCCACGGCTCCTTGCGACCTGGATGGCGATGTGCGCGGCCGCACCAAAGCCATAAAGCCCCAGCCGCGTCCCGCTGCCGGCCATCTTCAGACTGCGATAGCCGATCAGACCCGCACACATCAGGGGCGCAGCCTCCTGATCGGAATAACCAGCCGGTAGGGCAAAAACATAGCGCGCGTCGGCCAGTACATGCGTAGCAAAGCCGCCATCAAGCTGGTAGCCGGTAAAGCGCGCGGAGGGACACAGGTTTTCCTCACCGCGCCGGCAGAAATCGCAGTGCCCGCAGCTCCAGCCCAGCCAGGCAATGCCGACACGCTCACCGAGGGCAAAATCCTGCACGCCAGGTCCCAAGGCCGCGATATGGCCGATGATCTCATGACCTGGGGTCAATGGCAGTTTGGGCTCTGCAAGCTCGCCATCGATGACGTGTAGATCGGTCCGGCAGACCGCGCAGGCCGAAACCTTGACCAGAACCTGCATGGTGTCGGGGACCGGCGTTGGACACTCCTGCAGATGCAGGGGCTTGCCCACCGCTTCAAAACGCATGGCGCGCATGTCCGCCTCCTTGCCTTGACGGCGCAGTAAGCATTGTATGCGTGTATGACCAGCGTGGAAAATCACCGTGACCCCAAGCCCTTTGGCTGAGTCAAGCTTGATCGACGGCGAGGCACTCCGTCTTCAATTGACAGCCCTTGCCCACAGACAAAGCGACCAGCAGGCGCTGCGCGCAGAGGCCCATGGCCTCATCAAAGATCGCTTCCAGCTGGCCCGAGAACACGTGCGTCAGGCCTGTGAAACCCGGCAGATCAAGGGTCTCGAAGCGGCCCGCCTGCTGTCGCGTCTGCAGGATGAGGTCATCCAGGTCATCTACGATTTTGCGACCAAGCATTTCTACTACGCGCAAAATCCCACTATGGCCGAGCGCATCGCCGTGGTTGCCACTGGCGGCTACGGCCGCGGGCTCCTGGCACCAGGCTCGGACATCGACCTTTTGTTCGTACGACCTTTCAAGCAGACAGCCTGGGGCGAAAGCGTCATCGAGTTCATCCTCTACATGCTCTGGGATCTCGGCCTCAAAGTCGGTCACGCCACACGCTCGCTCGCCGAATGCGTCCGCCTGGCCCGTCAGGACATCACCATACGCACCTCTCTGCTGGAAGCGCGATTTCTGTGGGGCAATGCCGAACTCTGCGAGGACCTGCGCACCCGCTTCTGGAACGAGGTGGCGATTGGCAACGGCCAGGATTTTGTCGAAGCCAAGCTCGCCGAACGCGATGCGCGTCATTCCCGTCAGGGGGAAAGCCGTTATCTCGTGGAGCCCAATATCAAGGAGGGCAAGGGAGGATTGAGGGACCTGCAAACCCTCTTCTGGATCGGCAAATACGTCTACCGTGTCGCCAACACCGCTGACCTGATCCAGCACAACGTCCTCACGGCCGAAGAATACGAGCTGTTCCAGACTGCAGAAGCCTTTCTCTGGGATGTGCGGGTTCAGCTACATTATCTCGCCGGGCGTGCCGAGGAACGCCTGAGCTTCGGTGTCCAGCCAGAACTGGCCCGACGCCTCGGCTTCGATGATGCCGATCAGCAGCGCGCGGTCGAAGCCTTCATGCGTGCCTACTTCCTCGTCGCCAAGGACGTCGGCGACCTGACACGCATTTTCTGTGCCGCACTGGAAGAGCAGAACCGCAAATACCGCCCCAAACTCGCCCGTATGCTGCCAGGCTTCCTCAAGCCACGTACTGGCAACGAGGATTTCTATGTCGAGAATGGCCGGCTCAACGTAAGGCCCGATGCCTTTGTGCGCGATCCGGTCAATCTTCTGCGCATCTTCCATCTCGCCGACGCCAAAGGGGTCGACGTCCATCCCCATGCCCTCAGGGCCGTCACCCGTTCACTGCACCTGATTGGCGACAAGCAGCGCCAAGATCCTGAGGCCAACCGTCTGTTTGTGGAGATCCTGACCTCGAAGCGCGACCCCGAGGGCGCCTTGCGACGACTGAATGAGTCGGGGGTGTTTGGCAGCTTCGTGCCTGACTTTGGCCGGGTCGTGGCGCTGATGCAGTTCAACATGTATCACCACTACACGGTGGACGAGCACCTGATCCGAGCGGTGGGCAATCTTGCAGCCATCGAACGGGGCGAGCTGCACGATGATCATCCCCTGTCCACGGATCTCATCAGGCGCATCAAGTCACGCAGCACGCTCTATTGCGCAACGCTGCTGCACGACATAGCCAAAGGCCTTGAGGGCGATCATTCCAATGAGGGCGCGGCGATCGCGCGACGTCTGTGCCCGCGCTGGGGGCTCAGCGCGCAGGAAACCGAGGATGTGGCCTGGCTGGTCGAGCATCATCTGGTGATGGCCGACATCGCCCAGCGTCGCGACATCTCCGACCCCAAGACCGTGCGGGACTTCGTCCAGATCGTGCAGACCCCGGAGCGGCTGCGACTGCTTCTGGTGCTGACGGTGGCGGATATCCGCGCCGTAGGCCCTGGCGTCTTCAATGGCTGGAAGGGGCAGCTGCTGCGTGATCTCTACTATGAGGCCGACACTGCGATGTCGGGCGTCGAAGCTGCACGCGGGCGGCCGGCGCGCATTGCCGCCGCCAAGGCCAAACTGGCAGAGCGCGTGGCCGATCTTGGCCCACAGATCCGCGATCATGTCATCACCCGCCATTATGATCCTTACTGGCTCGCCTTCGATCCGGACACGCTCGAGCGCCATGCGCGGCTCATGGCGGCAGCCGATGCCAACCAGGAGCTCCTTGCCCTTTCTGTGCAGAGCGACAGCTTTCGTGCCATCAGTGAGGTCGTGGTCTATACGCCAGATCACCCGGGTCTCTTCGCCCAGCTGGCAGGCGCCATTGCCCTGTGCGGTGGCTCGATTGCCGATGCCAAGGCCTATACGACCTCCGATGGCTTTGCCCTCGATGTCTTCTCGGTTCAGGAACAGGATGGCACGCCCTTCGGCGAGGGCGCCCGCGCTACGCGCCTGCGCGACACCATTGCCAAGACACTGGCGGGCGAAATGCGCCTCGGCCGCGCCCTTGCCAAGCGCAAATTGCCGGCCCGGACCTCGGCCTTCGACGTGCGCCCCCGGGTGAATTTCGACAATGAGGCCTCAGCGACCGCCACGGTGATCGAAGTCGAAGGTCTCGACCGGCCAGGATTGCTTTACGACGTCACCAACAGCCTCTTTAAATCCGGCCTGTCGATTTCCACGGCACGGGTGGCGACCTATGGTGAACGGGCCATTGACGTCTTCTATGTCCGCGACGGTTTCGGCCACAAGATCTTCCATCGCGGACGCATTTCAAGCGTGCGCGAACGCCTCTTCAAAGCATTGGAGGGCGAGGACAAGAGCGCGGCTGCTTGATGTAAGGGGCGGGATTCAGGCATAAGGCGCCCGCATTACCAAGGCCCCAGAACATGAGCTTCGAGCGCGTTCTTTCCGGCATGCAGCCGACCAACACCCTGCACCTCGGCAATTATCTGGGCGCGCTGAAGAACTGGGTTGCCCTGCAGGAGCGCATGGAATGCCTATATTGCGTCGTGGATCTGCACGCGATCACCCAGGACTCCGGATATGGCAAGGCCGAGGCGCTGCGTCATGCCACCCGCGAAGTTGCAGCCGCCTATATCGCCGCTGGCATCGATCCGGACAAAAGCCCGGTGTTCAACCAGGCCCGTGTTCCCGAACACAGCGAGCTAAGCTGGATCCTGAGCTGCGTTGCCCGCCTGGGCTGGCTCGACCGTATGACCCAGTTCAAGGAAAAGACCGGCAAGCACAAGGAGCGGGCAAGCGTCGGCCTTTACACCTATCCGGTGCTCATGGCCGCCGACATCCTCGTCTACAGGGCTACCCATGTGCCCGTTGGTGAGGACCAGAAGCAGCACCTCGAACTGGCCCGCGACATTGCCCAGAAATTCAACAACGACTTCGGCATGAGCGACTTTTTCCCGCTTCCCGAGCCCGTGATCAGCGGACCGGCGACGCGGGTCATGAGCCTGCGCGACGGCGCCAAAAAGATGTCAAAAACCGATGAAAGCGACATGTCGCGCATCAATCTCACCGATGATGCAGACACCGTCGCCAACAAGATCCGCAAGGCCCGCACCGATCCTGAGCCTCTGCCCGCCGAGCCCAAGGAGCTGGAAAGCCGCCCGGAGGCTCAGAACCTCGTCAATATTTTTGCCGCCCTCGGAGATGAGACCGTCGACGCGGTCGTCACACGCTTCGCCGGACAGCAATTCTCGGCCTTCAAATCGGAACTTGCCGATCTGGCAGTCGCCAAGCTTACCCCTATAGGAGCGCAGATGCGCCGGCTGATGGGCGATCCGGCCGAACTTGACCGCATCCTGAGCGCTGGCGCCCTGAAGGCACGCGCGATCGCCGAGCCCATCATGAAGGAGGTGCGAAAAGCCGTCGGCTTCCTGTCCTAGGTCCGCCCGCAGAGGGATGTCGCGTGCGCCTCGCCAGTTCCTCGGGTTCCCTGTGACAGACCCCGTTCTCTTGGGCTAGAAGCTGAGCATGCAAAACGGACCTCAAACTGTGCTCGTAACCGGTGGCGCCAGACGCCTAGGACGGGCGATCGCCCTTGATCTGGCGGCTTCAGGCTTTGATATCGCCCTCCACTATAATACCTCCGAAACCGATGCCGCAGACCTCGCCGCCCAGATCACGACGCTCGGCCGGTCCACAGCACTGCTGAAGGCCGATCTGTCCTGCGAGGAACAGGTCCGTGACCTCATCGGACGGGCCACCAGGGCGCTTGGCCCCATCGGCGCGCTCATCAATTCGGCTTCGCTGTTCGAGGAAGATGACTGGAACAGCGCCACCCGCCAAAGCTGGGATCAGCACATGGCGGTGAACCTGCGCGCCCCATTCGTCCTCGCGCAGGAATTCGCGCGGGCCCTGCCGCAAAACCTTGCCGGAGCAATCATCAACATCATCGATCAGCGTGTCCTGAAACCGACACCCCAATTTCTGACCTACAGCCTCAGCAAAGCTGGCCTCGACTGGCTGACCGTGACCCTGGCCCAGGCTCTCGCCCCCAGGATCCGCGTCAACGCGGTAGGTCCCGGTCCGACCTTGCGGAACCAGCGCCAGAGCGAGGCTGATTTCCTGCGCCAGCGGGCAGCCACCCTGCTGGGGACCGGCGCCGAGCCCAAGGATGTCTGCACGGCGGTGCGCTATCTTCTGGCCGCCCCTGCGGTGACCGGTCAGTTGATCGCCGTCGACGGCGGTCAGCATCTTGCGTGGCAGACGGCCGATGTGGCCGTGAGAGAATAGTCATGAGCCAGAACCCCCGCGTCCCGTCCCTGCCCATCGCTGACAGCGATCAGGCCGTCAGCCACGTCTTCATCCGCAATCTCTGTCTCGATGCCCAGATCGGCGTCTACGGCCATGAACATGGGCGCCATCAACCCGTACGCATCAACGTCGATCTTGCCGTCGACGATACTCCGCCCCTGGATGACCGTCTTGCAGAGGTCGTCGATTACGACGACATCACCCAGCGTATCCGCAGCCTCGTCGCCGCCGGTCACGTCAAGCTCGCCGAGACGCTGGCACATCGCATTGCCGAGGCCTGCTTTAGCGATCCGCGGGTCAAACGGGCGCGGGTGCGGGTGGAAAAGCTCAATGCCCTCGCAGACGCCGAGAGCGCCGGTGTCGAGATCGAACGTCGCCGCAAATGAGGTGGGTTGCAGATCCCGCCTGTCGCAGACAGCAGCGAGGCTGCGCCGCCCTCCTCGTGCTTGCGGCGCACAGACAACACTGCCGCCATGACTGACCCCAAGGCCCCTTCCGACAACCCCGGAACGCTCAGCGGTGCCGCCCGCATTGCCGCCTATGTCAGAAACCTGCCGGAGTCCCCCGGGGTCTATCGCATGTTGGGCGCCAAGGGCGAGGTGCTCTATGTCGGCAAGGCCAAGAGCCTGAAAAAAAGGGTCGCCGCTTATGCCAAACCGGGCGGTCAGACCGAGCGCATCGCCCGCATGATCAGCGAAACCCACGACATGCTCTTCGTGACTACGGCAAGCGAAAGCGAAGCCCTGCTGCTCGAAAGCAATCTGATCAAGCGCCTCAAGCCGCGCTACAACGTGTCGTTTCGCGACGACAAAAGCTTTCCCAATATCCTGCTGCGCGAGGATCACCCCTTCCCGCAGCTCCTCAAGCATCGCGGCGCCAGAACCACCAAGGGCCACTATTACGGCCCCTTTGCCAGTGCCGGTGCCGTCAACCGCACCCTCAACACCCTGCAACGGGCATTTCTGCTGCGCTCCTGCTCGGACAGCGTCTTTGAAAGCCGCACCAGGCCGTGCCTGCTCCACCAGATCAAACGCTGCGCGGCGCCTTGCGTGGGACGCATCGATGAGAGGGCCTACAGCGCGCTGGTACAGGAAACCGAGGCGTTTCTTTCCGGCAAGAGCCGCAGCGTTCAGACCCGGCTGGCGCAGGAGATGGAAGAGGCATCGCGCGGCCTGGACTTCGAGCGGGCTGCAGTTTTGCGCGACCGCATTCGCGCCATGAGCCATATCCAGTCCAATCAGGGCATCAATCCGACCAGTTTTACCGATGCCGATGTCTTTGCCCTGTTCGCCCAAGGCAGCGATGTGTGCATCCAGGTGTTTTTCTTTCGCGCCGGACAGAACTGGGGAAACCGGCCCTATTTTCCGCGCAGCGGCGCCCAGGGCGACAGCGCCGACATCCTCGCAAGCTTCATCGCGCAATTCTACGACGAGCGCGAATGCCCGCCGCTGATCCTCCTCAGCGAATCGGCAGCCGAGGCCGAACTTCTGGCCGAGGCCCTGACCAGCCGCAGCGGCAAGCGTGTCGAACTCGCCGTGCCCCGGCGCGGCGAAAAGCATGACATCGTCGAAATGGCGCTGAGCAATGCCCGCGAACAGCTGGCAAGGCGGCTGGCTGAAAACTCGGCCCAGGTGCAGCTGCTGGAGGCCCTGGCCGATGCCCTTGGTCTCGACAGTCCGCCACGGCGCATCGAAGTCTACGACAACAGCCACATTCAGGGCCGCCATGCCGTCGGCGCCATGATTGTCGCGGGCCCCGATGGCTTCGAGAAGGCGGAATACCGCAAATTCAACATCAAGTCCGACGAACTGACCCCCGGCGATGATTACGCCATGCTGCGTGAAGTGCTCAGCCGGCGCTTTGGCCGCCTGCTCAGGGACGACGAGAGTGCCAAGGCCAAATGGCCCGAGCTTGTACTGATCGACGGTGGCCAGGGCCAACTTGGCATCGCCAGCCAGGTCTTCGCCGATCTCGGCATCGAAGATGTCGCCCTGGTGGCGATCTCAAAGGGCCCGGATCGCGATGCCGGTCGCGAGCATTTTTATCGCCCCGGCCAGGCGCCGTTCCGGCTCGATGTCAAAAGCCCGGTCCTCTATTACCTACAGCGTTTGCGCGACGAGGCTCACCGTTTTGCCATCGGCAGCCACCGAAAACGGCGCAGCAAGGCGATTGGCAGCAATCCACTGGACGAGGTCGCAGGGGTAGGCGCCGCCCGCAAGCGGGCACTCCTGCAGCATTTCGGCTCGGCCCGGGCGGTTTCCGCAGCCAGCGTCGCCGACCTGCAGGCGGTAGCGGGCGTCAGTGCCACACTGGCCAAGAAAATTTACGACTTCTTCCATGCGGGCGGCTAGCGGGTGTAATTGTGGACTCATGTACAGCCTGCCCAACCTCCTTACCATGTTCCGCATCGCGCTGGTGCCGCTGTTTGCGCTCGCCTTCGCCGTTCCTGGCCCATCGGGCAAGCTTGCGGCCTTCGTAATCTTTGTCCTCGCCGGTGTGACGGATTTCTTCGATGGCCTGGCGGCGCGCAGGCTCAAATCCTATTCCGACTTCGGTCGTATGCTCGATCCGATCGCCGACAAGATCCTCGTTGCCACCGCTCTCATGATGCTGGTCGCCGGCGGGGCTTTCGATGGCTACAAACTGATCCCCGCCCTCGTCATTCTGTGCCGCGAAATTCTGGTCTCAGGTCTGCGCGAATTTCTCGCCGGCGTCCGTGTCAGCGTGCCGGTGAGCTCGATCGCCAAACTGAAAACCACGATCCAGATGATCGCCATCGGTGCAATGATCCTTGGGCCTTCGGCCAATCGCGTGGTGCCAGGCGCGCTGGCCTTTGCCGTGGTGCTGTTGTGGGTGGCAGCGGCACTCACGGTCTATACCGGAGCCGTTTATTTCCGGGCCGGACTTGCCCATCTTGATCGGAAACCACGTGCGGAAGAGGGCGATGGGAAGCAGCATCACAGCGCCGGAGAGCCCGCATGAAGCTGCTTTATTTCGCCTGGGTCCGCGAGAAACTTGGTCGCGGCGAGGAGACGCTGGACCTGCCTGCCGAGGTCAGGACAGCGCGTCAGCTGGCTGCCTATCTCGCAGCGCGCAGTCCTGAATATGCGCGCGTGTTTGGGCTGCCAAACAGCCTTAATCTGGCGATCGATCAGGAGCATGCGTGCTGGGATCAGGAACTTGACGCAGCACGTGAAGTTGCATTTTTCCCGCCGGTGACAGGAGGCTGAATTGCAGATCTCCGTCCAGGAAGCAGATTTCGACAGCGCGGCAGAAGCCCTTGCCCTCACAAGCGGACGCAACGATATCGGCGCCGTCGTCACCTTCGAGGGGCGCGTCAGAGCCGATGATGGCCTGACGGCTTTGAGGCTCGAACACTATCCAGGCATGACGGAAGCGGAGATCGCCCGCCACGTTGATGCCGCGCAGGCGCGATGGCCGCTCTTAGGGGTGCGCATCATTCACCGCATTGGCCGGCTTGGCCCCGGCGCCCGCATTGTGCTTGTGATCACCGCAGCCGCCCATCGCCGTGGTGCCTTCGAGGCCGCCGACTTCCTGATGGATTATCTGAAGACCCGGGCGCCGTTCTGGAAGCAGGAGCAATATGGCGACGACGCCCGCTGGGTGGACGCCAAGCTGTCAGATCTTGACACCGCCCGGCGCTGGCAGAAGCCAGGTCAGAGCTAAAGTCTGACCACCGATTTTTCGCGGTGCACATCGTCCATATAGTCATGCATCAGGGTCTGGGTAAGCGCCCCGGGCTGGAAATTGTAGGGCCCGATCTGAGAGACGGGGGTCACCTCGGCGGCGGTGCCAACAATGAAGCACTCTTCGAAGCCTTCCATCTCCTTGGGCTCGATGTGGCGCTCGATGACCGGGACCTGACGCACCTTGGCCAGAGCCATCACCGCACGACGGGTAATGCCATCCAGGAAGCAGTCGGGTGTCGGGGTAAAGAGCGTGCCGTCCTTGATGAAGAAGATGTTAGCTCCGGTCGCTTCGGCAACATACCCGCGATAATCAAACATCAGGGCATCAGCAAAGCCCTTGGCTTCGGCTGCATGTTTGGAGAGTGTGCAGATCATGTAGAGACCCGCCGCCTTGGCCTTGGTTGGCGCGGTGTCGGGCGCCGGACGCCTCCAGTCCGAGACCATCATGCGAATGCCCTTCATCTTGGTGGCCGGATCGAAATAAGATCCCCATGTCCAGACCGCCACACCGACGTGGATTTTGCTGTGCTGGGCCGAAACCGCCATCATTTCCGAGCCGCGGAAAACCACCGGCCGGACATAACCATCGACAATGTCCTGCGCCTTCGCCGCCGCATAGCAGGCATCGAATATCTGCTGCTGGGTATAGGGAACCTGCATGCCGAGGATCTGCGCTGATTCAAACAAACGCTGGATATGCTCCTCGT
>JAKBAU010000120.1 GCA_021808875.1 Pseudomonadota bacterium | reverse complement strand
CAATAGGTATTTCATCAGCAACGTGGTTCATGTCCATGGCCATGTCGACGGTGAGCTCGGCGATGTCCTGTCGTTGATCAATATGCCACCGCTCCGCTATCCCAGCAGATTCCATATTGCCTTACAGACTGCACGCGGAAACGCGAGCATCGATCTGGACGTCAAGATTCCGGCCAGACGCAACGTGGCCATGAAGGATGTTGCCATTCATGTCACGGGCAAAGTTCGTGGTCTTGCCCTCAACATGGGTCGCCATCGCATCCGCAATGGTACGGCGGCGTTCACCGTGAATAACACGGCGTTGCAGGTGTCCGGACGTATCGGCTACGCCGGTGCTCTGTTAGACGCGAGCTGGGATGAAGACTTCAGCTCCAAGGATCCCATCACCACGCACATCAGCGCGCGTGGTATCCTTGATGCGGCAGCACGCGCCCGCCTCGGCTTTGACTTTGGGCACTATCTGGCTGGTCCAGTTGCGATACAGGCCGAGCTTGACGGTCATCGGGGCGATATCCATTCGGCCGACATAAAGGCTGTGCTCGATCCGGCAACTGTTACCCTCAACGTCATCAATTTTCATAAGCCGGCAGGCGTTCCGGCGCGGATGCAGCTTCATCTGCGTCTGGATCAGGGGCAAATTGCATCCGGACAGATGGTGCTGACAGGTACCTCGCTGCACGGGCAGGGTACTGCGAACTTCAACAGCGACGGTAAGCTCGTCGAGCTTGTCATGCCGCAGCTGCATGCGGGGCCGCGAAATGATTTTGCGCTGCGTGTTCTCGACAGCGGCGCAACCGGTCTGAAGATCAGCGTGTCGGGCCGTTCGGCGGATGGCACCGGCCTTGACCGCCTCAAACTGAACGCCACGCAGGGGCAAAAAGCTGCGCCATCGGATTTGCCATTTGACTTCAACGTCAATCTCGACCGCCTCGCCCTGCACAATGGCGTGGTATTGGCGCCGTTTGCTTTTTCCGCGAGCGGGGTAGGCAACCGGCCACAGACACTGGCCTTGAGCGGTGACCTGTCAAAAACCGCCAAGGTCTCGGCCGATATCCTGGTCAACGCCGGAAAGAGGCGCCTGCGCCTGCAAGCTACCGATGCCGGATTGCTCCTCAATGGGCTCTTTGGCTTCAGCTCGATTCGTGGTGGTCACCTTGAGTTCTTGGCTACGTTGTCACCCAAGCCGACGCCACGGGAACTGGCGTCTAAACGTGTCATCGATTATCGCGGCGTGTTGCATATGACGAACTTCACCGTGATACATCAGCCATTTCTGGCGCGCCTGTTCTCGGCGGGATCGCTCACGGGACTGATCAATCTCATGGGGGGACAAGGGATCGCGGTCGATAAACTGAGGGCGCCCTTCCAGATGGCTGCGGGAATTCTCAATATCAGCGATGCCCGCGCCAGCGGGCCGTCGATCGGGGTCACCGCCAGCGGCTATTTTGACCGACGTAACCACACCATCGCGCTCGAAGGCGCGTTGGTCCCGATTTACGGCCTTAACTCCGTCCTTGGAGCCATTCCGCTTCTCGGCGATGTCCTGGTATCAAAAAAGGGCGAGGGTATTTTTGGCTTTTCCTATGCTGTTCGCGGCGACGCGGAAGAGCCGGAGGTGAGCGTCAATCCCCTTTCGGTGCTGGCTCCCGGGATCCTGCGGCGCATCTTCGAGGGCACTCCTACCGCTCCTTCTCCCAGGCCGCCAGCTCCGGTAAAAAAGAGCGGCAGGCCGGAACCGTAGGTGTCAGCCAACCGGGCGAACCAGCACGTGCTGTTTCTTACCCTTTGAGACTTTGATGACCCCGTTGGGACCTACATCGGACAGAGACACTTCTGCTCGCGGATCGCTGACCAGTACGTCATTGAACAGCAATCCATGATTGGCGATCAGCTGACGGGCCGCGGTATTGGAAGCAGCAAGTCCGCTGGCCACGGCGAGACTCAGAGCACCCAAGGGAAAACTGCGCGCCGGAATCTCGACAGTTGGAAGCTGTTCCCCTACCTGACCTTCTTCGAATACGCGCCGAGCGGTTTCACTGGCAGCTTCCGCAGCGCTGTGGCCATGGAGCATGGCGGTGGCTTTATTGGCGAGACACTTCTTAGCGTCATTGAGCTCGGCGCCCTCAAGGGCTTCAAGCCGCTGAATTTCGGCTTCGGCAAGGTCCGTGAACAGTCGCAGAAAACGACCGACGTCACGATCCTCAGTGTTCCGCCAGAATTGCCAGTATTCATAGGGCGAACACAATTCGGCATTGAGCCATACGGCGCCTGCCGCGGTTTTACCCATTTTTGCACCGGAGGCGGTGGTGATGAGCGGCGTCGTCAGACCAAACAGCTGAACGTTCTCTACCCGTCGTCCCAGATCGATTCCGGAGACGACATTACCCCACTGGTCGGAGCCGCTCGATTGCACGCGGCAGCCAAAGCGGCGGTAAAGCTCGACGAAGTCGTAGGCCTGCAAAATCGAATAATTGAACTCTAGGAACGACAGAGGCTGCTCGCGATCCAGCCGCAGCTTGACGCTTTCCAGCGTCAGCATCCGATTGACCGAAAAGTGGCGACCATAGTCGCGCAGGAAGGGAATATATTCTAGGCAATCGAGCCAGTCGGCATTATCCACCATAATGGCATCGCTGGGCCCGTCGCCAAAATGCAGCAGGTGGCGGATTCCAGAGAGAATGGACTGTTTGTTAGCTTGGATCTGTTCTGACGACAAAAGTTTGCGGGCTTCATCCTTGCCTGAGGGATCGCCGATCTTGGTGGTACCGCCGCCCATCAGCAAAATGGGGCGGTGCCCGGCCTGCTGCAACCGGCGCAGCGTCATCAGTTGCACGAGACTGCCGACGTGGAGGCTAGTGGCGGTGCAGTCAAAGCCGATATAGACGGTCGCAGGACCGCGAGCGAAGAGCTGGTCGAGCCCCTCCGGGTCGGTGCAATCGTAAAAGGCCCCGCGCGCCACGAACTGACGCAGGAATTCGGATTTGAAGCGCTTGGGACTATCGGACATTGGTCAGGCTCGGTTAAGAAAGACCGCGTCTGTAGCAGAAGGCTCGCCATGCATAAAGTGATCGGGCTGATGAGCGGAACATCGCTCGATGGTATCGATGCGGCACTGCTGGAGACCGATGGCGTTCGCGTTGGGGTTTCGGGCGCGGCCCTGACCCAGCCTTATAGCCCAGAACTTCACGCCCAGTTGCGCGCGGCGATCGCCTGTGCCGCGCAGCTGGAAGGCAGCGCGCCATTGCCGCAGCTGCTGGTGGACGTGGAGCGCGCGCTCACCGACGCCCATGCGGACGCGGTTCAGGCACTCCTCGTGCAGGCGGATCTCAAGCCCGAGGCAATTTTTCTCGTGGGATTTCATGGGCAAACGGTGCTGCACCGGCCACAGCAGCGCTGGACCCTGCAGCTCGGCGATGGCGCTCGTCTGGCCCGGTTGACGGGAATTGATGTGGTTGATGATTTCCGTACTGCGGATGTCCGCGCGGGCGGGCAAGGTGCTCCGCTGGTGCCGCTGTATCATGCGGCCCTTGTGGCGGCAGGCCAAGTTGCGCTCCCTGTGGCCGTGGTCAACATCGGCGGGGTCGCCAATGTGACCTGGGTGGGTGAGGGCGGTCTTTTGGCCTTTGACACGGGGCCGGGAAACGCCCCGCTGGATGACTGGGCTCTGCGTCACACCGGTCGATCGCTGGATGAGGATGCCCGTCTAGCCCGGGCGGGGCGCGTCCATGAAACGGTGGTAGAAGAGATGCTGGAGCACGATTTTTTTGCGCGGCGGCCACCCAAATCGCTCGACCGCATGGATTTTGGCGTGCGCAGTGTGGAGCACCTTGATGCTGCAGATGGCGCGGCGACGCTGACCGCCTTCACCGCGGCCGCGATTGCGCGAGCCCGCGAGCATTTTCCGGAGCCAGCCAGGCTTTGGGTGGTTTGCGGAGGAGGACGCCACAATCCCGCGCTGATGGCCGAACTGCGTCGTCGTCTGGAGGCCTCAGTGATAGCTGCCGAAGGTCTGGGCTGGCGTGGTGATTTTCTCGAAGCCGAAGCCTTTGCCTTCCTTGCAGCTCGGGCTGAACGTGGACTTGCCCTATCCCTGCCCAGCACCACAGGAGTGCCGGAGCCCATGAGCGGTGGCCGGTTGCACCGCTCACGCTGATAATGCTCCAGGCCCAGCCCGCGACGGGCAGAGCTCTCTAGCGCTCGTTTGGGTGCTCCATTGTCCTTGAGACGTAGCCTTCGACGGCCTCTAGCACTTCGCCTTCGCGCTTATCGAAGAAGTGATTTGCGCCTTCGACTTTGTCATAGGTGATCTTGATACCCTTCTGGGCCGTCAGCCGGTCGACCAGCTTCTGCACGTCAGCTTCTGGTACCACCTGGTCACGGGTGCCGTGAACAATCAGTCCGGAAGCGGGACAGGGCGCAAGAAAAGCGAAGTCATACATGCTTGCAGGGGGCGCGATCGAGACAAAGCCGGTGATCTCGGGCCGACGCATCAAAAGTTGCATACCGATCCAGGCACCAAAGGAAATGCCACAAACCCAGACAAAGGACGGGTTGGGGTAGAGGGTATTCATCCAGTCCAGCACCGCTGCCGCGTCCGAAAGTTCTCCGGCACCCGAATCAAAAGCACCCTGGCTGCGTCCCACGCCCCGGAAGTTGAACCGTACCGCGGTGCATCCCAAGCGGTGGAACATATGAAAAAGATCATAAACCAGCGGGTTGTTCATGGTTCCGCCGAACTGGGGATGGGGATGCAGCACCAGAGCCATAGGTGCTCCAGGGCTCTTCTGACGCTGATAGCGGGCTTCGATCCGCCCCGCGGGGCCAGGAAGAATAATGTCAGGCATGAACAGCACTCCGGCTTGTCTGGGCTGCGGGGCAAATATCTGATTGTTTCACTCTGGTTTTCCTTCCCCTTAATACACAAGTCCGTTGCGAAAAGTCCCGGGTGAGGCAGCATGTCCCGGGATTCAGGCCCTGTTTGGTGCGCTCAATTCTTGACCACGCCAGTCGGAATATCTATATCCCCTAACTCCTGCAGCGCGGCGCTGCGCCGCAACAGCGGGAGGGGAGCCGTTTCTACACCGAAGCGGCCCTGGAAAAGCAAGTACAAACGCGGGCAGTTGGCCGACAGAGGATAGAGACGAGGGTCGATATGCGGTTGAGCACCAAGGGACGCTATGCGGTGATGGCGATGGCCGATCTGGCGGCACAGCAGGCGGCAAGCCGGCCGGTCTCGCTGGCGGAAATCGCCAAACGCCAGGAGATTTCGCTCTCCTATCTGGAGCAGCTGTTCGCCAAGCTGCGGCGCGGTGGCCTGGTCAAGAGTGTGCGTGGGCCAGGTGGAGGCTATCGGCTCAGCCGCTCCTCCGAAGATATCCGCATCGCCGACATTATTCTTGCCGTCGACGAGCCGATCACCGCAACACGCTGCCGTGAGGGCAGTGCCAAGGGTTGTACCGGCTCAGCTGGACGTTGCGTGACCCATGACCTGTGGGAAGAGCTCGGCAGGCATATCCACGTTTTTCTTGCCACCGTGTCGCTCGCCGATGTGGTGGAGCGTCGGGTGCTGGGGCGGGCCCATGCGCTGGCTGCCCTGCAGGCTGTGGCGGCTGAATGAGACACGGATGATCTACCTGGATCACAATGCCACCACACCAGCGCGCCGCGAGGCGCGTGCGGCGCTGCTGCGTGCTCTCAGGGCTGGCGGCAATGCTTCGAGTGTGCATCGCGCCGGCCGAAGGGCGCGTGCCCTCATCGAACAGGGACGAGCTGAGGTGGCTCGGCGCATGGGGGTGGACGCGAGTACCGTGGTGTTCACCAGCGGTGGAAGCGAAAGCTGCGCCCTGGCCCTGTGGGGCGCATTTTATGGCGCCCGAGCTGAAGGCAGGCCGATTTCCCGAATGCTGGTTTCTGCGATCGAGCACGATTGCGTTCGCGCAACGGTGCGGGCAATGGGAGAGAGGGCCCCGGAGCTGCAGATCGACCTCCTGCCTGTCACGGCCGAAGGGGTGATTGATCTCGGCTTCCTGACGCGATGGCTCGCCGGTGGTCTTGGTCAGAGCCTGGTTTGTGTCATGGCCGCGAATAATGAAACCGGCGCCATCCAGCCGGTGGCACAGATTCATGGCCTGACCCGCGAGGCTGGGGCTTTGTTCGTGTGTGATGCCGTTCAAGGAGCTGGCCGGATCGCCATTACGGCAGATTATGTCGCATTCAGCGCTCACAAATTGGGAGGCCCGCAGGGAACAGGCGCCCTTATCGTGCGCTCCGATGCACCGTTTGCTGCGCAGCTCGTGGGAGGAGGTCAGGAAAAAGGACGGCGTGCAGGAAGCGAAAACGTTGCTGCTATCGCGGGCTTCGGTGCGGCAATGGCTTTGGAAACAGCCGAGGAACTGAAAAGCCTCACTGCTTTGCGCGACCAGTTTGAACGCGACCTGAAGACGGCCTTTGCCGATGTCGTCATATTTTCGGAGAATGCGCCGCGTCTTGGGGGGACATCGAATTTTGCGCTGCCTGATATTGTGGCACAAACCGCTGTGATGGCGCTCGACCTCGACGGCATCGCGATCAGTTCCGGGGCCGCGTGCTCCTCCGGGAAGGTTGGTCGGTCACATGTCTTGCGGGCGATGAATGTTCCTCCGCACCTCGCTGATGCGGCCCTACGGGTCAGTTTCGGCTGGACCAATCATCCAACCGACGGAGCCGCCGCCATCCACTCGCTTTATAGATTAAGCCAGCGCGCCGGTGGGCGCGTGGCTGCCTGAGGTAATCATGTCCGCGATCGAACAGACCCGCACGCAAGTTGAAGCCCTCGGTGAGAAGTACAAATATGGCTTTGTCACAGATATTGAAATGGAACTTGCGCCCCGAGGCCTCACCGAGGAGACCGTGGCGTTCATTTCCGGCAAGAAAGGCGAACCGGAATGGATGCTGGAATGGCGGCTTTCGGCCTATCGTCGCTGGCGGCAAATGCAGGAGCCAAACTGGGCGCGGGTGAAATACCCCAAGATCGACTACGAGAACGCCTACTACTACGCGGCGCCCAAATCGACCAAAGACAAGCCACAGAGCCTCGATGAAATCGATCCAAAATTACTTGAGACCTACAACAAGCTCGGGATACCCCTCTCCGAACAGAAGCTTCTGGCAGGAGTTGCGGTCGACGCCGTCTTTGATTCAGTGTCAGTGGCCACCACATTCAAGGAAACCCTGAACAAGGCCGGAGTAATTTTCTGTCCGATTTCTGAGGCAATTCGCGAGCATCCGGAACTCGTGCGCAAATATCTAGGCAGCGTGGTACCGGAAACCGACAACTTTTTTGCTACGCTCAATTCCGCGGTATTTTCTGACGGCAGCTTTGTCTATGTGCCCAAGGGGGTGCGCTGCCCGATGGAGCTGTCCACCTATTTCCGCATCAACGCGAGCGAGACTGGACAGTTTGAGCGTACTTTAATCATTGCCGATGAAGGCTCTTATGTGAGCTATCTCGAGGGCTGCACGGCCCCAAAGCGCGATGAAAACCAGCTACATGCGGCGGTTGTCGAACTGGTGGCGCTGGAAGGCGCGGAGATCAAATATTCGACCGTTCAGAATTGGTATCCAGGTGACGAGAACGGACTTGGTGGGATCTATAATTTCGTCACCAAGCGCGGCGATTGTCGAGGCAATAATTCCAAGATTTCCTGGACCCAGGTCGAAACCGGATCGGCGATCACCTGGAAATATCCGTCCTGCATTTTGCGGGGCGACAATTCCGTTGGAGAATTTTATTCGATCGCAATTGCCAACCATTGTCAGCAGGCCGATACCGGAACCAAGATGATTCATTTGGGACGCAATACCCGTTCACGAATCATCTCCAAGGGTATTTCGGCGGGCAAGGCTCAGAACACCTATCGTGGCCTGGTTTCCGTGCATCCCCGGGCACAGCAGGCACGCAACTTCACACAATGCGACTCCTTGCTGATCGGCAAGGAATGCGGGGCTCATACTGTGCCCTATATCGAAAGCCGTAATCGTACGGCTCGCATCGAGCATGAAGCGACCACGTCAAAAATTGCCGAAGAACAGCTGTTTTATTGCACCAGCCGGGGCGTCCCTCCCGAGGAAGCGGTCGCCTTGATTGTCAATGGCTTTTGCCGGGAGGTTTTGCAGCAGTTGCCGATGGAATTTGCTGTTGAAGCACAAAAGCTGGTCGGAATTAGTCTGGAAGGTAGTGTGGGATAATGCTGGATATCAAAGATCTTCACGTCGCCGTCGAGGGCAAGGAAATCCTCAAAGGGCTGTCGCTTCATGTTGGCGAAGGTGAAGTCCATGCCATCATGGGGCCCAATGGGTCTGGTAAGTCGACGCTTTCCTATGTTCTGGCAGGGCGTGACGGCTATGACATCACCTCTGGATCAATCATCTACAAGGGGGAAGATCTGACGGTGATGCCGCCAGAGGCCCGCGCAGCGCGCGGCGTTTTCCTCGCACTGCAATATCCGGTTGAGATTCCGGGTGTTACGACCATCAATTTTCTCAAGGCGACGCTGAATGCCCAGCGTCGCGCACGTTCTGAAAGTGAATTCGACGCGATGACTGTTTTGCGCCTGGTGCGCGACAAGGCCCGTAGCCTCGACATTTCTGAAGATATGCTGCGCCGTGCACTCAATGTGGGTTTTTCCGGCGGCGAGAAGAAGCGCCTTGAGGTCCTACAGATGGCCCTGTTCGAGCCCAAGCTGGCGATTTTGGACGAAACTGACTCCGGCCTTGATATCGATGCGCTGAAACTGGTGGCTGAGGGCGTAAACAAGCTGCGCGTCCCAGGGCGGTCCATGTTGGTGATCACCCACTATCAGCGTCTGCTCAACTATATCGTCCCGGATCGTGTCCATGTGCTTGCGGGGGGACGGATTGTGGCGGAAGGCGGCAAAGAGCTGGCATTAGAGCTCGAAGCCAGAGGCTATAGTCACATCGTCAAGGATGCCGCATGAGCACGGTGGAAGACCTACTTCACACAAGTACGCCGCCGGCGTCCTGGATCGCCCGGCGTGGCGCCGGAGCGCTTGAGCTGCTGCGTCGTGAGGGTCTGCCGCACCGGCGTATCGAAGACTGGAAATACAGCGACCTGCGCGAGGTATTAAATTCAGCCGGGGGAACTCGAGCGGGCAAGGAACTGCATAATCCCTTCACCGCGTTGGGCGGTGCGAGCCTTGAGATCGTTGACGGCGTGCTCTTGACAGCGTCTGCGAAGCTGCCGGCCGCTATCGAGATGGTTGATCTAAGTGGCAGTACTGCGCCACCTCCCTGGGTTGAGCGCCAACTTGGAACTCTGGTGCATGACGGGTTGTGTGGCGCGGCTCTTGCGCTGATGACCGGCGGCGTCGCCTTGAGGGTTCCCTCGGGCATGATCCTGGAGGATCCTGTCGGGCTCTTTTTCCGTTCGCATCACAGCCATCATGTGCGCATTCTGCTTGTGGTTGAGGACGGAGCCGAGCTGGAACTTTTGGAGCACCACGCCCATCAGGGCCAGCTCGCCAATATCGGCATCGAAATCATTTTGGAAGAGGGTGCAAGCCTGCGTCACGTGAGGTTGGCACAATCTGCAGGTGATGCCGCTTTGGTCGAGACCATTGGTATGCGGCAGGCTAAAGGATCTTGCTATCAGTCGCACTTTGCTGATTTTGGGGCGCGGCTGTCACGGCTGGAACTGCAGCTCGACCTTGATGGTGTCGCAACTCAGACCGAGCTGCGCGGACTACAGGTTGTGCTCCCCGGCCGGCATTCTGACATGACCATCCGGCTCAATCATCGGGCAGAACGCACCGCCAGCGCCCAGGTGTTCAAGCAGGTGGTTGGGGCCAAGGCGCGTGCGGCCTATCAGGGCAGGATCACGGTGGCTAAGGGTGCCGATGGCACTGACAGCCGCCAGTCGGCGAAGGCGGTTTTGCTGGCTGCCAGCGCCGAGGCCGATCTGAAACCCGAGTTGCTGATTTTCGCCGATGATGTCCAATGCGCCCATGGAGCCGCCATTGGCGATCT
>JAKBAU010000119.1:2063-10032 GCA_021808875.1 Pseudomonadota bacterium | reverse complement strand
TCTAACGGTGAGCATCGATAACATGCTTTTGACAACCGATCTGCTCATGGCGTCGGCTGGGTCCATCGCCAGTTTTTGGCGCAATTTTCCATGCGCCTGACGGGCAATTCGATGCCTACCGCAGGGGCACTTTAAGTCGTACATGTGGCGAATTCTGTAGGGGGGTTACAATCGGAAATGTCCGCCTTCCTGGGTTTCACCTCTCAAACCAGACCGTCCGGTTTCGGCCAATCCTCGCCGTGCAGGGAACGTCCGTTACTCCGCCCATGTGCCGGGAACCGGCCTTCCGCTTTCACCCCAACCGACACATGGCGTTGGAGGTGCGGCCGAAAGCGCCGCCGACGTTGTGGTGGCACCGCGCCATCGCTATCGCACTCTGGCAGCCTGTTGGAGAACGCGCAGCTGCGTTCGCTCGACCGTAACCTTGATGTCGTCATGGCGTTGACAGCAATTTGTCTCCCCAATCAACGGCCCGAGCAGGCCATACGGCAAGGTTCGTGATCATCGGTTCACATTTCCCGACCATCCCGAGATCGCTGCCGATAACGACGGTTCGGAATGCGAACTTCGTCCCACCGGCACCAATTGTATTGTCACCGGCGGCTCCGATCAAACCGGCGTGCAGGATTCTTCGCTAGCATTCGCTCCGCCGCCCGCACAGCCGCACAGCCGGACAGCCGCACTCCAGGACATCGATGCCTGTGCCGCTACCAGAAATGCTGCCCTTGGAACATCGCTGCCGATCAACACCCCTGCCAGGTTGAACGGATGCGCTGAGACAATGATGATATAATCATAATTGACGTGTTATCTTGAGTATAAATTTCTTGATTTATCTCTATCCGATTTCTTGGTCAGTTTTTTGCTCTTCGCTCAATAATAAGCGATTCTTTTCTGGTCATACACCATGAAAGGATCAAAGAATGACAAACGATCATCAGTCAAAACCGACCACAAACACCCCACTCAATCGCGGTCATTTGCTCCGCGAGGCAGCACGCCGCGGCACCCCAAGCTGGGCGTCTCCCAATACCGATGGGTTGCTCAGAACGACCCTGTGGCTGCGGGTGATCGGCGTCCTCGGAGCCGCCCTGATGACCGGCACCATTGGTGCCCTGGTTCTCTGGCTCTTGGGCTTTTCGCTCTGAGCACAACCGCGAGCTGGGTCACGGCGGAGGTCGGGTTGCGTCGAATGGCGTGTTCGGCGTCGGCGGCGGGCATATGCACCGCCGACGCCCACCGCGGCACAGCATTTCAGCATGACCCTGATCCCTCCGCCCGGATTTTCCATCCATCGCGCCGCACCAACAGCGGCACCCTTATCAGGAGAAAAAGATGACAATTTCCTCGCCCGTTCTCATGCGTGCAACACTTCCCACCCTCGGCGCTGCAGGCCAGCCCAACGTCCGAACCTGCTCACTGACCCTGACGCAGTCTGGCACCACCGAATGGACCGAAATCCAACGCTATTTCTTGGCACTCACCATTGGTGCCATTGGACTTGATTTTGTCAGAACCCAAAAATTCACCGGTGTCGGCCGCGCGCTGATGCGGTGGGATCTCGATGGTATCCCGGCTCCCGATCCTGCCGATGACGCCGAGGCGACCCTGTGGCTGGGACGTCATCCTCTCACCCCGTGGAGACTACGCCCTCGGCACGCGCATGATCCGGCCATTGAGCTCTGCCGGTCGATGGCAAAGAGCTTTCTCGAGCAAGTGCTCGATGCCGAACGCCGGCGTGAGTGTGGCGGTGCCATTTGCCTGAATTTCCGCAGTAATTCCGCAGTTACCATGGTTACCGACTACAGGGCCCGTCGACAGCCGCACCGTATCATCGCCTCGCCACTGATCAAAAAGCGATCTCCCCTGCCTCGTCCGCCGGGCTGGCTGGGCCCTTGATCAAGCGGATTTTTATCAGCCTGCCCACAGAGCGGGTCTTTGGCGAACCCGGCGAACTCACCTAGGCCCGCCGCCGCCACCAACCCCTACCACCAACAGCCACCAGAAACAGCCATCAATAACCCCCAACAACCCAAGCAATGCTTGAGAATGAGGAGCGCAAAAATGTTCAATATGATCGAATGGTTTAAAGGCCGCCGGCGCGATCGGGCGCCTTATCCGCCCGGTCCGGCCCCCCTCAAGCCGGAAGCGTATGAGCGGATCAAAATCATGCGGCGGCGGCTTCGGCACTATGACGACCCCTCAGTGCCAGCGGATCAGATTGCCAATTACCGGTTCCAACTCAAAGGTGAGAAGACAGTTTTCCGGGGAACGCGCGACGATATTGATGCGCACCTCACCAAGTCGATCGATGCCTATGAGACCTGGAACCGCCGGGCGTTCGCATTCGACCATTGGAAATATGAGCAGCGGCAGCTCCAAGAGATGCGTCATCGAGAGGCGATGAACCGCATGGCACGGCGCCAAGAGCGCTGGGAGCGGATTATGGCCCGTATTGGCCGGGCATTGCTGCTCCTGCTGAAAATCCTGGGAATTGCGTTTTTGTTGACGGTTGCTGTGTGCCTGATGTGGATCCCCGAGCTCACCGTTGGGTTTGTCGGTCTAGGGATGGCGATTGATCGGACCATGCGCGATGGCAAACGGCACTGAAGAGCGAACGGCAGTGAAGATCAATCTGTGACCTGCGAAAATTGTTGGTGGCGTCGCGTTTTGTGTGGAAATTGCCTTGGGGGGCAACTCCGGTTCGGGAAACATGACGAGGTCAGGCAACAAGATCAAGATGCATTGAGACGGGTGGTTCTCCGAGGCTCTGCCAACCGTCGACTTTTCGCATGGTGATCTGTCCGGATGCGAGCAGCGACCAGAACAACATTGCCGCGGTCTCGGCTGACGGTAAGACGGTCTGGGTCTTGATCCGGCGCTTGAATTCCTCGTGCAGACGTTCGATCGCATTCGTCGTTCTGGCGGATTTCCACTGGCTTTGGGGCAGTCGGGTGAAGGTGAACAGCCGATCACCGGCTTCTTCGAGGCTGTCGGCGACACCGCGACATTTCAGCCGCCATTTGGCCAGGAACAGCCGGCGTCGGCGCATCACCTCGGCACTGGTTTCGGCGTAGATCATGTCGTTGTAGTCGGCCGTGATCTCCTCGTGCATCGCCTCGGGAGCGTGCGCCAGCAGATTTCGATGCTTGTGCACCTTATGCCGACGTCGGCATAAGGTGCATTATGCCGACTTCCGGATTATGCCGACATCTGGCGTCAAATCAGCCCGGGTGGCGGTGCTCGCTGAGATGGACGCGGCATAATCAGAGAGCCTGTAGAAAGGCGAGAAGCTTGTCGGTGGGTCGGAATCGTCCTGGTGGGGTTTCCGCGGGCGTTGTCCTGGCCAGTGCGCGTTCCTTGATGGCCAGATCGGCATGCAAGTAGATTTGGGTGGTTTCTACATTCTCGTGCCCCAACCAAAGAGCGATAACCGACGTGTCGACCCCAGCGCGCAACAATCGCATTGCCGCAGAGTGCCGCAAGACATGCATGGTCACGGACTTTTCTAGAAGCGATGGACAGATGCGGCCGGCAATTCGCACGTATTTGGCAAGCCTGTGCTCAAGGGCATCGCGACTGAGTGCTTTGCCGGAGCACGTCACGAAGAGCGGAACACCAGGCAAACTGCCCCGCTCTGCGAGCCAGATGCGAAGAGTAGCGACTAGGTTCTGGGTGAGTGGGGTGATACGCTGCTTTCGTCCCTTTCCGTGACAGCTCACGTGCGCACCAGCGCCAAGATGGATAGCGCTGCATTGAAGGCTGATCAGTTCTGATGCCCGCAGACCGGTCTGGGTAGCAAGACTGAAGAGCGCATGATCACGCCGGCCGGTCCATGTCGACTGATCGGGTGCAGCAAGCAGCGCGCTGATTTCCGATTCGTTGAGGAATGTCACGAGCTTTCGGTCAAAGCGCTTTGGAGGGATGGCAAGAACGCGTGCGATGACTGCCGCATGGTCAGGATGCTGAAGGGCTGCGTACCGGAACAGCGAGCGTATTGCTGCAAGCCGGGCATTGCGAGTGCGCGGGCCATTTTTACGCTGCCGTTCGAGATTGTCGAGGAAGGCACCGATTAATGGAGCATCGAGATCGTCGATATCCAATTTGGATGGCTCTTTACCCTTCCTGCTCGCGGCAAAGACCAGTAGTAATCTTAGCGTGTCGCGGTATGCGGCCAGCGTATTCGGGCTAACTTGGCGCTGACGAACCAGACGGTCCGTAAAGAACGCCTGCAAGGTTGCGGCAAGTAGGGTCATGCGCCGCCTCCGAGGTAGCGCTCTAATCGATCTCCAGCCAACTGCAGCAACTCTGGCGACGCTGACAGATACCAATATGTGTGAGCCGGATTGATGTGGCCGAGATAGGTCGACAGGATCGCCAATCTCGCCCCCGGATCGACGCCCTCGCGATAGGCGTCGAGAATGGTGTTGACAGCGAAGCTGTGTCGGAGATCGTGGAGCCTTGGCCTGCATGCTGCCGAACGCGGCGTGATGCCAGAATGACGGGCAAGCCGCTGGAATGTGTTCTGGACGTTGGTGTAGAGCAACCTTGTACCCGCTGGCGACAGAAAGAAGGCTGAAACCTTCCGGGCGTGGTAAGGCCGATCGGTGGAGCCAAGATAGTCGCTCAGGGCCGTGAGGGTGCTAGAATGTAACGGCAGCTCACGAGATTTTCCGAATTTCCCATTGCGGATAGTGAGTACGCCGGTGATCGTATCGAGATCGTCGCGATCGAGCCCGATCGTTTCTCCGACCCGCATACCAGTCGCGGTCAGCAAACCGATCAGCGTTCGATAGGTTGCCCTCCGGTGCGCCCCCTGCAATATCTTCGTCGCCGACATCAACTTGGCGATCTCGTCCGTTGAGTAGAGATATGGTGTCGCTCGGCGTGATCGGCCTGGCAGAATATCCGCTGGCGGCACCTGAGTCGCAGGGTTGATCCCATGCAGATGGATCGCGAACCGGCGAACAACAGAAAGACGCCTGGACATCCAGTTTGGATCGACATTTGCCGGCGCAGTTGCCCAAGCTAGGGCGGTCTCAATGGTTAGATGATCTTCATCACGGTCCTCGACGAACGTCAGAAACTGAGCGAGGAGTTTCTCGGCTCGGACTAGCCTGTAGCCAAGAGCGCGCCGCACGACCAAGTAGTCAGCCAACACCTGACGAAGGGGGGTCATGCGGCGTCTCCTGACCAAGGACGGGCGATTTCTCGTAAGGCATCGCGGTCGACCTTGGCGTAAATCGCCGTCGTTAAAGCTCGGCGGTGACGCAAGAGCTGGCCGATTTCCGGCAATGACGCCCCGGCCCGCAACATTTGCATCGCTGCTGTATGCCTCAGCCGGTGGGCATGGATTCGCCCGAGACCAGCCTGCTTGGCGGCATCGGCCACTACGTTGCTCACGCCAGCGGAACTGAGATTCCGATGCGGCGCCATAACTCTAACAAATACTGTCCGCCCTTGGGCGCTCGCAGGGCGCCCATGCTGCAGATATTTGGCCAACGCGCAACCGACATCTGCGGGCAGAGGGATACGTTCGAGGCAGTTTGCTTTGCCGCGCACAATGATTTCACCGGCTCGCCAGTCGATATCGTCCAGCCGGAGCTTCGCTACTTCCCCCGACCGCAAACCGAGACGCACCAGAACGGTCAGAATGGCGACATCCCTGCGGCCGCGCCGCGTCGTATTATCACATGATGAGAAAAGGCGCTGAACCTGATCGGGAGCCAGCCCCTTTGGGAGCCCAACTAAACGCCGGCTCGCAACCGACGGCACCGCGGAGACCAGCGACTTTTCAATGACGCCATCAAAATGCAGGAATCGAAGAAAGGACCGAAGGGCTGTAACCGTCAGTGTCGCTGCCCCTCGACTTTGTTGATGACATCTGATCACCACGAAGGAGTTGATATCGGCTGAGGTCAGGTGCTCGAGATCCAACTCACCACAATCAGAGGTGACCCGGCCCTGAATGAAAGGGCGTATCATACTGAGGTAGGCGCGCGCCGTGACGGACGCCAATGCTCGCTCAACCGTAAGGTAACGCCAGAACCGATCGAGCATCGCGTCGACCAGCCCGATGGCTCCGTCCCCGCCTTGGATCATAATGAGCTCAAGCCGCTGAAGATAATCCAGAATAGGTCGCATCGCCTTGGGTGAAGCGTATCTGGAGTGACCGATGGCCCGACGATTACTCAGGAAGCGGTCGAGTTCGCTCGAATTCAAACAGGCTGCATCAGCGCCGTGACGCAGTAGCCAATCGCTCAAATCGGCAAACACCTTCAACTGTAAACGAATGGATGCCGGCGCGTAGCCAAGCCGGTCCAGCTCGCTCGCATAGCCATTCCCAAACTGTTCGAGCGGCCCGGAGATCCGAACGCCATGTGGATCGATCGACATGAAAAGCTCCTCCTCTTCCGAAAAGAAAGGAGCTTGCGCTGCTCAGCAGCGAATTGGGATTATGCCGCGTCCATCTCAGCGAGCACCGCCACCCGGGCTGATTTGACGCCAGATGTCGGCATAATCCGGAAGTCGGCATAATGCACCTTATGCCGACGTCGGCATAAGGTCCACAAGCATCGAAATCTGCTGGCGCACGCCCCCGAGGCGATGCACAAGGAGGTCACGGCGGACTACAACGACATGATCTACGCCGAAACCAGCACCGAGGTGATGCGCCGACGCCGGCTGTTCCTGGCCAAATGGCGGCTGAAATGTCGCGGTGTCGCTGACAGCCTCGAAGAAGCCGGTGATCGGCTGTTCACCTTCACCCGACTGCCCCAAAGCCAGTGGAAATTCGCCAGAACGACGAATGCGATCGAACGTCTGCACGAGGAATTCAAGCGCCGGATCAAGACCC
Organism: Pseudomonadota bacterium; assembly: GCA_021808875.1. Next base: position 3,176 of record JAKBAU010000119.1, on the reverse strand, counting down.
AGACCGTCTTACCGTCAGCCGAGACCGCGGCGATGTTGTTCTGGTCGCTCCTCGCATCCGGACAGATCACCATGCGAAAGGTCGACGGTTGGCAGAGCCTCGGTGAACCAACCGCCTCAATGCATCTTGATCTCGTCGCCTAACATCGTCATGTTCCCCCAGCCGGAGGCGTCGCCAAAGGCAATTTCCACACAAAACGCGACGCCACCAAGACGCGGACCCTGGGAGACTAATTTGAACCAAAAAATTCTGATCACTGGCTCGTCTGGGCTCGTCGGCACAGCGCTCTTGCGAGCATTTTCCGCCCGCAGCACGGATGTAATTCCCTTCGATATTCGAGCGCATGGCGAAGCTCATGGGGATATCTGCGACCGCGATAAGGTACGAAATGCAGTCGCAGGCGTCAGTGGCGTCATCCACTTAGCTAGTGTTTCGCGCGTTATCTGGGGGGAACGCGATCCCGAGCTGTGTTGGGCGACCAACGTTGGTGGTTTGCAAAACGTGCTGACGTTTGCCGCGGAGTCGTTGGCTTCTCCGTGGGTGATCTTTGCAAGCAGTCGGGAGGTTTATGGGCAGCCAGACCAACTCCCGGTCACAGAGGATTATCCGCTCCGTCCAGTGAATATCTACGGACGGTCGAAGTATGAGGGGGAACGGCTCATATCGGATGCGCAGCGGGCCGGTCTCCGGGCCTGTACGATCCGTCTGTCCAATGTATTCGGCTCGACGAACGACCACGTCGACCGAGTGGTTCCGGCCTTCGCACGCGCCGGGGCAATGGGTCATGAGCTTCGGGTTGATGGAGCCGAGCACACATTCGACTTCACCCACATCGACGACGTCGCGCGCGGCATTCTCGCTTTAACCGATTTGCTCGCTGCGGAACGCGGCGTGCCGCCTCCTCTCCACTTTGTGACGGGCATACCGACGACATTGGGGCAGCTCGCCAACCTCGCCGTTCGAATCGGGCAATCAGGCTCGACGATCCGTCTAGCTCCGCCTCGGGACTTTGATGTCGCGCGTTTTTTTGGGAGTCCCGCACGCGCTAAGACTCTGCTCGGTTGGGCGCCTTGTGTTCCGCTTGAGGAGGGACTGACTCGGTTGATCCACGCA
>JAKBAU010000119.1:0-2053 GCA_021808875.1 Pseudomonadota bacterium | reverse complement strand
GCATTTCGCGCTAACGCTCAGGGGTTTGAGTCATGAAGATACTGAAGGTCATTCATGGCTATCCGATGCGCTACAATGCAGGATCGGAGGTTTACAGCCAGACGCTATGCCAGGGGTTAGCCGAACATCATGAGGTCCATGTGTTCACACGGGAAGAGGACTCCTTTGCGCCCGACTTCCGGCTTCGCACCGACTATGACGCTGACGACCCACGAATTACCCTTCACATCGTTAACAATCCTCGCCTGAAGGACCGCTACCGCGCGGCAGGGATTGATCAGCGTTTCGCCGAGGTGCTCGATCGGGTTAACCCCGCCCTTGTTCATGTCGGTCACCTCAATCACCTTTCTACCTCCCTCTTGCGCGAAGCGGCGCTGCGGGAAATCCCAATCGTATTTACCTTGCATGATTACTGGCTAATGTGTCCCCGCGGCCAGTTCATGCAGATGTTCCCAGAGGAGCCGAACAACCTCTGGCCCGTCTGCGATGGGCAGGAGGACCGCAAATGTGCCGAACGTTGCTATGCTAGGTATTTCAGCGGCGCTCCGGACGAACGTGAGGCTGATGTTACCTACTGGACGGATTGGGTTGCTCGACGCATGCGCCACCTGCGCGAGATCAGTGAACTCGTGGACCTCTTCATTGCCCCGGCACGCTATCTCCGCGACCGCTTCCGGGACGAATTCGGATTGCCCGAGAGTAAGCTTGTGTATCTGGACTACGGTTTCGTGCGAGAGCGAATGGCCGGTCGACGTCGGTCAGCGGGAGAACCATTTACCTTTGGCTACATCGGCACTCATATACCGGCGAAGGGTGTCCACAACCTCATCCAGGCGTTTGGAAACCTTACCGGGGATGCGCGACTGCGGATCTGGGGTCGCCCTCGCGGACAGGAGACCGACTCACTAAAGAGTCTTGCGGCTTCGCTGCCTGCAGACGTTGCGGCTCGAATTGATTGGATTCCTGAGTACAAGAACCAGGAGATTGGTCACGATGTCTTTGACCATTGCGACGCGATTGTTGTCCCGTCGATCTGGGTCGAGAATTCACCCCTGGTGATCCATGAGGCGCAGCAGGCGCGCGTTCCGGTTATTACAGCCCATGCCGGAGGGATGGCCGAGTATGTGAACCATGAGGTCAATGGGCTTCTATGCGAGCATCGTTCCATAGAGTCTCTCGCGTCGCAAATGCAGCGGTTCGTAGATTCTCCCGAGTTCGCAGCCCTGCTTGGCGCTCGAGGTTACTTGTATAGCCAATCGGGCGATATCCCTGCAGTCGACGACCATATTCTCGAGATTGAACGTCTTTACCAGAAGGTAATGGAACGCCACTCGTCGGCCCGTATTCATCGTGGTCCTGGGCCTTGGCGGATTACATTCGACACCAACCCAGACACTTGTAATTTGCGATGCATAATGTGCGAGGAACATTCCCCGTATAGTTCGCTGCAGCGCGAACGTCGGAAGGAACGGCGATCACGGAGGCTGATGCCTGTCGAGATGATCGAACGCGTCATCGCCGACGCAGCGCCACACGGACTTCGCGAAATCATACCCTCGACGATGGGTGAACCGCTTCTGTACGAGGACTTCGATGAGATCCTTGAACTCTGTCATCGCTACAGCGTCAAGTTGAATCTAACGACAAATGGCTCCTTTCCCCGCCGCGGCGCTTCTGCCTGGGCCGAGCGGATCGTGCCTGTAACATCGGACGTAAAGATCTCATGGAACGGTGCGACGAAATTAACCCACGAGGCTATCATGTTAGGCAGTCGCTGGGAGGAGTTAATCCAAAACGTTCGTGATTTCGTGGCAGTCCGCGATACGCTTGCGGCGGCCGGCGGCAACCGATGCCGTATCACTTTCCAGATGACCTTTCTCGAGTCAAACGTTAATGAACTTGCCGTCGTAAGCGTGCTAGCCGTGCCACTTGGCGTAGATCGCGTAAAGGGCCACCATCTTTGGGCACATTTCGAGGAGATAGGTGACCAATCGATGCGTAGGTCTTCTGCGGCAATCGAGCGCTGGAACCAGGCAGTGCTCATGGCTCGTGA
>JAKBAU010000118.1 GCA_021808875.1 Pseudomonadota bacterium | reverse complement strand
TCAGTGTGCCACATCGCCTCGATCGCGGCGATCTTCATCTTCTGGTTCTGGCCGGCAGTATAGCCCGATTCATCGCCCAGAACGACGACGCAAAGCGCGGAGGCCAGTCCGAAACTTGCCGCGACGGTCATCGAGCGCTTGGCAAATTCCCGGTGACGGTCGCGCAGCAGATAGAAGGCGCTGATCGCCAGCACAAAGATCGATCCGGTGACATAACCAGCGCTGACCGTGTGCACGAATTTGGCCTGGGCAACCGGATTGAACATCACAGCCATGAAGTTGGTCACCTCCATGCGCATGGTCGCGGGATTAAACCGCGCTCCCACCGGATGCTGCATCCAGCCATTGGCGATCAGGATCCACAGCGCCGAGAGATTGGACCCGAGAGCGAGAGCCCAGGTCGCAACCAGATGCTGCACTTTGGAGAGCCGGTCCCAGGCAAAGAAGAACAGCCCGATAAACGTAGCCTCAAGGAAAAACGCCATCAGTCCTTCGATGGCGAGCGGGGCTCCAAAAACGTCGCCCACATATTGCGAATAATAGGCCCAGTTGGTACCGAACTGAAACTCCATGGTGATACCGGTAGCAACGCCCATCGCAAAATTGATTCCAAACAGCATGCCCCAGAATTTGGTGAGGTCGCGCCAGATTGGCTTGTCGGTCATCACATAGACGGTCTCCATGATGCCGAGCAGAACCGAAAGTCCCAATGTCAGCGGCACGAAGATAAAGTGATAGAGTGCGGTGACGGCAAACTGCAGTCGGGAAAGTTCGACAATATGCATGAGAACGCCCCTTAGGATGCGTTATCGGCGAAAAGATGATGCTCAAGCCGTTGCGGCGTCACGTTCACACGGTGGCTTGGCGAGAAGAAGAGGACGTAGAGGACAGAAAGCAGAACGAGTTTCGCTATGAGGAGCGCAATGACCTCTCGTCGGACGGAAGTCGGAAACATCTTGCGTCTCCGTTCTGGGCGTCAGCGCCGCCCCTTGCCACAGTGACCCCAGGAGGGAGGTTGAGGCCCTTTTCGCGATGAGCAATGCCTTTTCAGCACTTTTATATCATTGATTAACGTCAATGTCATGACGGACCTGAAATCGTGAGGTAGCCAATATCAACTGCGACACGCGCAAAGGCTCGATATGCATTGGCTTTTGTGCAAGGAAGCTGGTGGGTATCGGGGCCGCAGAGCGGAAACTTTTGGCTCATGACGTGTCACCAACTGCTCTGGCGGATGGCCTGAAGTCAGACGCCAGGTGAAGTTCTCAGGCAGATCGCTGTAGCCAGCTTCGGGGGGCTTGCACGCTGTCGGAAATTCAGCGTGACGTAAACCTGGTTGTGCAGGCGAATTGCACATGAACCGGGCCAGACACCCTCAATTTTCCCACCAATATTTGCCGCCTGTTCACCCATATTGGGTGCGACCGTCGCGCTGTGGCGAGCAACCGTTCAACGCCGGCAGAGAGTAAAGCGCGGGTATGATGGGAAAGGGCCCTGGCTGCATGGACAAAACTGGTTTTGTCGCAGGAACCGCGGGCTCCGGTGCAGTCTGCAACCTTGAGACGCCCCTCTACAGGGCGGCTCTAAATTTCGCCCTTCAGCGCGCCGGAAAATTCCACCGTGCGGCCGCTGCGAGCAAGCCACCCTCAAGAGTTCCTTCTCTGGAGCGATCTGCCTAAGTCCAATGTAGGCAAGGAAAATGCGTTCTTCCGACGGCTATCGGGGTGAATCTGCTTTTGCAGGTTGAATTGTCTGCCTAACTCTGGCGTACTGAAGCTTGGGGAAGCGCTTTGATGACGACCGACGAACCGCGATTGGTCCTTGTAGCAGATGACGATCAGCTCCTGCGGGCCATTCTTGAGCATAAGCTGGTGAAGGCGGGCTATCGGTTTGTGGGCGTGACAAACGGTAAGGAGGCGCTGGAACAGGCTCTCGCGCTCAAACCGTCGGCCATCGTTCTGGATGCCATGATGCCTGTGCTCGACGGCTTTGAAACCTTACGCCGGCTGAAGACCGACCCCGCGTACAAGGACACAGTGGTCATCATGCTGACGGCTATGAAGCGGGAGGAGGACGTGGTGGCAGGACTGCGCGAAGGCGCGGCCGACTATCTCAGCAAACCCTTCAATCCTGACGAGCTTCTGGTCCGTCTGGCGCGACTGTTACCGGGGACACCAGCTGCGCCATGATCCTGCGACGACTGGCTGTGCTATTGGCCGTGGGACTTTTGAGTCTGTCGTCAGCCTCGGCCCAGGCTCCCGATCTGCTGCATCGCGCTGTTAAGGAGCGTCTTGACGGAAAATTCACAGCAGCTATTGCCGACCTTAAGCTCTACCTCAAATCGGCACCCAACGACGCGGATGGCTGGCTTAATCTCGGTCTCGCCTATAGCAGCAGCCATCGCTACCGGGCCGCAGAGCAGGCCCTGAAGCGCGGGCTAGAAATTGCCCCACATTATGCGGATCTCCGGTTGGCCTATGCGCGTGTTGCCTATTTTCAATCGCACAATGGTGAAGCCCGCAGGCGTCTGGCGCCACTCCTGGCCGGGCCTGCAAGCCAGGAAGCCCAGGGCCTGCTCGCAGCCATCAACCGTGCGGAGCAGGCAAAGAATGCGCCCAGCTGGCGCGCAGATGCCGATGCCACCTATAGTGTCCTGTCGCGGCATCTGCCTGCCTGGAGCGAAGAGGACTTTGCCCTTGCCCGCAATCTCGGCTCACGGACGGTTTTGAGTGCAGGTCTGGAGCAGACCCGCCGCTTCAATATCGACAATACCTACCTGCACCTTGCTGTTAGCCATAATTTTGGTCCGGTGGGGGTTCTACTGGGCTATGGTGGGTCCCCCAATGCAGTCTACCGGGCCCGGCATCTGCTTGACGCGAGCCTGACTGCACCTCTGTTTGGCGTTGGCGGGCTCTGGCAGGTTGTTGCCGGTCTCGATGGCTCCTTCGCATGGTATCCCTCGGGAGCTGTTGATTCATTGCAGCCGGTGGTCACGCTGATGGAGGGAGATTCACTTTCGTTTTCGGCGCGCTACATCGACACGCGGGCCGCAGGGCAGACGCTCTCCGGCTTTGCGCTTCGCGGCATGGCGCGGCTGATGCGCGGTCTGTCCTTCAATGTGGGTTATGCTAATGCACCTGACACCAGTGCCGGTGTCACCTACAAGGTCGAGGCCGTTAGTGCCGGTTTTACGGTCAATTTGAATTCGACCAATGCGCTGCAGCTCTCCGCGACCAGAGAAACCGGTGCCCCCTACACGCGGACTGATATTGTCCTTGGTCTGACGCACCGGTTTTAGGCATGGTCGGTGTCCAAATCCTCTGGCCGCTGTCCTGGTATCTGGCCGCCATCGCGATCTGCGGGATGCTGCTCCTGATTGGTGGACGCTTTCTGCGCGATCGCAGTGAGCGCCGTCATGCGGCTGCAGCAACGGCCGTTCTCGATATCTATATGCATCTCATGTATGACGAAGCCTTGGCGCCTGATGAACTTGCTCCTTACAAAAGGCAACCGCGTCTGCTTGCGGAGTGTCTTCTTAAGGTACTGGACCTGGTACGTGGTGCTGATCGTGCCCGCATGCTCGATAAGCTCGCGGACTTCGGACTGGTCAGTCTTTTCCTTGCCAATCTCCACAAAGGGGCTGCTTCGGCTCGGTTGCCCATCATCGAAGCCCTTGGTGCCTTTGAGCGCGCAGAGGTCAGGGATGCACTGCACCGGTGCCTGCACGATCATGGAGATACCGATCTGCGTCTTGTAGTCGCCGCGGCTCTCATCAAGATGGGAAGCGATGTTGATGTAGCTGAACTGATTGCCCATATCGAGGCCAGACATGAGCCGTGGTCAGGGTCTTTGGCGCGGGTTCTGCGACTCATTGCCGAGCGTGAGCCGGCGAGGTGTGAACAGATCCTTGGTCGCGCTGACCTGCCCGTGGCGGCACGCGTATTGGCAGCCGAGGCCCTCGGAGGCGTCAGCGATTATAGCGTCATTCCCGCACTTTCCGCCGCTGCCCGCGACCAGATTCCGCTGCTGCGCGCCAGTGCCACGAGCGCGCTCGGAAAGCTGGCCCATCCAGCCGCCCTGCCGGTGCTGCGCGAAGGCCTTCAGGATGAGGATTGGCGGGTGCGCTCGGCGGCGGCCAAGGCTGCCGGCGAGGCGGGGTTTTCCGAGCTGATCGAGGGGCTGGTCCCGCTGCTCAGTGATCAGGTGTGGTCGGTCCGCTTCCAGGCTGCAGAGGCAATCGCCAAGTTTGGGCCCCAGGGTATCGCCAGGTTGCGTGAAATTGCACATGGCCGCGGTGACGAAGCCGGGCGGGCTGCGTCTCTCACACTGGCTGAACGGGAGCTGGCATGAATGCTGTTCTTCCCTTGATCATCCATGTCCTTGCGGTGTCAGCGGCGCCCATCAGTGTGCTCGTGATAGGCTCGGGGCTACTGCAGAACATCCTCTATGTTTTGCAGCTTGTTTTGGCGGGCCGCGCTTTACGGCTGCGTCCCCCCCAGGCGGCGAGTGGGGAATTGTGGCGGCATTTTGCCGACAATGCCCCGCCGATTGCCCTTCTCGTACCTGCATTTAACGAACAGGCGACGGTGGTGGAAAGCGTGCAGGCGCTTCTGGCTCTGCAATACCCCAATTTCGAGATCATCGTTATCAACGATGGCTCCAGGGATAAGACACTGGAAACCCTGATCGAGGCCTTCGAACTTCGTCCCGCCCAACGGCATTATGATTTGGCGGTACCGTGTAAAGACATTCGAGAAATCTACGTGGCCAAAAACCAGCGTCGGCTGGTGGTAGTTGACAAGCTCAATGGTGGAAAAGCGGATGCCTTGAACGCCGGTATCAACCTTGCGCGTGCGTCGATCATCTGTTCAATAGATGCAGATTCTCTGCTTGAAGCCGATGCGCTCCTGCGGGCAGTAAGCCCCTTTGTTGAAGATCCGGTACGCACGGTGGCAGTGGGTGGCACCATTCGTGTGGCCAATGGCTGTATCATCGACCACGGACAGGTGGTACGTGTCGGCTTGCCCAGAAATGGCTTTGCACTCCTTCAGACGGTCGAATATCTGCGCGCTTTTTTGATGGCGCGCCTCGCGTGGAGCGAAGCCAATTGTCTGACCATCATTTCGGGAGCATTTGGCCTCTTCCGCCGCCAGGCCGTTCTGGATGTCGGCGGCTACCGTCGTGACACGGTCGGAGAGGACATGGAGCTGGTGGTCAAGATCCATCGCTTTGCCCGCGAGGCAGAAAGGGACTATCGCATCGTCTTTGTACCGGAACCGGTATGCTGGACCGAGGTGCCTGAGGACATCCGGGTGCTGGGTCGGCAGCGGGTGCGCTGGCAGCGTGGAGCGCTTGAGACGTTCTTTACCCACCGTGATCTGCTCTTCAATCCCCACTATGGCCGCTTTGGCATGGTTGGTTTTGGCAGCATTTTTCTCTTTGATGTGGCAGGTCCCGTGCTGGAGACATTGGGGTATGTCCTCATCCCGGTGTTTTACATTCTGGGGGCTTTGTCTTTAACCTATCTGCAGGCGTTTGCGGCCGTCAGCTTTGTGTTTGGCGTCGTCATCAGCATTGGTTCGCTTGGTCTGGAAGAGGCCGAGCTTCGCCGTTTTCCAACGACACGAAGTCTATTGGTGCTTCTGCTTGCAGCCATCATCGAGAACTTTGGCTATCGGCAGCTCAACAATTTCTGGCGCATCAAGGGTTATTGGCAGTTTTTGCGCCGCAGGCGGGACTGGGGAACGATGGCGCGCCGCGGCTTTCGCAAAACCTAGAGGATTGCGCGCACGCGGTTGATAAGTTCGTTCAGCTGTTGTGGGACAATCACCTCGTTCCGTCTCAAGCGGTCATCAATTTCGCTGGCGCTGCGGCTGATATCATCAAATCCAAAGGTTCCCGCACTGCCGGCAAGGCGGTGGATGCAGTATCCGAACTGCTCATTACCCGGGCCCTGTTCCAGGATGGCAAGATCGTCATGGCAGCGTGCGCGAAACCGCTCCTTGAGCCTTTCGAGCATGTCTTCGCCGCCTTCCGCCGACGTCATGCTGGTGTCCTCATGCCAAGGATGCCGGCAACCTCTCCTGCCAGCCTGATGGGATCGAACGGTTTGGTGATAATCCCCCGGGCTCCCAGGTGCATTAGAGCCTGACGTTCCGCGTCCAGCGTACGGGCGGTGATGAAGATGACGGCGATCTGGTCTCCCCCCCCCTCGCGCATACGTGCAAGGGTCTGTGGACCATCAAGTTCCGGCATCATCACATCAAGCAAAACGACGTCCGGACGATACCCGCTTGCCAGGATCGCAAGTGCCTCCTTGCCAGAGGCGGCAAGCCTTACCGCAAACCGTCCGTCAAGGCCCAGTGACAGCTGTGCAACCTCGCGGATGGCCTCGTCATCGTCAACATAAAGTACCTGTTGCAAGCCATATCCCCCTCCAAAGCGGTTTCTTAGCAAGCTTTGTTCCGGTATCCTAGCTACCGGATCTGCCATCGGCGAGTACCATGAACTCAATGGTCAACACCACCAACCATGACGACGCGCTTGAAGCAGCTCGCCTCGCGGCCCTGAGCTCCTTCAATATACTGGACACGCCTGCCGAGGAAGCCTTCGATCGCATCACGCGCATGGCCTCGGAGCTTTTTGATACCCCCCTCGCCATGATTTCGTTGATCGATGCAAGCCGGCAATGGTTCAAGTCGAAAGTGGGCCCTGTTTCCTCTGAAACACCTCGTTCCATCTCTTTTTGTAACCATACCATCCAGGGCGATACGGTGATGGTGGTACCGGATGCGCTGCGTGATCCGCGTTTTGCCAGTAGTCCTCTGGTCAATGATGATCCTCACATCCGCTTTTATGCGGGGGCGCCTTTGCGGCTTGCTTCGGGTCTGCGTCTTGGCGCCATGTGCATCTGCGATACGAGACCGCGGGAATTGAGTGAACGCGAACAGCGCCGTCTCGCGGTTATTGCCCAGATCGTGGTTGACGAGATGGAACTGCGTGTCAAAGGGGCACAGCTCGAGGAAGCCAGGGCGACGGCGGTGGCGGCAGCGCGGGTGAAGAGCGATTTTGTTGCCAATGTCAGTCATGAGCTGCGTACTCCCCTGACCAGCATTATTGGCTTTGCGGGCATCCTCAAGGCCACCGGTGAGCTTGGTGCGCGCGAGCGCCATTATGTTGAGCGGATTTATGATTCAAGCCAGAGCCTGCTCGCCCTGATCAATGACGTCCTGGATTTTTCCAGGCTTGAGTCCGGTCGCCTCAAGCTGGAGCGCAGTGATGTTGACCTGAAGGATTTCGTCGAGGGGCTTGTCCGGCAGTTCCGGGTTCTGGCCACGGAAAAGGGCCTTAAGCTCGAGCACGTGATCGAACCTGATGTACCGCAAATGTGGTTCCTTGAGAAGCAGGCAACCAAGCAGATCCTTACCAATCTTGTTGCCAATGCGATCAAGTTTACCGAAGACGGCCATGTCCGCCTTGAAATAGCGCTGGTCAGTGGCCGTCTCACTTTCAAAGTGTGCGACAGCGGTATTGGCATTTCCGAGGACCAGCTCGAGCGGGTGTTCGAGAGGTTTGAAAGAGGTGACAGCTCTACTGCACGCAAATATAGCGGTACTGGCCTTGGCCTTGCGATCTCAAAGCAACTGGCTGACCAGATGGGAGCGACACTGACCGTGTCCAGTGTCGTCGGGAGTGGTACAACTTTTACCCTCTCGGTGCCGGAGGTGCCCCGGTCGGAGCTCGGCTCCTGAGAGAGCGCACATCAGCTGTACCTGGACTGACAGGTAGTAAGCCCTGACCTGGGTTTTCATGGCGGATAAGTGAGCTCCTGGTGCCTGGCCCTTGAACGCGTCACAGAAACTCTGTGGCTGAGGACCGCCTGCCAGATGAGTGTTGAGCAGGGATCAGGCTGAAGGAGGAATGACATCCAGCAGCGGGTGGCCGCCATCAAAACTCTCAAGGCTTTCCGGCGAAACGGGATTCTATCGCAGCCTTGCGTCGGACTAGGGTGTGAGGACGCATCGCGTCTTTGCGCGCCCTGCGGTGTAAGGAGTTAGTCGGCAGCAAGCCCCCTGGCCCGCGCGGCCGCCAAAATCAGATCGGGTATGGCGGCCGTGCGGAATTTCTTCACCACAGATGAACGCGCTTGTCCGGGGGAAGATAATATTTGCTGCCCGGCTTGATGTTGAAGGCGCGATACCAGGGATCAAGGTTGCGGGTTGTTCCGATTACCCGGTATTCCGGCGGGCTGTGCGGGTCAGACAGCAGTTCCACGCGCAGCGCGTCGGGCGTGATCTTCATACGCCAGACCTGGCCGTAGGCAAGGAAGAAGCGCTGATCGCCGGTAAAGCCGTTGAGAATGGGGGCCGGTTTGTCATGCAGCGATAGATGATAGGCCTTATAAGCAATGGTCAGTCCGGCGAGGTCGGCGATGTTTTCACCGAGCGTGAGCTTGCCATTGATGTGAATGCCCGGCACTGGCTCATAGCTGTCATACTGGTCCGTGAGAGCTTTGGTGCGGGCATCGAAAGCGACCCGGTCGGCCTTGGTCCACCAATTGTGCAGGACACCGTGGGCATCGAAACGTGAGCCCTGATCGTCATAGCCATGACTCATTTCATGGCCGATAACCGCCCCGATGGCGCCATAATTGACGGCAGCATCAGCATTGGGATCAAAGAACGGCGGTTGCAGGATTGCGGCCGGGAATACGATCTCATTCAGCAGCGGATTATAGTAGGCATTGAGCGTCGAGGGGGTCATGTCCCAGGACGAACGGTCGACCGGCTCGTCCAGATGGCTGGTACGCCGGCGCCAGCGAAACTGTCCGGCGCGCTGCACATCTTCTAAAAGCTGGAGAGGACTGATGATGAGCCCGCTGTAACTTGGCCACTTGTCCGGATAGCCGATATGTGGGCTGAGCAGTTTCAGCTTCTGAAGCGCCTTGGCTTTGGTCTTGGCGCTCATCCAGGTAAGGGTTGGAATGTCCTGCTCATAGGTCTGGCGCAGATTGGCTACGAGCTCTTCGGCTTTTGCCTTGGCTTCAGGTGGAAAATACTTGGCGACATAGAGACGTCCGAGGGCAAATCCCATCTGCTGGTCGAGCAGATGGACAGCGCGTGTCGCCCGGGCAAGCTGTACCTTCTGTCCAGCCAGAGCGGTGCCATAAAAAGCGAAGTTGAGGTGCTCGACAGTCTGCGGCAGTTCTCCGGCGAAGGCATGGAGGTAATGCACCGTCAGATAGTCACCCCAGGTTGATGCCGGAGTGTGGGCGAAGATCTTGGCGAGGGCGGGCATCGCTGACTTGTCGGTGGCGATGATGATACGCTGGCCATGGGGCCCGCGCGGACTCACCCCTGACGCCGCAAGCCAGAATTTCCACGGAAAGCCGGGAGCAAATTTTTCCAGCTGGCTCACCGTCATAGGATTATAGTCTTTGAGTACGTTACGCCGTGCGGCCGCGGGCCGGCTCACCTTGGCGATCGCAAGCTCCAGCTGGTACACGTGCTGGGCCCGAACCTTGGCGTCTTTGAAGCCGGCGAGCGTCATCATCTTGACGAGCCAGGCCTGGTAGGCGTGGCGTACCTTAACGATGGCCGGGTTCTTGCTCAGATAATAGTCGCGATCGGGCAGACCTAGCCCGCTTTGGCTGACATAAAGTGCATAGCGCGACGGATCCTTGAAGTCGGGGCTTATCGAGAGGGCAAAAGGGGCGATCCGGGCGGAACCGCCAAAAAGCGGATTGTAGGTTTGTGCGGCGAGCTTGGCCATGTTGAAAGCGATTATTGCCGGGCTCGACATGTGCGCGTAGCGTTCAAAATCGAGCGTCGCAGGAAGCAGTCCCGTTCTATCGATCTCCTTGACATCCATATAAGCGGTATAGAGGTCGCGCAGCTTCTTTTCGTCGGGAGTGAGTTCGGCATAGGGCTTGGCACGCAGCTGCGCAACGATAGCGCCGAGCTCATGTTCTGTACGCTTGGCAATGTCGAGCCATACGCCGGTCGAGGTGCGGTCCGCTGAAATCCTTGCGTGCTTGAGC
>JAKBAU010000117.1 GCA_021808875.1 Pseudomonadota bacterium | reverse complement strand
CGTCACTGGTGCCAATGCCTGCAGCCACAGCAGGACGCATTGCAATCAGATCCCACCAACGTTTGATGTTCGCGAACTGGGTAATATCAATCCCAATCAATCCCACTGCCCTAATCCAGGGCCAGCATGCGATATCTGCAATCGAATAATCCTCCGCGAGATATTCGACCTCGTCCAAGCGACTGTCCAGGACGTGAAGCAGGCGGCGAGCCTCGTTCATGTAACGCTCTGTCGGATAAGCAAGCCTCTCGGGCGCATAGCGCACGAAATGGTGCGCCTGGCCATGCATGGGCCCGAGTCCCGCCATCTGCCACATCAACCACTGCACAGCAAGTGAACGCTGGCGCAGGTCTCGACCCATTAGCAAACCTGACTTCTCGGAGAGATAAATGAGAATTGCACCGGTCTCGAAGACCGCAAACGGCTCGCCGTTGTCACTGGGTGCGTTGTCCACAATTGCTGGCAATCTATTGTTGGGATTAACGCGCCGAAATTCGGGCGTAAGATGTTCCCCATCGAGAATATTGTAGGCTATCTTCCGATAAGGAAGGCCCATCTCCTCTAAAGCAATCGAGATTTTGTGCCCGTTTGGTGTACCAACGAAATGAAGATCGATCATGCTGGAATGACCTATTCGATCAGGAAAAGCGCTGCAACCGCTTGACGAAATAGTATCGACCCCGGCAGTGTAGTCAACCAAATTTACGATTATACGTTAAAGCGCTGCATGTATCGTGTCTTGCCATAACGGCTAAGCATCCAGCGGGAAAAGCCAGGGGGCAGGAAATGGAAAGCTGGGAGATTGCGGCGGAAAATCTGGAGTTCCCGGAAGGTCCAGTAGCGCTTAGCGATGGTACACTTCTTGTCGTGGAAATACGTCGCCAGACACTCACTCGTATTCACGCCAACGGGCGAGCTGAAGTTCTGTGCGAAACCAAAGGTGGGCCCAATGGCCTTGCGATTGGTCCAGACGGTGCGGTCTACATCTGCAATAATGGGGGCTTTGAGTGGCATGAGGCCGGAGGAATATTCATTCCTGGGCACCAGCCTGCCGACTATGTGACGGGATCAATCCAGCGCTTCGACCTCAAAACCGGCCAGCTCACTACGCTCTACACCGCTTGCGATGGGCACAACCTCCGTGGTCCCAATGACCTTGTGTTCGACGATCAAGGCGGCTTCTGGTTTACCGATCATGGCAAATCACGCCCGGAATCCCGCGATCATGGCGCCCTTTATTATGCCCATATCGACGGCTCACATATCTCACAGGCACGCTCTGACCTGACCTCCCCCAACGGCATTGGCTTATCCCCGGATCAGAACACACTCTACTGGGCAGATACCATCACGGGCCGGCTGTGGGCGATGCCGATCGAGCGTCCTGGCGTGCTAAAGCCGCCTCCCGTTCCGTGGGCTCCCGGAACGGTCGTTGCAACCCTGCCCGGTCACCAGCTGCTGGATAGCCTGAAGGTTGAAGCAGGAGGAAAAATCTGCGTCGGCACCCTGCTCAATGGCGGCATTACGGTTTTCGACCCAAATGGACAAACCGAGCATGTTCCGCTTCCCGAGCTTGCCATCACCAATCTGTGCTTTGGCGGCAAGGACATGCGCGATGTGTGGGTGACCGGCTCCAGCCTGGGACGGCTCTACAAAGGCCGCTGGCCCCGTCCTGGACTGAAGCTTGCGTTTAACGCCTGAATTCATACAGCACTGAGGATTCTGCCGATGGCACGACTGGAAGGGAAGGTAGCGCTGATCACCGGCGCCGCCAGCGGCATTGGACTTGAGACGGCAAGGCTGTTCGCCGCCGAAGGTGCAGCGGTGGTTCTTGCCGACATCCAAGATGGAGCTGGCGCCTACGCTGCGTCGCAGATCGTTGACAGTGGAAAAAGGGCGATGTTTCTGCACGTCGATGTTGCTGATGAGTTCAGCTGGAGTGCTGCGATTGCCGCAACTGCAGAGGCGTTTGGCCGTTTGGATGTACTTGTCAACAACGCGGGCATGGTGATTGCAGGGGATATCACGGAGCTCTCGCTTGCGGACTGGCGGCGTCAACAGGCAGTCAATCTCGACGGCGTTTTTCTTGGCATCAAGCATGCCCTTCCTTTGATGCGAAAGGGCGGAGGCGGCTCCATCGTTAATATTTCATCCACCGCCGCCATCGTAGGTACAACCAATCTTGTCTCCTATTCCGCGGCCAAAGGCGGAGTAAGAGCTTTGACCAAGTCCGTGGCCCTGCAATGCGCAGCGGCCAAGGACAATATTCGCTGCAATTCCGTCCATCCGGGCATCATTCGTACCCCGATCTACGACACCCTCGAAGGCATGCCTCAGCATGGACCTGAGGGCAACAATTCGAAATTCATCGGCCGCGATCCGGAAGCCCTTGGTGCCCTTGTCACACCTTTAGGAATAGCAGGGACGCCCTATGACGTGGCCGCAGGCATACTCTATCTTGCGAGCGATGAGTCACGCTATGTGACCGGTACAGAACTTATCATCGATGGTGGACTCGTCGCGCGCTGACATTGGCGGCGGCTATCTCGCTCCAGCAATTTCCCGGGCTCGGGCAAATGCCCGTCCAAACGCTGCGGCGCCGCCAGGCTGACCAACCAGCTTGAAGGTCACCTTGGCGATCTTCCAGGTATCCCCTCGGCGTGCCATCTCATGCCTATAAATTCCGCAGGCAAAAGCATTGAGCTCCTCGTCACCTATGCTCAAGAAGTGCGCTGCGTCGACATAGCTTTGTACCGTTACGCGATCCACTGTTGTCGTGCACAGAAAGTTTGTCACTTTATGCAGTGTGCCATCAAAGCCGGAAAGCGCGGTACAGCGCTTTACCCAGTCGTCCGCACTGAGAATAGCGTTGATCGACCCCAATGAACCATAATCAATATGAATTTCATCCAAAAAGAGTGAGCGAAATCCCGCCCAATCGCGCGCATCTAGCGCGGTAGCGTAGCGAACCACAAGCTCGATTGCCGCACGCTCGTCACGCGCCTGATTACAATTCCCTGACATTTTTTCCTCCTCATTTTGTCCGGTACTATAGAGCGAGAACCATTTCGCTAATATACTTCACCTCTTCAGCGAGATGTCCTCTTCACCTGTCCAAGGAACCCTGCCGCCATGAAGTCTGAGGAAATTATCGCCATTGGCGACCGCTTTTTTAATGCTATTGAGGATGGTCGCATTGAAGACTTGCGTGAGATCTACGCCGCTGAAGCACGAATATGGCACAACATCGATCTTACCAACAAAACCGTTGACGAAAGCCTTCCGCGCACCGCCCGCTTTGTGACCAGGACCACAAACCTTCGCTACGAAAAGCGACGCTATGAGGTGTTTCCGGACGGCTTTGCGCTGCAGTGTGTAATTTCCGGAACCAGACCTAGTGGTGAAAGACTAACACTGCCGTCCGCCATATTCTGCCGCGTTCACAATGGCAGAATCACGCGGCTGGAAGAATACTTTGATTCTGCGGCCCTCAGACCATGGCTGGAGTGAAGAACCGCACGCGGGCCTGTTAGGCTGAGCCCGCGTGCGATCCCAGGGGTACACCGCTCAAAAGTGATAGGTTGCTTCGATTGCGACGCTGCGGGTGGGTTCCAGCCATTTAATCGAGCGCGGATTGTTCGTAATCGGAAAGGGCAGATCGAAGGCAAAGCTGACGGTCTTTTGATCCGTAAGATTTTTACCAACAATGGCAACGTCCCAGACATCAGAAACGTCACCCAGCTGAAGGCGGGCATCAAGCTTGATATAGCCCTTCTGTAGACCATAGATGGGGCTTTGCTCGTCGGAATCAAAGTACTTGGAGCGATAGTGACCTGCGACGTAGGCATCAAGCTTGAGGTCATTGGAGACCGGCTGGGTATAGTGCCCTTCAAGTGTGCCAGTCCATTTGGACGAATAGCTCAGCGGATGGCCCGCTATATTATTGGCCGCCACACTTGCCGGGTTCAGCGGATTACACTGACTGAGCGGCTCTGTCGCCAGGCAACTTGCTCCTGGAAAGCTGTCGTATCTGGCATCTGTGTAGGCAAGATTTCCCTGGAAATCCAGATTATCGGTCGGCGCCCATTCGGCCATCGCTTCCATGCCTTTGGACGAAGCGCTCGCTGCGTTTCCGGTTATAAAATTCTGGACTGCCGCATTGAAGATTGAAACCTGAAGGTCCTGGAACATGGTGTCATAGAGGGAGACGTTCAGGAGCGCGCGACCGCCATCCAGCGTAGACTTGAAGCCGACCTCATAATTGGTCGAATGCTCTGGGGAAAAGCCGAAAGTTGCATTGGTCGTACCAAATGTATTGGAGACAAAGCCCCCCGACTTTGATCCTTGACCATAAGTTGCATAGAACATCACATTTGTATTGGCATCGTATTGCAGCGTTACAGAAGGATCCACACCTCCCTCACTCAGCCGGCCAAAAACTGTTCCCGGCGGTGTCACTGGCTGCAATCCTAATCCCGCGTCCGTGAACGCGGCATAAGTCGCGCGTTTGCTGTTCTCGGTATACCGCAGGCTTCCTAAAATCCGCAGGTCATTGGCAAGGTGATAAGTCGCCTGACCAAAGAAGGATACAGTCGAACTGCGCTGCTTGAAGCTGCTGTGCTGCAGCCCAGCAATCAAGCCACCCAAAATGGCGTATTGCAGCCGTTCTTCCACATAGTAGGTGCTATAATCGACATAGGCTCCGACCACATACTCGAGCTTTTGTCCCGTTGGAGAGAGCAGCCGCACTTCCTCGGAACCCTGACCGAAGTGCTCCGGGAACCCGTTGGCGATAGTGTTCTGCGTTACCCCGCCTCCTGGAATATTCTGGTCAAAACTATTGAAGTTGGAGCCATGATAGGTCGAATAGCCACTGATCGAGGTTAGCGTATAACCATGAAAGCTATAGTTCGCCGTCGCTGACGCGGACATCGCCGTGTTGCGGTTGGATTCGGGGAAGCCACCATAGGACAAGGCGGTATAGCGATAAGTGGGAGGAGGAGCCTGCTGCGTGAGGGGATCGGACACCGTGATGCCGCCCGTCTGGTCAAAATTGGAATATTCAAGTTTTGTCGTAATGTTGAAGTTGCTGGTCGGTACATAATTTAGCGTCAAGCGCGCCAGCGCTTCGCGATTGTGGGGGTCTTCCTTGCCCGTGTGGTCGTTGTGGATATAACCCGTCTGGTCGAGATATTTGGCAGCAAGGCGCATTCCGATGGTGCTGGTGATCGGGCCGGAAATATATCCGTAAGTCTCGTTACCCTTCATGTCGAAGTTATAGGACGAGGTGAGGGAGGCCTCCCAGTTGGGTGTCGGACCATTGGTGATGATGCTGATGGCGCCGGCTGGAGTGTTCTTGCCAAATAGCGCTCCTTGCGGTCCGCGCAGGACTTCAACCCGCTTGACATCAAAAAAAGGTTCTTCGAATTGCTTTGAGCGTCCCGCGTAGATGCCATCTTCGTAAAGGCTAACCGATTGATCAAAGGAGAAATTCGCGGGTGCCGAACCAAAGCCACGGATATAGATGACGTCATCGCCCGCTGTCTGTTCGACATAGACGTTGGGCACGCTGTCCATAAGCCCGCTAATGCCATCGGTTTGAAAACGGTCCAGGTCGCGCCCAGACACAACGGTCATGGAAATTGGTACCTTTTGCACGTTCTGGGTGCGCTTTTCTGCCGTAACAGTGACAGTTTCGATGCCGCCGGCACTATCCTTCGCGTATGCCGTCAGACTTGCTGTACATACCAGTGCGACGGCAATTGCCGAGCTGGCAAGCAAACTCACGCTAATTTTAGTCATGCGCCCTCCCCCGTGCGGTTGTGCTGCGGCGGAAGTGCAGATTCCGCTCGTTTCAGGGCGGGGACGCTGTCAATTTAATTGACATATGTCAACGACAGCCGAACGCTTTTGTGCCGCGAAATTTTTTCGTAGGCGCGTTAAATTTTTTCCGGGACTGACGAGTGGCGAGCTTGCTGCCGCAACCTGTGCGACCGACGAAGGCGCATGACTTGCAAGCCTGCGCCTGGTCCTGACAACCGCGAGCACGCTGGCTACTGATCCGCAGCCGTGACCCAGCACAGGCTTGCTTGCGAACCTGTCAGGTCGACAGAAGTCGACTATTGTCTTTCCCATTGCACAGCATTGCGCAGCTTCGCACGCAAGGACATCACGGAATTGTCGGGCAACCGGATTGTGGCGAGCCCTAGAAGCCCTGCTGTCCGCTCCGCATTCATGCAACAGCACAAAGCAACACCTCGTGACGAACATGCCGTTGATTCGCGGAGCCGGAGGCATTCTTCGTCAAAGTTTGCATTTTTGCGATCGACAGATAACCATGATCGAACAGGCTTGGGGCGAGATCCGGGATGGTTCCGGGCAAACAGCCCGCCCGATGTCCGTCGCTCGCCATGGCGTAGGTCACGGGAAAAGTAACATCCAGATTCCTTGTGCCTGCCAGCCCCGCACGGAGCTCCACTATTTTGGTAGCGACCAAGCGAATTTGTGAGCACGCTGCCGGTAGGGACCACGACCAGATATTTTTGCAGCTCCAATGCCTGATAGCGGCCCCGACCACCCGGACGCCGGACAGTTTCGGCCACTGTTCAACAGCAAGCTGCTGGCGAAGATCCAGTTATTTTCCGCGGCGACGAGACTTTCAGCCTTGGTAGAAGGGCCACGCTGCTGGTCGCTCCGCTGTGCGTCCTTACCAGCGCTGCACGGACGCAAAACGCTTCAGGTTCCCCGTCAATCAGGCGGCTAGCGACGCGGCCATGCGACACCATGAGGTCAGCAATGAAGTGCGCTTTCGTCAGACAGTCCACGATCCGCAAGCGAAATGCCATCACATGCACCGCTCGGCGCGCTTTATTTGCGGAGCGCCGTTTGGCGTAATCCCGCCCGCATAGAGCATAACGCACATGGTGACTTGCCTGTCCGTCCATTGGGCCAAGGCTCGGCACCTGCCAGAATCGCCATTGCAGTGCCTGAGCGTGCTTGGCCAGTTCGTCAGACAGAAAATGGCCACCTGTGCGAGAAGGCAAATGCATATCGCGCCACCTTTAAAACAGTAGTCGATACGCTGCCGTCGCCGGGAGGCCCTTCCACAATCGCGAGAAGCATGTGATTGTGGTTGACCGTGCCAAAGGCGGCTCAGGAAGACCCCCTCACATATGCCATATTGACTGACTTGCTAGGGATTACCGATTTTCCCCAGCAAAACGGAGATCAGTCGACAGCTCGACGTTCCTGAAAAACACAGATCAATCATGAGCCTGTCATGATCTATCAGCTCCATCGCGTATGGCAGGTCTTGAAGCAGCAAGCATACGCTCCCCAAAGAGATTGGACCATTGTTCGGCCGTCAGGTTTTGCTTTTTGTTTGCGTAGTGCGCCGGAGTTCCAAGATCTCGAGCACCAGTTCCAGCAATTACTGCAGGCCTCAATGCGATCTGTTCCCACCAGCGTTGAACTGCGGGAAACCCTGTCAAGTCGATATCAATCGTTCGAGCCGCACGCACCCAGGGCCAGGAGGCCATGTCCGCGATTGAATATTCTCCGGCAAGATAGTCGACTTCGCGCAGGCGATAGTCGAGGACATAGAGGAGGCGAACGGCCTCATTCCTGTAGCGCTCCACCGCGTAGGAATGTTCGCCAGGCGCGTAGCGGATGAAATGGTGCGCCTGGCCATGCATTGGTCCGAGACCGGCGACCTGCCACGTCAGCCATTGCAGTGCAAGGCTGCGCCCGCGGGTGTCGCGAGGCAGAAATTTTCCACTCTTCTCGGCGAGATAGAGGAGAATCGCGCCGGTTTCAAAGACCGCGAAGGGCGGGCCACCATCAGCAGGGTCCGTGTCGACAATGACCGGAAGCTTGTTGTTTGGATTGATCTTTCGAAATTCAGGGGTCAGATGCTCGCCCTCAAAAAGATTATAGAGGATCACCTGATATGGGATTTTTGCCTCCTCGAGCATGATGGATACCTTGTGCCCGTTAGGTGTGCCGACGTGGTGCAGTTCGATCATAAACAAGCCCTCCCCTTAGATTCGAGGTCATCGCAGCCTAGGTTTTCTGTCAAGTGTATTTACAAATTACGCTATTCCTTACACGCAGGCGAAGAGGTGGCGGTCTTAACGACCTGCCAGGCCAGCCGTACCGGCCTCATCATCACCATCAGAACTGCCGCTGACGCCAGAAGCCTTCAAAGCGCCTGCGGCGGCGCCCACCGCCCCCTCTGAACTGATCACTCTCTCCGGTTCGTTTTCCCGCGCCTTCCCCATTGTGGCATGCACGGCAGTCAGCATAGATCACGGGGAGAATCTTCCTTTCGGGATGCATCCCAAGTGCTTGGCACTTGGTCCATCTGGACAGTTATATTTCGTCCTCATACCGGGACTAGCTTTTATGTGGGGCGTGCCCCGGCGTAATGTGCCAAAACGCCTTGACCTTTAAAAATGTCGCGGCTTAGATCACTGCGCAACGAAATTGCTTATCACTCCTACATAAAGGCAAATCACATGTCCGAAGCATGGATCATCGATGCGTGCCGTACCCCGCGTGGCATCGGCAAGGTTGGTAAAGGTGCGCTGACGGAGCTTCATCCCCAGCGACTGGCGGCAACGGTTCTCAAAGCGATAGCCGAGCGCAATCATATCAACACTGCTGAAGTTGATGACGTGATCTGGGGCACCTCCTCACAACGCGGCAAACAGAGCTGCGATCTGGGACGCATGGCTGCGCTTGATGCCGGCTACGACATCAGGGCCAGCGGCGTCACCCTCGACCGCTTCTGCGGCTCAGGTATCACCACCGTCAATATGGCGGCAGCCCAGATCATGGCCGGGATGGAAGATCTCGTGGTGGCGGGTGGCACCGAAATGATGAGCTACACCGCAGCGAGCGCCGACCCCAAAACTCCGCCGATGATGGATGTCGGCAACCTGCATCTGCGCGCGCTGCATCCGCAGTCCCATCAGGGGATCTGTGCCGATGCCATCGCCACGCTTGAAGGGATTTCGCGTCGTGCGACCGAAGAACTTTCCGTTGAAAGCCAGCGTCGCGCAGACATCGCCATCCGCGAGAACCGCTTCGCGAAAAGCCTGGTGCCGGTCTATCACGAGAATGGCACGCTGGCGCTCGACCACGAGGAATACCCACGCCCGCAGACCACACTTGAAGGACTGGCTGCACTCAAGCCGGCCTTCACAATGATGGCCGAGGTGCCCCTGGATGAAAAGGGCACCACCTATGGCGGGCTGATCCGCCAAGTCTATCCAGACCTCAAGATCGAGCATATGCACCACGCGGGCAATTCATCCGGGGTGGTGGACGGCGCCGCCGCGGTTCTCCTTGCCTCCCCCGCCTATGCCAAAAAGCATGGGCTGAAGCCGCGCGCCCGCGTCGTCGCCATGGCCAATGCCGGTGACAGCCCTACTCTCATGCTCAACGCACCGGTTCCCGCAGCCCGCAAGGTGCTCGAGAAGGCCGGGCTTACGCTTGATGATATCGATCTCTTCGAGATCAACGAGGCCTTTGCCGTCGTCGCTGAAAAGTTCATGCGCGACCTCGATCTCGACCGCGAAAAGGTCAACGTCAATGGCGGCGCCATCGCACTTGGCCATCCCATCGGCGCCACCGGCTCGATCCTGATCGGCACCATTCTCGACGAACTGGAGCGGCGCGACCTGAAGCGCGGCCTGGTGACGATGTGCGCCGCAGGCGGCATGGCCCCTGCGATCATCATCGAGCGCATCTGAGCCGCGTCAGGCCTCCCGCTCGCCTCTCCGCAAGCGGCCGGCATTGCCCAACCCTTACCCATGGCAGGACCAGTCCTGCCACGGGTAAGGCGGCAAACATCCCCGTCATTCCTGCTTGGGACAGGAGCCGCCAGAGGCGACATTGCCCTCTTTCACTTGGCCCGCCGGGGCCGCTAAAATGGTTAAAAGACCCCATTGCGGAACCAGGCCCCGTCCATGCTTCATCTTCATCATTGTACCAATGCCCGCTCCTTCCGCGTCCTCTGGCACCTGGAAGAACTTGGCCTGCCTTATGAGCTGCACGTGATGGAATTTC
>JAKBAU010000116.1 GCA_021808875.1 Pseudomonadota bacterium | reverse complement strand
AGCGAAGCCGAGAACTGGGACATAAGATGGACGGAATTCCAGAAGGAATATTTCGAGCGTCTCGGCATCACCGCCGACATCCGCGAGCGCCGTGCCGTGCCGGAGGAGCATTACACGCGCGGCCAGCTTTTGAATGAGCACGTCATCGCCGACCGTGCGGAAATCGCCCGCGCCAATGCAGCCGCCGAGCAGGCGAAGCTGCGCGACCCGGACGAAATTTTGCTCCGCCTCACCGCGCAGAAAGCGGTTTTTACGGCGCGCGATCTGCGCCAGGCTTTGAACAAATCCGGACTGGAAGGCGAGGAGCGCGCGGCGCTGGAAGCCCGGATCATTGGTCATGCCGATATTGTGCCGCTGGTTGCGGATGGCCGCGATGAGATCGGCTGGACCACACGCCAGGTCCGCGACGAGGAAATGGCAATCATCGGCGCGGCTGAGCGACTTGGCGAGACGACCGGCCGGACGCTCAGACACACTGGGCGAGCGGAACTGACACGCGCCGATCTGACCGCGGAGCAGCGCGCCGCAGCCGAGTACGTCACAGACGAAAAGCAGATCAGCATCGTCATCGGGCGGGCCGGGACGGGAAAGAGCCATACCTTGAATGCGGCGCGGCACGCGTTCGAGGCGGAGGGGTATCGCGTGATCGGCCTGGCCCCGACCAATGCCGTCGTCGCGGATTTGCGCAAGGACGGTTACGGCCATGCCGCGACTTTACATCGCGAGCTGGGACAGCTGGAGCGCGACCCGGCGCGCTGGGATCGCAAGACCGTCGTGATGGTGGACGAGGCGGGCATGATGGATAACGCCATCATGGCAAAGCTGTTGAAGGGGGCCGAGCAGAGCGGCGCTAAGCTGATCCTGGCCGGTGACGACCGGCAATTCGCCTCGGTGTCCCGCGGCGGGATGTTCACTGAACTGGTCAACCAGCATGGTGCTACCGAGCTGAAAACCGTGCTCAGACAGCGCCGGGAATACCAGGCCAAAGCCAGTGAGGATTTTGCGCGGGGCGATATTCATGCCGCACTGGAGGCGTATGACCGGCGAGGCCAGATTGTCTGGTGTGACAGCTTGGCCGATGCGCGACAACGCGCGGTGGCGGCGCAGGCGTCAATCGACGGGCCGAGCTTCCTCTATGCCAGCACCAATAAAGAGGTGGAGGAGCTGAACCGGGCTGAGCAGCAGCGGCGACGGGCCGACCTTTCCGTGAAGGGCAATCCGATCCAGGCGCATGAATTCAAGACGGTGCGTGGTGACGTGTCGATTGCCGCCGGAGAGCGGGTACAATTTTACGAGACCGACCGGCAGCTCGGCGTGGCAACATCGGAGTTTGGCACCGTCAAAGCCGTGGCACCGAGGCGCATGGAAATCATGAAGGATGACGGGGCAACCGTCGCGTTCGACCCAGTGAAATACGACAAATGGGGGCTGGGCTATAGCGGCACGGGCTATAAGGGCCAGGGCAAGACGCAGCCCACAACGGCGGCCGTCTATGACAATTCCTATGCCTGGGATGCCCGCGCGGCCTATGTCATCGGCACACGGCACCGGGAGGATTACCGGCTCTTCGTGCCGCGCGAGCTGGCGCCGGACCTGCCCGCCTTGACCGGACAGATCATGCGGCAGCGGGAGGATAAGGGGGCCTCACTGCGGTTCGAGGCGGCTCAGTCGAACCGCGCGCGCTCCGGCTTGGCAACCGACCAGAAACTGCGCGCGTCCTTGGCGAAGGGCCGGGAGACGCTGATCGCTGCGCAAGCCGAGCGGGCACGGCAGGCCGAGGAAATGAGAAAGGCCCAGGAACTGCGGAACACGCTCAGACCACGGGGACCGAGGTTGGGAAGATAAGCCTTGCACTGCTGTATTCCCGATCGCGCATATTTCGCCTTCTGTAAGGCGCTATTTGTCAAAATATTCCCGATCTAGCATATTTTGCTTGAAATCTGGAATGACCGAGCATATGTTCCCGATCGGGAACTTTTGTGAACCACATGAATGACAATCTGGCTAAAGCGTTTGGAGATATGGTTCGGGCCAACCGGCACAAGGCTGGGCTGACACAGGCCGAGCTTGCCTTGATCTCCGGCACCGGCCTGCGCTTCATTATTGACCTCGAAGCAGGCAAGGCGTCCTGCCGGCTTGGAATGGCCTTAAGGGTCGGTAAGGCTCTCGGCATAGAGATGACGAGTGCCAGCACGAATGCTGATTTGTCGGAGGCGCCATAATGGCAGCCACGCCGGTTTTCTATGAGACCCTGCTTGTCGGCGAAATCCAGGCAAACCCGGATGGCGCGTTGTCGTTCACCTATGCCGAGGCATGGTGGTCATCCGCATCGGCCTTCCCGATTTCGGTGCTGGCCCCGTTAAGCGCCGCGGGCATGCCACCTTCTGTCTTCACGCCCTGGCTGACCAACCTGCTGCCGGAAGGCCATGCGCTGACCATGATCGGAAGAACAGCGGGCGTCTCACCCGGTGACGTTCTCGGCATCCTGGACAGGATAGGCCGAGATACGGCCGGCGCCTTGAGTTTTGGCGGCCCCGCTAAACGAGGCGAGCCACGTCATTCGAAGCCAGCCGGCGACCAACTGGAGCGGATCATCAATGATCTGCCAAAAAGGCCGTTCCTGGTTGAGACCGAAGGAGTATCGATGAGCCTGGCGGGGGCGCAGGAGAAACTGCCTGTTGTCCTCGTGAACGGAGAGATCGCGATTCCGTTGAACAACAACCCATCCACCCACATCTTGAAGCCCGACAATTCCCGGCTGGAAGGCAGTGTGCAGAACGAGGCATTGTGTCTCACGCTCGCAAGGCTGCTGGGGCTGAATGCGGCCAGCGTGACGACCGGGCGCGCTGGAGAGCGGTCCTATCTACTTGTCGAACGGTACGACCGATTGTTGAACGGTGATCACTGGATCAAGTTGCACCAGGAGGATTTCTGTCAGGCCTGCGGCAAACCGCCAGCGTCGAAATATGAACATAACCAGTCTGGTTTGCGCGGACCCAGCCTGCCGGACCTGTTTGACGTTGCTGCACGGTTTTTGCCGCCGAGAGACCGGCTCGCCCTCCTGGACGCGGCGATATTCAATGTGCTGATCACGAATGTCGATAGCCACGCCAAGAATTATTCAATCCTGATCGACCATAACGGTGCCCGGCTGGCGCCTCTCTACGATCTCATGTGCGCTCGTGTCTGGGACAACATCACAAAAAACATGGCCCAGGAAATCGGCGGTCAGCGCCGCGGGCGGCATTTGTACCGCCGGCACTGGGAAAGATTGGCTGAAGCATGTGGCTTCAACAAGCGAATGGTGGTGCAGCGCGTCGTCAAACTGGCGAACCAGGTTTTAGCAAAAAGTGATGACGCCGCGGCGGCGGTTGCAGCGATGCCCGCCGGCAGCCATTGGGGGCTCGAACTGGCGGTCAATGAAATTAAGAACCAGGCAAAGGCCACGATACTGAATGCTGCGGCGGCTAATCAGGCTGAAAATGCAATGGACGATGACGGGCTGGGAGATAATGGTGAGCTGATTAGCCCGCTGGACTCTTAAGCAATGCCTTGTCGCGCTTGATTTTATTCTGCGTTACCATAGGGCGATTCATACTAGGATCGATCGACATTCAGGGCTTCCGGCGCGGGGAGTGTTTGTGATTCATAATGCTCCAGATTCGATGATCTGGAGTTTTCAATGGCGCCTAAACGGTACGAGCTTTCGGAGAAGCAATGGGGCCGGATCGGCCCATTGATAGCCGGCAAGGCGTCTGATCCGGGTCGGACGGGCGCTGATAATCGATTGTTCGTGAATGCGGTTCTTTGGGTGATCCGCTCGGGTGCTCACTGGCATGACCTGCCTGAACGATACGGCAAATACAAAACCGTCCATAAACGCTTTACCCGATGGGCCAAAGCAGGCGTGTGGGAGCGGATCTTTGATGATCTGACAAGTGATCCTGATAATCAGTACCTGATGCTGGATAGTACCGTGGTTCGCGCCCACCAGCAGGCCGCAAACGGAAAAGGGGGGCAAAAAATCAGGCTTTGGGGCGCTCCCGAGGAGGACTAACCACCAAAATCCATACCCTCACCGACGCAGAGGGCCGGCCGTTGCGCTTCATCCTGACGGGCGGCGAAGCCCATGACTGTACCACCGCGGCTGATCTGCTGGATGGTCAAACCGCTGGCGCTGTCATCGCTGACAAAGCTTATGACACCAACGCTCTGCGCGAAATCATCGAGGAAGCAGAAATCGAGGCCGTCATCCCGTCCAAGCGAAACCGAAAAATCCAAATCCCGCACGATGAACAAGCCTACAAGCTTAGAAACCGTATTGAGAGGTTCTTTAACAAGCTCAAACACTTCCGCCGAATCGCGACGCGCTACGACCGCAGAGCGATCTACTTCTTAGCCGCCGTTCAACTCGCCAGTAGCATGATTTGGATGCGGTGAATGTCGATTCGTCCTAACTCTCGACGACTATTCGATTCAGTAACATTTTTTGGAAGCGGGTGACCACTCCACAGCACCTATTCCTCACCGCTTTCGGGCCAAGTGAGTCGCCCCGAATGCGGCCGTCTATTCCAGATACGGCGTCAGCACATCTTCGATCCATTTCATGAACACGCGAACTCGGCGCGATAGATTGCTTCGATGCGCTACGACGAGGGACACGGGAATCGCTCGCCGACGAAACTCAGGCATGATCTCCACAAGCGCGCCACTCTCTATGTATTGGCTAATCCCCAAGAGTGGCGCCTGAATCAGGCCAAGCCCGGCGACGGCAGCGGCATCGTAGGTCTGGGCGCTGTTGACGTGTAGTGCAACGGGCAACCGAAGCTTCGCGTAGCTGTCACCGTCCGGATATTCCCACCCCGAAGGTTTGGCGCTGAGCATCGTCGAAAAATGAACGGTCCGGTGTCCCTGGCGCCGCAGATCATCTACGGACCGAGGGATGCCATACCGCGCCAGATAGGCGGGACTGGCCGCATTGACCACACGCAATTTGCCCAGCGGGCGGGCAATCAGCGTCTCGTTCCCGATGGCTCCAAGCCGCAATACACAGTCGAGCCCCTCTTGAACCAGATCAACCTGACGATCCGTGCTCGACAGCTCCAGCTCCAACTCAGGGTGAGCCGCCAAGAAATCCGGCAAGGCCGGCACGATGGTTGAGCGCGCCACCTCGGTCGGAAGATCGACCCGCAAGCGCCCGCGAAGCGCCACATGATCGCTTGCGAACATTGAGTGCAGATCGTCAACTTCGGCAAGCAGATCGCGGGCACGGGCATGAAATGCGCGTCCGTCTTCCGTCAATTGCACGCTGCGCGTCGTCCGGTGCAGGAGCCTCGCACCGATATCTGCTTCCAGCTTCCGGATTGCCATTGAGGCCCGTCCCTTTTGGATGCCCAGGATATCGGCCGCGCGGGTAAAACTCCCCATTTCCGCCACCGTTATGAATATGAGGATCGGTTCAAGATTCTGCATTTTCGTGCCTCGGTATTATTCCTCAAAAGAAGAACAGTGTGTTCGCTTTATCGATATTTATCGTATCCACTGAACACAGTAACCCAACCGAAATCCGAACTCCATTGGAGATCAACAAATGTCTGAAAGCATGAAGCTAAATCAGGTGCCCAAAACGATGACCTTGCCGCGCGCCCAGTGGGCGGGCCGGATCATGAGCACGTTCGTCGTTATCGCTTTGATGGCGGATGGCGCGATTCAGCTTTTCGCGCCAGCACAAATCGCGAGCATGTTGCAGGAAACCGGATTCGCGATGGGCCTGACCCGTGTCGTGGGTCCGATCATACTCGCTTGCGCCATCCTTTACGCCATTCCGGCCACCGCCGTCCTCGGCGCGATCCTGGTAACGGGCTATTTGGGCGGTGCCATCTGCGCCCATATCCGCATTGGTGAGTTGGGCTCGCCGCCAGAAATCATTTCGCTGTTTCTGGGCGCGATGACATGGGGCGGCCTCTATGCACGCGATCCTCGTATCCGGGCCATTCTGCCGCTCATCCGTTGAACCGGCCCGGCAAACCTCTATCCCTCAAGATCAGGAGAACACACATGTTTTTAGTCACGGGAATTACGGGAAATGTCGGCGGCGCAACGGCACAACATCTGTTGGCGCACGGAAAAAAAGTTCGCGCGCTGGTCCGCAATCGGGAGAAGGCGGCGAACTGGGCGAAACAGGGCGTGGAACTGGTGGACGGCGATTGGAATGATTCCGCTGCCATCGGGCATGCGTTCAAAGGCGTCGAAGGTGCGTTCGTCATGTTGCCGACTGTCTGGGCGCCCTCGCCCGATTACAAAGAAGCCAAGGGCGTGATTGCAAACTATGTCGCGGCGCTCACC
Source organism: Pseudomonadota bacterium (assembly GCA_021808875.1). Next base: position 3,808 of record JAKBAU010000116.1, on the reverse strand, counting down.
AACGCGCCGCCACCACGGGTGGTGGCACTTTCGTCGATGGGGGCAAACAGGACCAACGGGCTGGGAATGATCACGGCGCTGTCCCTGCTGGAGCAAGGTTTGCGCTGCCTGAAATCGCCAATCGCATTTGTGCGTGCCGGCGGCTTCTTCGAAAATTTCTTCTACGGCTTGCAGGTTGCCCAGGGCGGCACGCTACCGGTCTATTACAATCCAACAAATCTGAAATCGACCATGGTCGCGACGAAGGATGTTGGTGCCGAAGTCGCCACCCTTTTGACCGGGCCGGCCTGGTCAGGGCAACGCGTCATCGAGCTCGGCTCGATGGTCTCCGCGGATGAAGTCGCGGCGCAATTAGGCGAAGTCCTGAATCTCGACGTGAAACCATTTGCGGTCCCGCGTGCAGGATGGGCGGAAGCCTTCGAGCAATTCGGCGTGCCGAAGGGCCATACCGGACCAGCCGAAGAAATGTTCGAGGCCGTGAACGCAGGATGGATGAAGCTCGGCGTCGAGGGGACGGAGCACGTGGAGGGCACAACGTCCGCACGCGATGTATTCGAGGCTGCGTTGAAAGCCGCCGCGGCGTAGGTTCGGGATAAATATCCTCGCAATCTTGGCACGTGATGCCAATTTTGCATGGATAAATGCTACCGCCGTCTAACGAGCCCAGAAGCTACGATTTGTCAGCCGGTTATTGCCTTCATTCGGAACAAATCCGGCTTTGAGGAAGCGGACGGGCGTGATTGATAGAAGGGCTTCCTATCACTCATAAATTGTCTTATATTGAGCGATAGGAAGGGTGGCTATCGCTCATGACGTGGAACTGGCAGCAACCTGATTGGCCGAATTTTTCATGGAATACGGCCCGCTTCGTTAAAGCCGAGGCGCTATTCCTGGTCGAGTCGGGCGAATTTTCCGGGATAGTCAAGCATCTCAGCCGTGAGGACCACGATCTCGTTGCCGTCGAGGCCATGAGTACCGAAGCCATCACCACTTCGGAGATCGAAGGCGAGATTCTCAACCGCGACAGCGTACAATCCTCGATCCGGCGGCAACTTGGCCTCTCCACTGATCGCCGGAAGGCCGGCCCAGCCGAGCAGGGTATCGCCGAGGTCATGGTCGATCTGCATCACAGTTTCGCCGAGCCACTTTCCGCAGATACCTTGTTCAAGTGGCATCGGCTGCTGATGTCCGGACGAACTGATGTTGGCGATCCCGGTCACTACCGCACACATGCCGAGCCCATGCAGGTCGTGTCGGGAGCCATTTACGCGCCGAAAATTCATTTTGAGGCGCCGCCTTCCGCCGATGTTCCAGGTGAAATGACGCGGTTTCTGAATTGGTTCCAGCGGACCGCGCCAAACGGGATCGAGCCCCTGCCAGCTCTGACGCGCGCCGCAGTTGCGCATCTCTATTTCGTCAGCATCCACCCATTCGAGGACGGAAATGGCCGTATCTGCCGCGCCATCGGCGAAAAAGCTCTGGCACAGAGCATCGGTCGCCCGACACTGACGGCACTTGCCGCTACTATCCTAGCCAAGCGCAAAGGCTATTATGATGCGTTAGAGGCCAACAACAAGCGCAACGAGATCACCGACTGGATCGCCTGGTTCGCCGCGGCAGCAATCGAGGCGCAGCGGCGTGCAATTGCTTCGGTAGATTTCCTGATCGACAAGACGCGTCTGCTCGACCGGATCAATCCCGTCATCAATGAACGTCAGCGCAAAGCCCTTTTGCGTATGTTACAGGAGGGGTCGGAAGGATTCAAAGGAGGCCTGACGGCGGGAAAATATACCAGCATAACCGGCTCGTCGCCCGCCACGGCGACACGCGACCTCGCCGATCTCGTCGAGAAAAACGCATTGGTTCGCGCTGGGGAACGGCGACACACCCATTACGCCTTGGCGATCCCACTCCACCCTGTTGCACCCGTCATGATCGACGCAAAAGGGGATGTCGAATAACAGTAATCAGCAGGAATGCGGACGCCGAGCTTCTCAGAATTAGACAGTGGTAGATTGATTACTGGTCAATCTTAAACAAATCTTGGAAGACGAGCGGCCCCCAAATGCGGCCACGCGCGTGTACCAGCGCGCCACCCTCGCTGAGTTTTCCCAATTTGACGGGTGCGAAGCCGAGTTGTTTGGCCAAATCCGCCACGGGCACAATCGAGTCCTCATCATCGCTCGACAGAAAAACAACCCGGTGGCCGCCCTCGACGATCGGATCGGCAGCCAGTTTGGCCGCAACTAGATGCCGTAATGGGCCGGCTGCCTGGTTATAGGCATTGAGGCGTCTGTCCCTCAGAGTGATGCTGTGTTGACCGGGGCTCGAATAGGTCGGCCCCAAGCATCGTCGGAGAACAGCCATGGAGTATTATGTTGGGCTTGATGTCTCGCTGAAAGAAACCAGCGTGTGCGTGGTGGATGGCCAGGGGAAAATTGTTCGTGAGGTGAAGACGGCGAGCGAGCCTGAAGCACTTTGCCGGCTCATTGCCGGGATGGGTTTTCCGGTCACCCGGATTGGCCTGGAAGCAGGCCCTTTGTCGCAATGGCTGCGTGAGGGGCTGGTGGATGCCGGCTTGGAGGTTGTCCTGCTCGAAACGCGTCATGTGAAGGCGGCGCTGTCGGCGATGACGGTGAAAACCGACCGGAAAGATGCGCGCGGGATCGCGCAACTGTTGCGGATGGGATGGTATCGGCTGGTGCACGCCAAATCGGTTGGCTCCCAGGAAGTGCGGGCGCTGCTTGTTGGACGCAAACTGCTGCAAGCGAAGCTGCTGGATGTGGAACTCAGCATCCGCGGTATCCTGCGCGGCTTCGGTCTCAAGGTTGGCGAGGTGAGCCGCGGGCGTTTTGAAGTACGGGTCCGCGACCTTGCCGACGGGAATACAATGCTTGAGGCGGTAATCGGCGCGATGCTCCAGGCGAGAGCCGCGCTATGGAGCGAGTTCACGCGCCTGCATCGCGAGATGCTGAAGATCGCGCGTGCCGACCATGTCTGCCAACGGTTGATGAGCGCGCCAGGCGTTGGTGCTCTTGTCGCGATCACTTACCGTTCGGCGATCGATGACCCCGGCCGGTTCGGCAAATCGCGAACGGTCGGTGCGTATTTTGGCCTGACGCCGAAGAAGTATCAATCCGGCGAGACCGATATCGATGGTGGGGTCAGCCGGGTTGGTGACGCCATGGTGCGAACGGCGCTGTTCGAAGCGGCCCATATCATGCTGACGCGGGCGACACGGTTCTCGGCCTTGAAGCGGTGGGCAATGGACGTGGCAAAGCGGCGGGGCATGAAGCGGGCTAAAGTCGCGCTGGCCCGTAAGCTTGCCGTGGTGCTGCATCGGATGTGGGTTGACGCAGCCGAGTTCCGTTGGACCAAGGATGTCGTAATGGCTTAAAGGAGAGGTAATTTTCGAGGCGCGGGCCAACTTCGGCGGCGCTTCTGAGAGGTCCCGTCGCGGGGACGAGGGTCAGGCAAGGTCGGGTGTAGTGCTGTGGAAGCTTTTGCAAACCACGCCTTCTAGATTGACCTGTCGGATCTGGATCTGATGGCATGATGTGGCAGTCTTTCGTGCTGACCACGGACAGAAGCATAATCCCAGCGACGAGATAATCACTCAGAGTGACTTGACACCGAAAGGCCCATTACAGAAGCACTACTTTGGCATATTTTATTGATTTTTGTTATTTTTAGGATTCCCGAATCGGCTTTTGACTGATTCATGGGTGGTCGGCATTGACGAGGCTGACCATGGCGCCCCCGCGATTGGACTGGACCGACGAGCTTGAGCGCTGGCTTGAACCATTTT
>JAKBAU010000115.1 GCA_021808875.1 Pseudomonadota bacterium | reverse complement strand
ATGTTGGCCGGCGGGGTGTAGCCGAACACATAGCTTTGGCGACGGTGGAACTCGCGCGGGTCGACGCCAACGGGATCCAGATGGCCGATTTTGGGAGGTGGCGTCAGCGTCGTGGGCGACAGCAGGACATCAAAATCCCGCCATTGGCGCAAAAGCTCGCGGGTCATCCGCCGCAAGGTCTGAAAGCCCCAGCCGATCTGCTCGCTCGAAAGCTTCTGGCTGCTGTGCCAGGACGCGCGCGCCAGGGGTTCAAAGTCGTCATCGCGCGGTGCCCGCCCCAGGATTTGCGTCCACTGCGCCACGGAGGCTGCGAACATGGCACCTGACACGCAGGCTTGCGCGCGGTAGAGCGTGCGCCAGTCTACACCAAGGCGTGGGCGCTCGATCATGGTGTGACCAAGCTCACCAAGCAGCTTTACGGTGCTCTCGAAGACCCGCGCGATATCGGCATGGGGCGGGGTTTCGCGTGGCACTTCCATGGTAAAGGCAATGCGCAGCCGGCCCACCGGAACCTCAAGCTCTTCGACGAAGGGACGGCCTTTGTGCAAGGGCGCATAGGGGGCGTCATCTTCAGGATCCGCTGTGGCATCAAGCATGGCTGCACTGTCGCGCATTGAGCGCGTCAGTACGTGGTCGACGATGAAGCCATGGGCGCGCCCACCATCATCCGGTCCGCCGGGATTGCGCCCCTGGGTTGGCTTCAGACCGACCAGGCCGCACTGCGCTGCGGGAATACGAATGGAACCGAGGCCGTCGGAACCATGGGCCATTGGGACCATGGCGCTTGCCACGGCCGCCGCGGCGCCGCCCGACGAACCTCCCGAGGAGTGCTCAGGATTCCAGGGATTGCGGCAAATCCCCAGATAGCGTCCTTCCGTGGTGCCCGGGATGCCGAATTCCGGTGTGTTGGTCTTGCCCAAGAGGACCACGCCGCTGCGGCGATAGCGATGCGTGAGCTCACAATCGTCATTGCTGACATAGCCTTTAAGATAGGCCGAGCCATTGCTCATCGGCCAATTCTTCACCGGCACATTGATGTCCTTGATGAGGAACGGAACACCCTTGAAGGGACCATCGGGCAGTGCGGCGCTGGCCGTGGCGCGAGCCTCGTCATAGGCTTTGTAGACCACGGCATTGAGCTTGGGATTGTGACGTTCGACACGGCTGATGGCTTCTTCGACAAGTTCACGCGGACTGACCTCACCTTTGCGCACGAGATGGGCAAGACCGGTGGCGTCGTAGCGGGCATACTCTGCAAAAGCCATGATGAGGATCCCTTGTGGTTCAGATGACAGGCTTCCGCGAAGACCAGGCTGCGGCCTCTTCGAGTTCGGCTGCGAACTGCAGCAAAAGCATTTCCGAGCTATGACGTGCCACAAATTGCACGCCGACCGGAAGTCCGTCCTTGGTCCAGTGCAGGGGCAATGAAATGGCTGGCTGGCCGGTTCCGTTTACCGCGGCGGTGAAGGGCGCATAGTCGATGATGGGAGCAAAGGCTTTCTGCAAGTCCTGCTCATCCACATCGATGATACCAAGTTTGATGGGCGGAGCTGAGAGCACCGGGCTTAGCCACAAATCATAGGTTTCGTGAAAGCGTGCGGTGCTGCGGGCGCTCATGTAGAGACTCTGCTGGGCCCAGCTCTGTTCAACTGCGCTGATGCCAAGGCCGCGCTGATAGAGCGCAAATGTCAGTCCTTCCAGGACGTCTGTGGACGGGGTTTGTCCGGTGGCACGCGCCAGCCCCTCAACCCCAAATGCGGTGCCTGCGGCCCACAGTGTCATGAAGGCTTTGACCATGAGCTCGTGATCCAGGACGGGAGAGGCTTCCTCTACGTGATGGCCAAGCGCCTCACAGAGTTTGGCGGCATGGCGGATGGCGGCGTCGACTTCGCTGTGCAGGGGGCGGCCATTGGGCAGACGGCAGGTCATGCCGATGCGCAGGCGCCTTGCGGGTTCGTGCAGCGCCGCCAGATAGGAGTGCGGTGCGGGAAGGGCAAAATACGGATCGCCAAAATCCGGCTTGGCAAAAAGATCAAGCAGGGCGGCACTGTCGCGCACTGTCCGGCTCACCACGTGATCGACGGAAAGTCCAAGCATGCGATCGGTGCCGTCGGGGCCTTGCGGCACGCGTCCACGACTGACCTTGAGGCCAACAAGACCGTTGCACGACGCGGGAATGCGGATCGAGCCCCCACCGTCTGTCGCATGGGCGAAGGGGACGATGCCGGCGGCGACGGCCGCGGCCGATCCGCCTGATGAGCCACCGGTTGAATGCGCGAGATTCCAGGGATTGCGGGCCGCACCATAGAGCTTGGATTCGGTCGTGGGCAGAATGCCGAACTCTGGGACGTTGGTCTTTCCGAGTGGAACAATGCCGGCCGCACGCAGGCGTGCGACCACGACCGAATCGTGATCTGCCGGACGGGCGGGGGTCATCGCCGAGCCCAGACGCGTGGGCATGCCCTTGGCGCCCGCGCTCATGTCCTTGAGCAAGGTGGGGACGCCGTGAAACGGCGCCGAGGGCGCCGCTGCGGCCTGTTTGCGCGCAGCCTCGAAGTCCTTAAAGACGATGGCATTCAATTTGGGATTTAGTGCCTCGGCCCGTGCGATGGCGTTGTCGATGGCCTCGCTTGCGCTGATCTCTTTGCGGGCGATGAGCTCGGCCAGTGCGAGCCCATCGAGGGTGGGATATTCTGCAAAGCCCATGTCAGAGCTCGATGGCGCGGTAGCGCTGCGCCCAGGGTTGTGCCTGTTCGAGCTGGCGGGCGAGCTGAAGCAGGAGGTCTTCTGCACCGTAGCGGCCGACGAACTGCGTGCCGATCGGCAGTCCCTCGCCGTTCCAGTAGAGCGGCACATTGATTGCGGGCTGACCGGTGGCGTTCTGCATGGCGGTGAAGGGAACATAGTCGACCATGGGCGCAAATGCCTTGACCGGATCGGTTTCGTCAAAATTGAAGCTGCCGAGCGGCACAGGCGGGCGTCCCAGCACCGGGGTCAGCCAGACGTCATAGGTTTGATGGAAGCCTGCCGCCTCGCGTGAGGCCATCTGCAGCGCACCCTTGGCCGTCAGATATTGCACCGCGCTGACCGCTTTGCCTGCCTGGTAGAGCCCCCAGGTCATGCCTTCAAAATTTTCCCGGCTCGGCGTTTGTCCGGTCATCTGCGCTATCGTATCGATGCCGACCGCAAGATGCGCGCACCAATAGGCCATGAAGCCTGGCACGAGGGTCGCCTGGTCAAGTTTGGGCGCGGCTTCTTCGACGTGATGACCGAGGCCTTCAAGAAGCTTTGCGGCATTTTTGACCGCTGCGACACAGTCAGGATGAAGGGACTGGCCGTCGAGGGTGGTGGTGGCAAAACCGATGCGCAGGGCGACGGGTGGCCTTTCGATGGCGTTCAGATAGGAGGGCGAGGGTGGCGGCGCCCAGTAGGGATCACCAAGGACATTGCCCTGGACCGCATCGAGGACAGCTGCAGTGTCGCGCACCGAGCGGCTGACCACCAGGTCACTGGCCAGGCCGTCGAGAGGATCGCCAAAATCCGGCGCAAAGCTGGTGCGTCCGCGCGTCGGCTTGAGGCCCACCAATCCGCAGGCAGAGGCGGGAATGCGGATCGATCCACCGCCATCATTGGCATGGGCCAGAGGCACCACGCCTGCGGCCACCAGGGCTGCTGAGCCACCGGACGAACCACCTGTGGAGTGGCTGAACTTCCACGGATTGTGCGCGGGGCCGTACAGCTTTGATTCCGTGGTCGCCACCAGCCCGAATTCGGGAACGTTGGTTTTGCCCAGCGGCAGGAGCCCGGCCTTGCGGAAGCGGTGTGTCAGTTCGCTGTCGTGATCGCTTGGCACCGGCGGCATGAAGCGGCTGGCCTGCCGTGTGGGCATGCCCTTGGCGAGGCCGAAGATGTCCTTGAGAAAGAAGGGGACACCCATGAACGGGCCTGACGGGGGCGCCTTGGCGGCCGCACGAGCCCCATCATAGTCGCGAAACACCACGGCATTCAGCTTTGGCTGGGCGCGTTCAGCGCGCCGGATCGCTTCTTCAACGAGTTCACTCGCACTGACATCCTTGTTGCGCACAAGGCTGGCAAGTCCAAGTCCATCGTGCTCGGCATACTCCTTCATGGCATCGTCCCCGTGTGCTTGTTTTGCTCAGCTTAGCCAGTGGGTGACAGACTGTCACCACGGCGGAGAAGCTATCGATCTGGCGATGAGATCCTGTGGCAGTGTGCGGGTGCCGGTCAGCTGAGGGTAGGCCGGGAGATGTTTCGAAAAAAACGGCTGTGGTTAGGTCTGCTGCCATTATATTTTCTGCAGACCGATGGCGCAGGGTCTTCCCTGCGACCAAGGCGCGGCCTGATTGGCGCAGGCCTAGCCAGGGCGGTAGACTGCGGCTAGACAGTTTCACGTCGTGCATTTTACGGGCGCGCTGCCGCCCATTGGAGCTGCGCCCATGAAGAAGATCCCGGTCCTCGAGACGATCGGCTTTGCCTATAATTTCACATTCAGCCATCTGGGCGCCATTATTGGTCTTTCCTGGCTTCCTCTCGTGCTATGGGCGATTGGCGACTATTTCGTCAGTGCCCTTTATTATAGCGCCGTACCGGCGGCGTTCAGTGCTGGCAATCCTTTCGCCCTGGGTCAGGCCGGTCTTGTGATGATGGGCTGGCGCCTGATCAGTCTTTTGATCTGGTCGATCGTATATGTAGCGGTCATGCGTCAGGCGCTGGGGCTGCGCCAGGGTCCGGCGCGGGTCCATTTTGCCTTCGGGCTCATGGAACTGCGGGTTTTTGCCTCGCTCTTGGCGCTGGTCGCCATTACGCTCCTCTTTGCTCTGGGCTTGATTGAGGGGCTGCAGCTGCTGCGGAGTCTGGTGCCGGGCGCGACGCCGCTGAAGGCGGTCTTGGGTGCTGCCGGAGTGCTCGGGGCCATAGCCATCATCTATGCGGTGATCCGCCTCAGCTTTCTGCTCATCCCTGTGGTTGTGGTGGAAAGCCGCCTCGGTTTGGTCCGCTCCTGGGAACTGTGCGAGGGCAATGTCGGACGCATAATTGTGATTGGCATTGCAGTGCTGGGGCCAGCGGCGCTCGTTGCCGGCTTTGCCGAAGCCGCGGTGCTCGGGCCAAGTTATTTTCTGAGTGCCGCCCATGTTGGCAATAAATTGGCGGTTGGACGCCAGCAGCTCTTTGCCTTGCGTGCGAACCTGCCGCTACTGACCGGTATCTATCTGGTCATGGCACCGTTCTTGATAGGCCTGCAGATTGCGCCGGCCGCCTTTGCCTATCGCAGGCTCGCAGTGGTGCCGCTGGCACGTACCTAGTCCGCGCCAGCATGCCGTGTGGGCTCAGCGTCGTGCCGCCGTACGCCGGCCGGGCGGGGTTTTGGCTGATCTGGCAGGGGTCTTCGCCGCAGCCAGCGGCCCGCGCGTTTTGAGCAGCGGGCGCAGATATTGGCCGGTGTAGGAGCTCGGGTCGCTGGCGACCTCTTCCGGAGTGCCGGCGGCAACCACTTGTCCGCCGCCATCACCACCTTCCGGACCCAGATCGATGATCCAGTCTGAGGTTTTGATGACTTCCAGATTGTGTTCGATAACCACTATCGTGTTGCCGCTTTCCACGAGTTCGTGCAGCACCTCGAGAAGCTTGCGCACGTCATGGAAATGCAGCCCGGTTGTGGGCTCGTCGAGAATGTAGAGCGTACGCCCTGTCGCCCGGCGTGACAGTTCCTTGGACAATTTCACGCGCTGGGCTTCGCCCCCCGATAGCGTTGTCGCTTGCTGACCGATCTTGATGTAGCCAAGCCCGACACGGCTCAGCGTATCGAGCTTCTCACGGATCGAGGGGACCGCCTGGAAGAGTTCTGCGCCTGATTCCACGGTCATTTCGAGCACGTCGGCGATTGAGTTGCCGCGGAACTTCACCTCGAGAGTTTCACGATTGTAGCGCTTGCCCTGGCAGACATCACATTGCACGTAAACGTCGGGCAAAAAGTGCATTTCAATCTTTATGACACCATCGCCCTGGCAGGCTTCGCAGCGTCCGCCTTTGACGTTGAACGAGAAGCGTCCGGGCTGATAGCCACGGGCCTTGGCTTCTGGCAGTTCGGCAAACCAGTCACGGATAGGTGTGAAGGCGCCGGTATAGGTCGCCGGATTGGAGCGCGGCGTGCGGCCGATTGGGGACTGATCGATATCGATCACCTTGTCGAGGTACTCGAGGCCCTCAATGCGATCATAGGGTGCAGGAGTTTCGCGACTGCCATTGAGTTTGCGGGCTGCAGCCTTGTACAGCGTCTCAATGGTAAGGGTCGACTTTCCGCCGCCCGACACGCCAGTGATGCAGGTAAATGTGCCCAGGGGTATCTGGGCAGTGATGTTGCGCAAATTATTGCCCCGCGCGCCGCTGACCTTGAGCCAGCGATTATGGGTGGCGGGACGCCGCTTTGACGGCAAGGGTATTTGCTCGATCCCGGCCAGATATTGGCCGGTCAGCGACTTGGGATTGGCGATGATCTCGGCCGGAGTTCCTTCGGCGATGATGTGACCGCCATGGATGCCAGCGCCTGGTCCCATGTCGACGACATGATCGGCGGTGCGGATGGCTTCTTCGTCATGTTCAACCACCACCACTGAATTGCCGAGATCGCGCAGGCCCTTGAGGGATTCGAGCAACTTTTCGTTGTCGCGTTGATGCAGGCCGATCGAAGGTTCGTCGAGGACATAAAGCACGCCGGTCAACCCGGAGCCGATCTGGGAAGCAAGACGGATGCGCTGGCTCTCGCCACCAGAGAGCGTTCCGGAGGCGCGCGCGAGGGTTAGATATTCAAGCCCCACATTGTTGAGAAAGCGCAGACGTTCGCGAATCTCTTTGAGAATGCGCGCCGCGATTTCCTTCTGCTGGGTATTGAGGTGCTTGTCGATGCCGGCAAACCAGCCATCAGCCTTGCGGATGGACTGTTCGCACACCTGGCCGACATGAAGGCCGCCGATCTTGACCGCCAAAGCCTCAGGTTTGAGGCGATAGCCGCCGCAGGCCTCGCACGGACTTGCATCCTGGTACTTTTCCAGCTCTTCGCGAATCCACGCCGAATCCGTCTCCTTGAAGCGGCGTTGCATGTTGGGGATGACCCCCTCGAAGCGCTTCTTGGTGTCGTAGCGGCGCAGGCCATCGTCATAGGTGAACTTGATCTCGTCCTCGCCCGAACCGAAGAGGATGACATCGCGTATCTTCTTCGGCAGATCCTCGAAGGCTGCGGTGAGCGAAAATTTGTAGTGCCGTGCCAGTGCTTCAAGGGTCTGCAGATAGTAGGGCGAACTCGATTTTGACCACGGTGCGATGGCGCCTTTGCGCAACGACAGGCTCTGATCAGGAACCACGAGTTCCGGATCGAAATAGAGCTGGGTGCCGAGACCGTCGCAGGTGGGGCAGGCTCCATGGGGGTTGTTGAAGGAAAACAGTCTGGGCTCGATTTCCGGGATGGTGAACCCTGACACCGGACAGGCAAATTTGGCAGACATCATGAGCCGCTCGGCTTCGCCCTGCGCCGTCTTCCTGTCGGCAAATTCGGCGATCACAAGACCATCTGTTAGCCCCAGCGCGGTTTCGATGGAATCGGGCAGGCGATTGCCGAGATCGGCCTTGACCACGATCCGGTCAACCACCACCTCGATGTCGTGCTTGAGCTTTTTGTCGAGTGCGGGCACTTCAGCGATTTCGTAGAAACGGCCGTCAACCTTGACCCGTTGAAAGCCCTTTTTCAGCAGCTCGCCAAATTCCTTGCGGTATTCGCCTTTGCGGCCACGCACGATCGGTGCAAGCAGATAAAGCCTTGTGCCTTCGGGAAGCGCGAGGACGCGGTCTGCCATCTGGCTTACGGTCTGGCTTTCGATCGGAAGGCCGGTGGCCGGTGAATAGGGTACTCCCACGCGGGCAAACAAAAGACGCAGGTAGTCGTAGATCTCGGTAACCGTGCCGACCGTCGAACGGGGGTTCTTGGAGGTGGTCTTCTGCTCGATGGCGATGGCCGGGGAAAGTCCCTCAATATGGTCGACGTCGGGCTTTTGCATCAGCTCGAGAAATTGGCGCGCATAGGCGGACAGCGATTCGACATAGCGCCGCTGGCCTTCCGCGTAGATCGTATCGAAGGCAAGCGAGGATTTGCCCGAGCCAGAAAGCCCGGTGATCACGGTCAGGCTGTCACGTGGGATCTCGACATCGATGTTCTTGAGATTGTGCTCGCGGGCGCCGCGGATGGAGATGGTCTTCAGCATGTCCGGTCTTTCGGGGAACGTCAGTTATATGGCGGGAGCCAGCAGGCAGAACAAGCGCTGACCCAGATTGAACAAATCAAGAACATTATGCCGCAACGGCCTGGGGTGGGCAATTGTGCCAGAGCCCCTGCTCTGCGGTTTGGGAAAGAGGGTACCCTGACGCCTTCTCAGAGGTGGGCAGGCTGAGGATCTTCGCGAATTCATCTTGGGGTCCGAAGAGGGGGCCGACTAAGGGGGGCCTGGGTACTGCCCCGCACCCCACGATGAGGGCAGGCAGAAGACCGGACAGGCACATCTATAGCGTGTTTTACGTTCACGGTGCGCCCTGGATCAGAAGAACCTGCTCGCGGGGATGCGGCACGTGCAGCCAAGGAATTTGGCGTTCGCCCCATCCGGGAGGTCGAGCCATGACGGCCCAACCGCAGCGGCGCAGACCCGTCCCGCCAGCGTCTGCGTGCTCCTGCGGGCGGAGCCCGTTCAGCCGTGCTTTACCGTGTAGCGGGGACACTGTGCGGCATGCATCACGCCGATGCAGACCACGCAGACGGCACAGAACGTCTCGATTGGGGCGAGCTCACTCAGGGCGCCTCCGCGGGGGAGTTATCAACGGGCTGTTCTCAAAAACTGTGCCAGGGCCGGGATGGTTGTCCGTACCGTGATCGGCAGGCTTTCCGCGCGCCTAAACCCTCCAAGAGCCAGCATCGTACAGCTCATGGCGATCGGAACCGGCAGCAGGCTTTGCTATGGTCCACAAATTGCGGGCCAGTCGACGGTGGCGCAATGGCTTGGGCAAGGCTAGGTTCGAGTCTTCACTGTAATGAATGGAGACGACAATGGCGGGCAGCGTCAACAAGGTGATCCTCGTGGGTAATCTGGGCAAGGATCCGGAGGTCCGGCGCCTGTCAAGCGGCGAGCCGGTCGTCAACCTGTCGCTTGCGACCTCGGAAAGCTGGCGCGACAAGGCCAGTGGCGAGCGGCGCGAGCGCACGGAATGGCACCGTGTCGTCATCTTCAACGAGAATCTGGCCAAGGTTGCGGAACAGTATCTGCGCAAGGGGGCCAAGGTTTACCTGGAAGGCCAGCTGCAGACCCGCAAATACACGGACAAGGACGGAGCGGAAAGATACACCACAGAAGTCGTGCTGCAGCGCTTCCGCGGCGAGCTTGTCATGCTTGATGGCCGTGGCGATTCCGGTGGCGGGGCCATCGCCGGACCCGCACGCAGCGCGGGCGAGGTGCCGGCAAGCTTTGAGCGCGACGACATGGACGACGAAATTCCGTTCTAGAACTGTGCGCACCGTCTTTTCCCCGCGCCCGCTCGGTTGCGCCGGCGCGGCCATCATCCTGATGCTCATGAGTGGCTGTACGGCAGTGCCGTCGGGAAGGCCTGCGCGCCATTTCCGCACACCTGCCATTGCCGCCGCTTATATTCCGCTGCAGCAAAGGATCGACCTCCTGTGGCACGGCGAGGGGGCGGCAACTGTGATTGCGCCCGGCATTGCCGCGACGGCTGGCCACAATGCCAATCTGATCGCGGCAAGCCGTGTGATCGGTCGGTCAAGGCGCTTTGATTTGATGTTCTTCCGTACCTCGCGCCAAAAGGTGCCACCCCTCGCGGAGCCGCATCTTGGCGAGGCGGTGATCGCCTATGGCCAGGGCCTTTCCCGTGCCGACCTGCGCGAGGCCAAAGGGGCGGTGCGCTATACAAGGGCCCCAGTGTTGCCGCGTTGCCCGAGCTGTCCGGTGCAGCAGGCCTTTGCCTATGCCGCCGAGGGTGGGCGGGGATTTTCCGGCGGTCCTGTGGTGGCAATGGCCACCGGGCGCGTCGTGGGTATCACCTTTGGCTTTCGCAACGGGCTGGATGACCGGCACCCCAAGGCA
>JAKBAU010000114.1 GCA_021808875.1 Pseudomonadota bacterium | reverse complement strand
TCCGGTCGGTGGAGATCGGGGCCTGTATCCGGTTCGCCCGCCGGGTGATGGAACAAAGCGACCCGGAGCAGATCCGGGCCATGGTCGATGCGTTCGGCCGGCCGGACGGGGGGACGTAGTGCCTCCCGTCATTGACAGTGAGTAGAATGTCCGAACCGATGGCACCGTAACGTAACGACGGAGCCGATTCGTGGCCGCCAGAGAGATCGCCGTAAAGAAGTATGTCGTGAAGGTCAGTGCGGAAGAGCGGGTGCGGTTGGATGCGTGATTCACAGCGGCACACACCCCACGCAAAGGCTGATGAAGGCCCGCATCCTGTTGAAGGCCGACGCGGGCGAGGCCGGCGAGGCGTGGAGCGATAGCCAAATCGCGACCGCACTGGATAGGCGCGACGTTATCGGACGGCTGACCTCCTGCTCGGTCTGCCGGCCCGGGTCCAGCGTTACACTCTTGCTCGTCCGCTCGGAGATGCCGTGGGCGATGTAGTCATCGGCGGTGTTGAGAATCTTCCCCTCCTCGGTGACGCCGGGCTGCAAGATGCGGACACACGGGTGGTCGGTGTTGTGGTGATCGACCGTGATCCAGTCGGGCTTGGTGCCGAGATCGCCCCACATCGTCTTCATCAGAATCTAAAATACCATTGAAGACATTACGAAAATAGGACTATCCGCCACCCCATCACCCCATCACCCCATCACCCCATCACCCCATCACCCCATCACCCCATCACCCCATCACCCCATCACCCCTCGCCTTCGGGCTTAATCTCGACATCTGAACACGCCGCCCATTTGCCCGTATCAGAAAGTCGGCGTCGCCATTGCGGGAAAGAGCTATTTCGTCCTAAATGGCGCGATGGATTACCCCGAGATCCTGCGATGAAAATCATGTCGGCGCGTGAAGCGAAGAATGGCTTCGGCCTGATGATCGATACTGCGCGTGCAGAGCCGGTACTGATCGAAAAGCATCGGCGCGGCGTTGTGGTGGTGGTTTCGGTGGAAGAATACGAACGTCTTTCGTTGCAATCTGGACGTGCGGATAAGGGCGAAGCAGGGATCATGGGGCCCTCGAAGGGCGACGTTGAATGAGAGGTTGGCGTGAGAACGGGGCGATCGGGCATCAGGGATAATCGTAGGCGCGGGGCGGTCCACGAGTTCATCACTGAGCGCGCGGTTCCAGACAGCCGGCTGTCGGTTGTCTCGGCTTATTTCACGACCTTCGCTTACGATCGTCTCCGCACGACGTTGGACGGCGTCGGCCACATGCGCTTCCTCTTCGGCGAGCCGCGGTTCCTGAAGGATACGGACAACGTTGGCCTCGTGCCGCCAGCCTTCTCGTTCGATGAGTCTGGACTGCGCCTCACTGAGCAAATCCGGCAGCGCGCGGCAGCGTTGCGCTGCGCCCAGTGGATCAAGGATCGCGTCGAAATACGGTCGGTCAAGCGCTCTGGCCTGCTGCACGGAAAGCTGATTCATATCGACGATGGACGCCGTCCACACGCCGTGCTCGGCAGTTCGAACTTCACGATCAACGGGCTCGGACTGGGTGATTCGCCGAACATCGAACTCAATCTGATTGTCGATAGTGATCGCGACCGGGAGGACCTTCTGGCCTGGTTCGACGAGCTATGGAGCGACACCGGCCTGACCGAAGACGTGCGCGACGAAGTGCTGCGCGCGCTACAAGCCAGCTATGCCCACGCTGCTCCCGAGTTCGTCTATTTCAAGACGCTGCTTCACCTGTTCGACGACTTCCTGACCGACCAGGCGGCGGAGGATGCGCTGATCCAACAGACGGCGTTCGAGCAGACTGCGATCTGGCGCGCGTTGTTCGATTTCCAGCGTGACGGCCTCCGCGCTGTGCTTGGCAAGATCGGAAAACATGGCGGCTGCATCCTCGCTGACAGCGTCGGTTTGGGCAAAACCTTCACCGCTCTGGCGGTCATTAAGTGGTTCGAGAAGCGCAACAAGAACGTGCTCGTGCTGTGCCCAAAGAAGCTGCGCGAGAACTGGACAGATTACCTCGCCACCAACAACAGCGAGATGAACCCGCTGCGCGAAGACAGGTTCGACTACACCGTCCTGTCTCATACCGATCTTTCGCGAGAGAAGGGCAAGGTCGGTGACATTGACCTCTCGCGGATAGAATGGGGCAACTATGATCTCGTCGTTATCGACGAGTCCCATAATTTCCGAAGCGCATCGCGTAACAAGACCGCTGGCGGGCGCCGCAGCCGCTACGAGCGGCTAATGGACGAGGTCATCAAGGCCGGCCTGCCGACCAAGGTTCTGCTGCTTTCGGCTACGCCTGTGAACAACGATCTGAGCGACCTCAAAGCGCAGCTCGACCTGATTTCTGCCGACAGGGGAGATGGATTCATTGACCTGGGCGTACCCAACCTGGGCACACTGATAGGCGGGGCACGACGACGCTTTGCCGACTGGGCGAAAAGCGGCGGTCGTGATGCCGGCGAGTTGCTGAACAAGTTGCCGCCTGCGCTCTTCGGTCTGCTCGACGGCGTCACCATCGCGCGTTCGCGCAAACACGTCGAACGCCATTACGCCGCTTCGATGGAAATGATCGGCGGGTTTCCGAAGCGTGCCGCACCCGAGTCCATATTCGCCAACATCGACAGCCAAGGCGGCTTTCCGGGTTTCGAGGACGTAGATGCCGCAATCGGCAAGCTAGAGCTAGCACTCTACGGCCCGTTGACCTTCGTGCTGCCCGAGTATCGCACCCACTATGACAAGGGTGGGAATTTCGACCAGGCAAATCGCGAAAAATACCTCATCGCGATGATGAAGATCGGCTTCCTCAAGCGGCTGGAAAGCTCCGTCAGCTCTTTCCGCCTGACGATGGATCGTATGATCGCCCGCATCGACCAGCGGCTTGGCGATCTCGACAGTTTCGACGCGACGGCGGCCATCGGCACGCCCGCGCCGGATGAGATCGAGTTGGATGACGAATTAGAAGAAGCCTTCGAGGTCGGCGGCGCGCTGAAATACAACCTCGCTCACATCGATAGGGCGGCGTGGAAGGCGGCGTTGACGCGCGATCGCGACCGGATCGCCGCGCTGGCCTCCGAAGCGCGCAATGTTACGCCCGATCGGGACGCCAAGCTGGCGCGGCTTAAGGAGATCATCCGCGCCAAGGCGGATAAGCCCACGACCAACCGAGATGGCGAGGCCAACCGCAAGATCATCCTGTTCACAGCCTTCACCGACACGGCCCGCTATCTCTATGAAGAGTTGCGTCCCCTTGCGCGCGAATGCGGGCTGCAAGCGGCACTGGTGACGGGCGACGGCTGCAAGGCGACTTTGGGCCCGGCGCGCTTTCAGGACGTGCTGGTCAATTTCGCGCCTCGCGCCAAACGCCGGGCCTTGATGCGCGGCGCCGAGACTGGCGGCGAAATCGACCTGCTGATCGCCACCGACTGCATCTCGGAAGGCCAGAATCTCCAAGATGCCGACCTGCTGGTGAATGTGGACATTCACTGGAACCCGGTGCGCCTTATCCAGCGCTTCGGGCGGATCGATCGGATTGGCAGCCGCAACACCAAGATCCGCATGGTCAATTTCTGGCCGACCGAGGACCTCAACAAATATCTGCGCCTCAAAGATCGGGTGGAGGCACGCATGGCACTGGTCGATCTTTCGGCCACAGGCGACGACGATCTGCTCAATGCGCGCGCCGAGGCCGATGGCGATGCGCGCTGGCGCGACGAGCAACTGCTCCGTCTAAAGGATGAAGTGTTCGACCTCGAAGAAGCTGGTGGAGGTGTGACGCTGGCCGATTTCGCGCTCGACGACTTCCGAGCGGACCTGCTCGGCTTCGCGCGCACGAACGAGCAGGCCCTGCGCGCCGCGCCGCTGGGGCTGCACGCGATTGTCCCGAATGGCGTCGCGGGCGCCACCCTTGATTCAGGCGTGATCTTCTGCCTTCGCCGCCGTCCGCCCGAGCCGAACCCGGAGCAGGCGAAGATCAATCCGCTGGATCCCCACTATCTCGTCTATGTGAAGGATGACGGTTCGGTGCGCCTCGGTTTCGGTCAACCAAAGCCGATCCTCGAAGCGTATCGCGCACTCTGCCTGGGGCATGTCGAGCCCTTCGAAGCGCTGTGCAATGCCTTCGACGACGAGACGGTCCACGGCGAGATGATGGGGCGGTATGACGGTTTGATCCGCGCCGCAGTCACCTCGATTGGCGAGATGGCCGCGACGCGTACTTTGGCGTCGCTGACAGGCTCGCGCAGCGCCCGGGTTCCCGACGGGGGAGCGCAGGCGCGCTCCAGCCTGGACTATGACCTCATCACCTGGCTCATCATCAGGCCGGCGGCGGGGGCGGTATGAGCCACGCCACAGAACGTCTCGCTGCGATCCGCGACGCGGTTTCGGGGCTTGCCGGCGCGGACCTCGCGGGCGCGGGTCGGAGGCTGCTCGATGTCATGGGCTATCGTAGCCCGAAGACGCTGGACACTCCCGCTGCGCCCGCCCAGTTTCTTGCTGCACTGGGCATGGATGCGGCGCGTTTCGAGACGGGCCGCTGGCGTGCGGTACATTTCCTTTTCCAGCTCACCGGCGACGAACTGCCCGCCCTGTCGCGCGGCGGCGATCCGGCGACCGGCGAGGCTTTTCAGCGCGGCGCGATCGATTCTTTTGTTTTCCTCGCGATCGACCTCGACGACGGCGGTTGGTCGCGCCGGCAACTCGTGGCGATTGTGCGTGCCCTCAATCGCGGGTTCGCCATGCCCGCGATCGTGTTGTTCCGCCATGGCGGGCAAGCGACGCTGACGGTGATCGACCGTCGCGCCAACCGGCGCGACGCCGCGCGCGACGTGGTCGGCGGGCGGATCAGCCTGATCAAAGACATTAACCTCGCCAAGCCCCACCGCGCCCATGTAGAAATCCTGGCCGACCTGTCGCTCGCCGCGCTCGCCCGGCGCAAGGCGCCGTCGGATTTCCGCGCGCTCTACGATCTGTGGCTGGAGACGCTGTCGGCCACCGAACTCAATAAGCGGTTCTATGAGGAATTGGCCGACTGGTTCGCCTGGGCCACTACTAGCGCGCCCCTCGCCTTCTCCAAGGGACAAGGCAATGGCGCGGGGGCGAAGGAAATCGCACTGATCCGCCTGCTCACCCGGCTGATGTTCGTCTGGTTCATCAAGGAGAAGGGCCTCGTCCCCGAAGCGCTGTTCGATGGCCCCTCGCTTGCGAAGCTGCTGGAGGAGTCGCCGGCGGCGACGCCCAGCGGCCAAGGCTACTACCTCGCCATCCTCCAGAACCTGTTCTTCGCGACCCTCAACACCGAAATGCCGGAGCGGCGCTGGCGGCAGGACGATGCTGGGCAATCGAACGATTACCTCGGCCACCACGTCTATCGCCACGCCGCCCTGTTCGCCGAGCCGCACAAAGCATTGGACGCCTTTGCCAGCGTGCCGTTTCTCAACGGCGGGCTCTTCGAATGCCTGGATACCGAGGTCGCCAGCGACGATCCGCGCGTCGGCGATGCCGAGCGGGAGCGACACCGGCTGATCCTGCGTATCGACGGTTTTTCCGATCAGCCGGACAAGCAGCCGCGTTTGCCTAACGCCCTGTTCTTCGGCGGCGCGAAGGGCGTCGATCTGTCTGGCTGGTTCGAGAAAGCCAAGGCGCCGCGCGACGTACCCGGCCTGATCGACCTGTTCGAGCGTTACAAATTCACCGTCGAGGAAAACACCCCTCTGGAGGAAGAGGCGGCCCTCGATCCCGAGTTGCTGGGCAAGGTGTTCGAGAACCTGCTCGCCTCCTACAACGAGGACACCAAGACCACCGCCCGCAACAAGTCCGGCAGTTTCTACACCCCGCGCGAGGTGGTCGATTTCATGGTCGATGAGGCGCTGGTTGCCTGGCTGCTGCCGAAACTGCCGAGCGAATTGGGATTGGAGTCCGATGGCGGAGACGAAACCCGGCTGCGCGCCCTGCTCAACTTCGCCAGCCGGTCGCACAATTTCAGCCCGGCCCAGGTGGACGCGCTGATCGCCGCGATTGAAAGTTGCAAAGCCATCGACCCTGCCGTCGGATCGGGCGCCTTCCCGCTCGGCC
This sequence comes from Pseudomonadota bacterium, assembly GCA_021808875.1. The sequence goes on along the minus strand of JAKBAU010000114.1, from coordinate 4,087 downwards.
TGCTGCAAAAGCTGGTTCACATGCTCGATGTGCTGGATCCCGGCGGGGAGAAGTGGAAGGCGCGCAACCGTCTCTATTACGAACGCCGGCTCTCCGAGGCCGAGGCCATTCCCGCCGCCGGTGAGCGCGCCGCCGAGATCGAGAAGGCCGAGGAAGCGCTTGGCGAATTCGACACCAAGTTCGAAAGTGGCCACTATCCCGACTACACGCGCAAACTGTTCCTGATCGACCGTTGTCTGCACGGCGTAGATATTCAGCCGATCGCGGTGCAAATCGCCAAGCTCCGTTGCTTCATTAGCCTGGCGGTCGAGCAGAGAGAAAATCCCGGCCGTCCCAATCGCGGCATCACACCGCTGCCGAACCTCGAAGCAAAATTTGTCGCCGCCAATACGCTGACGCCGCTGCACCGTCGTGGCCAGGCGGGGCTGGTCAGCCAGGACTTGCTCGGGAAGCAGCGGGCGCTGCGCGAAGCAAATCGCGCCTTCTTTGCCGCCGCCAATAGCACCGCAAAACGGCGGGAGCAGCGCAGGATCAAGCTGCTGCGCGCGGAAATCGCCGACGAGGTGATGCGCGACCATGCCTTCGCCGGTGACGACGCCAGGAAGCTTGCAGCGTGGGACCCGTTCGATCCCAATGCGTTCGCCCCTTTCTTCGATGCGGAATGGATGTTCGGCTTTGATCCCTCCGCTACCAGCGGTTGGTTTGACATCGCGCTGGCGAACCCGCCCTATATCCGTTCTGGCAAGATCGATCCCGACATCAAGGCCGCGCTCAAGCGCGACTATCCGGGATTCTTCGCCGGCTCTTCGGACATCCTGACCTATTTCTTCAAGATTACCGAGAGCCTGCTCGTAAAAGGCGGCGTTCTCTCCTTCATAACCTCGAACAACTACATGCGCGCGGGCTATGGTGCGGGCACCCGGGAATTGCTTAGTAAGCAATTTCAGCCGCTGGTGATCGTCGATTTCGGCGAACTGCCTGTCTTCAAAGCCGCCGTAGACAGCACGGTCTATATTGGTATCGACGGTGCAGGCGCGGACAAGCCGTTTCGTGCGCTCACGATCAAGACTATCGATGATATTTCCCGGCTGGGCGAAATCGTTCGCGAGAGCGCGCCTTCGATCAGGCCGAGCGAGCTCGACCCTTCGGGCTGGAGCTTCGCTCCGCCGGAACTGCGATCGCTTGCGGATCGCATGGACCGCGTTCCGACCAAGGTCAGCAATATCGTCGCCGACCGATTCTACTACGGCATCAAAACGGGCTTTAACGGCGCGTTCCTTATCGATGATGCGGACCGGCAACGGCTGCTGGCGGATGGCGCCGACCAAGCGCTCATCCGACCGTGGATAGACGGTGGCGAGATCGGCCGCTGGGAACACGGCTATTCGGACCAATATGTCATTGCCATAGCCTCGGGCTCCAACATCAAAGGTGGCTGGCCGTGGTCGGGGCGCGGCGAAGCGGACGCCGAACGCATCTTTGCGCGCGCGCACCCAGCTTTGTTCAGGCATCTTTCCCATTGGCGCACGGAGCTAAAGAAGCGTGCCGATAAGGGGGAGTATTGGTGGGAGCTTCGCGCCTGTGCCTATTGGGACGCATTCAAGCAGACCAAGATCGCCTACAACGAAACCTCGGCAGAGTTGCACGCCTTCGTCGATGAAGATGGTTTCTGCTTTAACAAGACCGCCTTCATTCTCCTGCCGGAAGACCCGTGGTCGCTTCTCGCGATTCTGCTCTCCAAGCCGCTCGACTTTTACTACCGGATGCGCTTCCCCAGCCACGGCGATCCATTCAACGGCGGGCGCCCGCAATTCCGCAAAGACCGGATGCTGAATGTGCCAGTGCCAGTGACGACGGCTCAGCAGAGGTCCGCGCTGGCGCTACTGGCGCAGGCCGTAACACGTTGCCACGAGGCGGAGCTTCCCGCAGTTGGGGCACGGCTTGAAGCCCTGATCAACGCTCTCGTCTACGAGTTTTTTTTCGCAGACGAGTTGCACGCGCGCAATCTGCGCCCCTTCGCCGCCGCGCGCGATGCGGGGCTGATGAACCTTGCGGCGCTCGAAGGCCCTACGCTCGCCCGCGCCGCCGACGATTGGTCCCGCTACCTCGCCGACCCAGCACACCCTCTCTACGCCGCCCTCTTCGACCTGCAATCCATCGACGCGGTGAGAATCATCGAGGGGCGGACGTGACATGGCGGAGCCGGGGGAAGAAGACGCGGCGAAGATCGCGTCCATTTATATTTCGGACTTCCGAGCCTTCCCGGCGCTCGCGCCGGCCTCGGTCTTGCTCGACGGCAAGAACCTGTTGGCCTGGGGAGAAAACGGATCGGGAAAATCCTCCATCTACCGGGCGCTGCGTGGTCTCTTCTCGGTGGAGACGCAGGATATTTCGCCGATGGGGAATGTCTTCAGCAATCCGACTGCCCCAAGCGTCAAGGCCACGCTGACCGACAAGACCGAGCTGCACTGGTCGGCGGCGGGTCATCCGACCGTCACCGTGCTCGATACGGCGCGAAAGTCAGCCTTTCTGAGCCACACGCGGCTGATCGAAATGAACACGGGCCGGACGGCGAACGACGCCCCGAACCTGTTCCCCGTGGCGGTGGAAAAGCTCCTCGCCGATTACGAGGCGACAGTGGCAGGAGGACTCAAGCGCACCGTCGGCGAACTTTGGGCGGAAGTGAACGCAGCCCTTGAGCGCCGTGTACTCTACAGCAAGGGAACACGTCGTCCGCTGGATTTCAAGGAAAGGGTCAAGAACGCCTGCGACCAGTTCAACGAAGGGATGAACCAGGCGCTCGCGGCGCTGGAGGCACAGGCTAAATCTGTCCTCCGCAAGCTGCTCGACGTTTTTCAGCCGGATGCACTCGAACTGGTGGGCTTCACCTTCTACGGCGTGACCTATAACGAGAAAGAGCGCGAACTCGACAACGCGATGCTGACCGCAAGCGTCAAATTCCGGGATCATGCGCTGCCGGCGCCCCCCAATTTCTTGAATGAGGCACGTCTCTCTGCGCTGGCGATCGCGACCTTTCTTGCCGGTCGCCTCGCGTGCATCCCGGAAAATGACAAGGCGCTGAAGCTGCTGGTGCTAGACGACCTGCTGATCAGCCTTGACTATTCGCACCGCCGGCCAGTCCTGGACGTGATCGGCGAATTGTTCAAGGGTTGGCAGATCATTCTGCTTACCCACGACCGCTTCTGGTTCGAACTCGCGCGCGAGCAACTATTGGGCGAGCCCTGGAAGGCGATCGAGATATACGAGAAGCTCGACGCCGACGGCCTGCTGCGCCCAGTGATCTGGGAAAGTCAGGACGATCTGGTCGCCGAGACGCTGAAACAGGCAGGTCGGTTCCTCGATGACAATCATTCGGCCGCCGCAGCGAACTATGCCCGCACGGCATGTGAGCTGACGCTGCGCCGCTACTGCCGCAGACACAACATCCAGTTCGGTTACACGGATGACCCGCAGAAGATCAAAATCGAGGATTTGCTTAACAAGGGCGAATCCCACGCAAATGGCAACGTCGACCGTAAGGCTGCTTTCGACGGATTGAAGAAATACAAGAAGCTCATCCTCAACCCGCTTTCGCACAACCCCACACAGCCGATTGTAAAGGCTGATGTGTTGGCAGCGATCAACGCCGTTAAGGAGCTTGTGAAGGCGTGCCAGAAGTGAGCCCTCCACAGCGTCATAGTGCTTTGGCGTAAACGGTAGTGCTCATCACTATCGGTGGCGGCCCGCTATTCAGTATGCTAATTCCTTGTAATGAAATGTGTTATTCTTTCGAAGCGCCGACGGCGGCGATCCGCTGCTCGCCGGCGGGTTGGCGGCTCGGGATGCTCCGTAGACCCAACAATTTCGCTTGAGTTTCGGTTTGGGCGATTAGCCTGCGGCCGAGAAGGCTCAGCCGGGCGGACGATCCCGGCGCCAGGAATACTGGTGCCGGGAACAACGGCTAACCCGCCGCCACAAGCTGGGCGATCGCAGTGCCCACGTCGGCGGTCCCGGCCTGTCCGCCCATATCCCGGGTCTTGGGGCCACTCTCGCGCAGCAGCGTCTCGATCGCGTCGATGATCGCCTT
>JAKBAU010000113.1 GCA_021808875.1 Pseudomonadota bacterium | reverse complement strand
CCTTTTACTCAGGCGCGTTGGGGATCCCCCAGCGATCAGCCGGGCGGCGGTGATCCGTGCTCTCGCTTCGGTCGATATGCGCCGGCCTGATCTGCTGGCTCTGCGCGCCGGCTATCACGCCCAGAACGAGGCGGTGATTGCTGCCCTGCTGGAGCAGTTTCCAGCGATGAATGTTGGTTTTCAGCGTGCCTCCGACAATACCAATGTGCAGACCAACGGTCTTACAGTGACAGTCAACATTCCCATTTTCGGCAGCACTCAAGCGCGCATCAGGGCTGCGCGAGCGAGTCGCGCCGAGCTTCACGCCGAATACCAGGCGCGGCTTGATTTGACGGCCGCCGATGCGTGGCGCACGTGGCATGAGCTTGTACTCCTCCATCGCCAGGTCACAGAGCTCGAACAGGCTTTGCCCTCACTGCAGCAGATGGCAGAGCGGGCGCGGGCGGCCTATGCAGAGGGTAATCTGTCGCCGGCGAGTTATGTTCTTCTGGAGACGAGTCTTGCTGCGCGCGAAGGCGAACTTGCAGATCTCAAACAAAGCCTGTGGCAGGACACCATTGCACTGCGGACGGTGCTTGGTTTCTCTCCCCTGCACGCGGGTGCGGAACGAAAATCATGAAAACGCCTTTTTTCCCGCTCGTGCGGTCTGTGTCCGTGCTTATCGCGTTCAGCCTTGCGGCGGTGGGCGTGGCGCAGGCAGCAGGGGTCAGCGCGCGGGTGGTGGAGACAAGGTTGCGCAAAGGCGCGCTGCCGCATCAGATCTATGCCTATGGTGTCGTTACCGCTGACCCTACGGTCGAGCAGGCCATCATGGCGCCCGTCGCCGCGAATGTGCGGGCTATCGAGGTGCGCCTTGGACAAAGCGTTGTCAGGGGTGCGCCACTCATCGAGCTTGCGCCCAGCCCGGGTACACGGGCGAACTATGCGCAGGCCCAGTCCGCGCTGCGTGCTGCCCTGGCCGGCGAAATCCGCATCAAGGCCCTTGTCGGCCAATATCTGGCGACACGCCAGGACCTTGCCAATGCACAAAAGGCAGTCGCCGATGCCCGTGCCAATCTCGATGCGCTTAACGCTGTCGGCGCTGGGGCTTCTCGTATCCTCAGGGCACCTTTCTCGGCAACGGTGACGGCACTTTCGACACGGGTTGGCTCCCTGGTACAGGAAGGTGCGCCACTTCTGACCATCGCCCCACCGTCATCCTTGGTGCTGCGGGTTGGTGTCACTCCTGCGGATGCGGCCCAGCTAAAGCTCGGAGCTCCCGCCACATTGAACCCGGTAAGCGGAGGCGGCGCTGCACCCCTGCGTGGTCGGGTGGTGATGCGGGGGGCCGTGGTTGATCCCACCACGGGTCTTGTGCCGATCGAAATCAGCCTGCCGCCCAATCAGCTCTTTCCCGGCGAGACGGTGCGCGCCGCCATCATTGCCCGCACCGTCACAGGCATTATTGTGCCGCATGCCGCGCTCCTGCTTGATACCAAGGGGCGGCCTTATGTGGTGCAGGCGCCCTTCGGCCGGGCAAAGCTCATCCCGGTGGTGGTGCTGAACTCTGACAATGGCAGGGACGTGATTGCAGGTCCGCTCGACTTGTCGGCGCCGCTTGTTCTTGCCGGTAATTATCAGCTCAAGCCTGGCATGCGCGTGCGTCTTGCCAACCCCGCAGCACGGGCAGGTGCACGCTGATGTTTGTCGAGATGCTCAAGCGTCACAAGCTGGCCATCCTGTGCGTCGCACTGGCGCTTGCCGCGGCCGGCCTCTTTGCTGGAATTGCCATGCCGGTCGGGCTGTTTCCGGTGACCAGCTTTCCGCGCATCCGCGTGGAGATCAATGCCGGCAGCATGCCCGCCAAGCAGATGCTGATTGACGTCACCCAGCCGCTCGAGCAGGTTGCCCGCTCGGTACCTGGTGCGCTCAATGTGGTCTCCACCACTTCGCGGGGTTCTGCCGAAATCTTTGTCGACTTCCCCTGGGGGTTCGACATGAACCAGGCCCTGCTGCGGGTCGACGCCGCCTTTGCCCAGAAGCTGCCCGATCTCCCCAAGGGGACACGCTACGACGTGATCCAGATGAGCCCGAACGTCATCATGCCGTTCGTCTCCTATGCGCTGATCTCCAAGGTGCAGTCCCCGGCACAGCTGCGCGAGCTCGCCCGCTATGACATCACGCCTTTGCTGATGGGCATACCCGGCATCCGCCGCGTGGGGGTGATGGGAGGACAGACGCCCGAGGTAGAGGTGCGGGTGACACCCGAACAGCTGTCGGCCTATGGCCTTACGCTTGCGGATGTAAGCCGGGCCATTGCCGCGAGCAATACCATCCGTGCCGTAGGGCGGCTTGAAGACAATGATCTGCTCTTCCTCGTGATCAATAATAACGCGCTGACCTCACTTCATTCGGTGCGCAACATTGCACTTCGAACCCGGGGCGGTGGCATTATCCGTCTGGGCGATCTTGCCGCGGTGACGATGGGCTCCGTCCCGCAATGGATGCTCGTCAACGACAATGGCCAGCCGGCGGTCACCTTCGACGTCTACCAGCAGGACAGCGCCGATTCCCTTAGTCTTGAAAGCGCTGTCGCGGGTCGTCTGAAGGCCTTCATGGCCAAACAGCCGAAAACCATCCACATCTACAAATGGTACGACCAGACTGAACTTGTGCGCTCCTCGATCGGCGCGGTGGAAGAGGCGATCCTGATTGGCCTCGTCTTTGCAGGGGTGGTGGTATTCGGCTTCCTGCGCAACTGGCGTGTAACACTTGTGGCCATGGCGATCGTGCCACTCTCGGTGCTGTCCACTGTGCTCCTCCTCAACGTCCTTGGCATGACCTTCAACATCATGACCCTTGGCGGCATTGCCGCGGCCATCGGCATCCTGATCGATGATGCGATTGTGATGATCGAGCATATAGCGCGCAGGGCAGGCAACCCCAGAGCCACCCCAGACGAAACCACGGTCTTTGCCGCGGCGCGGGAATTTTTGTCACCCCTTTTCGGCTCGAGCCTTGCCACCATCATCATCTTCATACCTCTGGCGTTTCTCTCCGGGCTCACGGGGGCGTTTTTCAAGTTCCTGTCGCTGACCATGGCCTCATCGCTTGCGATCTCATTTGTGCTGACGGCGCTCGTCGTCCCCCTGCTTGCCCATCAGTTCATCGACTTCAAATCATGGCAGGATCCTGGGCACGCGCAGAGCGGCTGGATTGCCCGCCAGCATGCCAATCTGCTCGCGCGGCTGATGCAAAAGCCGGTGTGGATCTTGCTGAGCGTAAGTGTTCTCATCCTCGCGGGTGTTCTTGCCTATCGCAATGTCGGCACCGGTTTCCTGCCGCGCATGGACGAGGGCGGATTCGTGCTTGATTATCAGACTGCACCTGGCACGTCCTTGAACGAGACCAATCGTGAACTAGAGGAAGTCGAAGAGATCCTGCACAAGAACCCCTATGTCGCGACCTTTTCACGCCGCACCGGGGCAGGTCTGGGTGGAGATCTCAGCGAAACCTATCAAGGTGACTTCTTCGTGCGCCTTGTCTCTGCCGCCAAGCGTCCTGACATCTGGACCATCATGGACAGGATCAACCAGCAGATCGCGGCCAAGGTGCCAGGGATCGATTTTGATCTCCACCAATTGCTCAGCGACATGATCGGCGACATGGTGGGACGGCGCCAGCCGGTGGTGGTCGAACTGCGGGCCAAGGATCCGGACGTGCTCACGCAGCTCGCGCCCAAAGTCGCCCAGGCGATGGCCAAGGTCCCGGGAGTTGAACCCGCTTCGGTGAATGACGGGGTGATCCCGGCCGGCGATGCCCTTGAGATCCATGTCGATCCGGCGGCTGCCGCCTCACAGGGCATGACCCCCGAGGAGGTCTCGCAAGAAGTCTATCATTATCTTCACGGCGCGGTGGTGACGCGTTATCTCGGCATTGTGCAGGACGTCGGTGTGCGGTTGTGGATCGATGCTCCGCAGTCACCGATCTACCGCGATGAACTCGGAAACATTCTGATCCGCTCCCCCTCGGGTCGGGTGTTTCCGCTCAAATCCGTGGCACGCATCCGTTTTGTCAGTGGTCAGCCCGAGATCACACGTGACAATCTCTCCCAGGTGGTTGCCATTACTGCCCAGATCGGTGGCGGTCATGATCTTGGCTCGACCATCGCGGCGGTGCAAAGCGTGCTCCACCGTCCCGGCTTGCTCCCACACGGCGTTGATTACTCTATTGGCGGGGCCTTTAAGCAGCAGCAGATGGCACTAAAGGGCATGATCAAGGTCTTTGCAGCTGGTGCGATCGCTGAGTTCATTCTCTTGCTCTTCCTTTATAACCGTCTCCTGCTGCCGCTTCTGATCATCCTCAGTGCGGTGATTTCGAGTAGCGCGGTTTTCATCGGCTTGTGGCTTACGGGTGTTGAGTTCAACATTACCGCCATGATGGGGATGGTGATGATCATCGGTATCGCCACCGAGATGGCGATCTTCCTCGGTTCTGAATACCAGGAACTGTCCCATAGTCTGCCGCCGCGTGAGGCGCTGGCGGCGGCGGCCCGCAACCGTTTGCGCCCCATCATGATGAGCACCTTTGCCATGATACTGGCGCTCATTCCCCTGGGTGCAGCGATCAGCGGTTCGGGTGACCAGATGTTGCAGCCTCTCGCGATTGCCATCATCGCCGGCATTACCGTGCAGCTGCCGCTGGTGCTGCTGGCATTGCCAGTGACGCTTGGTTGGCTTGAACAGCTGCGTCGCGGCCCCGGCCCATCATGAGCCTTCATTGACGCGATTTTCTGCTGGGGTCGCGAGCCGCGCACGTCAGCCATGGGCAAAATGTCGCCTTGGCCTTGACCGCGCCCGTGCGCGTCAGCTGGTCCACGTAAGGCCAGGAATCGAGCGCAGGCCGTACACGGCATTGCGAACGTGTGGATGGCACGTGGTCAGGGCTTCCAGGCTGAAGCTGGGCTGTTGTTCAGAGGAACGGAACAGAATACCCAGTGCGACGTCGCGCGGACGCTGCTCATGCCTGACATGCCACTGAAATTCGTGGCGGCGGAAATGCACTCTGCGGATGCCAAAAGCTTTCGGCGTGCCTGCTATTTGTGATCTGGCATAACGCGGGGGGCCATCGCACCAGCAAGTCAGGACCCGCGGCAAGCCGGAGATGATGCGTCCCCGAGCGCAGGCGTGGATCAGACCCGTGCCCGCCATTTGTGTGCCACGTACCAGACAAAGCCCAACACCAAGGTGGCTGCGACCACAAGATCAAAGCGGTGGAAGAATTGATGAACACGCGGATCGTGGTTCCAGGCCTTGCCAAGGACGAAGCCCAGATAGGCCAGACCAAAGCACCATGGCCAGGAGCCGATGAAGGTATAGATCTGAAACTTGGTGAAGGGCATGCGGGCGATACCCGCCGGCAAGGAGATAAATGTCCGCACGATCGGCAGCAGGCGCGCCGCAAATACCGCCAGAATGCCGTAGCGCGCAAAAAATCGATCTGCCTGGACCAGTTCGGTGCGTGAGATGAGGATGTAACGACCCCAGCGCTCCACCGCGGTGCGTCCGCCATGCATTCCGACCCACCAGGCAAGTCCCGAGCCGAGGCTGCAGCCGATCGCGCCGGCGGTTGCGGCGACTATGAGGTCAAAGCGGCCGGTAAAGGCGAGATAGCCGGCAAAGGGCATGATGATTTCGCTGGGCAGGGGAATACAGGCCGATTCAATTGCCATCAGGATGACGACACCGGCATAGCCAGAAAGCGAAATCGCCGTCACGATCCACTCGAACATATGCATGCGTAGTGCTCCAGCCTTGGTTTGCTTCGGCAGTGCCACGTGAAGGGGCCAAGCCTGTCGATGGTGCCCTCTTTAAGGAGGGTTTGTTGCCGCGGCAATCCCTTGGGCGCGCGGTCAGTATCTTCATCTGTGCCGGTTCATCTATGCCGGCCGTCATTTTGGGAGGCGGGGGAATGACCTTTGCATCTCGGATGGCATATTCCTGGTGGGGACGCAGATGCCTGCTGTGGTAATGACGAAAAAGCGCACAACGCCAGAACGAACGTCAAGTTGGGGATCGGTATAGAGACGGCGGCGTGAAACTTTGCTCTCCCATCATGCGCCAGCGCGCCTGTCCTAGGATTGCTTGAATGATTGCTCGCACGGAGAGCGACTTGGCGGCGACACTACGTATCGTAGATGGTTGAGCTGCAAGACGCTCCCGGCGCCTTGGACCAAAGCCGCAGAGCGTCCTCTCTTCGTGAGGGGCAGGCCTGGGCGCGGTGGGTGGTTTGCCGATAACCGCAGCATCGCAGCTATGGCGCAAAGCGAGGGCCTGGTTACTCTGGTCGGGATGGCTCCGAGGTTGACGGGCTCGCATACGTGGTATTTTGATGCATATCACGGGGTTCGCGGTCGGGCGGACCTCTCGAGTTCCAGGCTGGGGATGGCGATATGAGGCGTGACGTTGCGGCGATGAGGCAGAAGCCGGGGGCGCTGCTGCGGCTGTGGAGCGTGGGTCTTGTTGTCTGCGGACTTTTTCCAGGGGGCACCACCGCGGCCTGTGCGGCTGGTCGGGTAGAGGTGTTCTATGCCGGATCTTTGGTCCGGCTGATGGAGCACTCTTTGGGCCCTGCCTTCGACAAGGCTACGGGATTTCATTTTGAAGGTTATGCTGGGGGCTCAAACGCGCTTGCCGAGCAGATCAAGGGGCGTCTGCGTCCGGCGGATGTGTTCATCAGTGCCGTACCCAGCGTCAATTCCCGCCTGATGGGCCCCCAAAATGGCAACTGGTTGAAAAGCTATGTACGCTTCGCCAGATCTCCTCTGGTGATCGGATATAATCCGAGGACCCCCTTTGCCAAGGACTTCAAAACCAAACCCTGGCTCGCTGTCCTTGAAGAACCAGGCCTTCGCATTGGTCGTACCGATCCCAAGCTTGATCCCAAAGGACGCTTGACGCTGAGCCTTCTGGCGCGGGTGGCACGCGCTGAGCATCGGCCACATCTGGTGACAAGGATTTTTGGTACCCCGGAAAACCCTGCACAGGTCCTGCCCGAAGAGGAGCTCGTGGGCCGCTTGCAGACAGGGCAGATCGATGTCGGCTTCTTCTATTCGCTGGAGACCGCGGAGGCGCATATTCCCTCCATCACGCTTCCTGCTGCAGTCACACCCCATGCAACCTATACGGCTGCCATCCTCAATCGGGCCCCCCATGAAAAGGCGGCACATGCCTTTGTGCGCTTTCTTCTCGGCCCGCAAGGCCAGCGGATCCTCCGCGCCAATGGACTGGAGCTGATGGCGCCCCGTCCTCCGGCCAAGCGGTCAGCGCGCATGCCTGCAGGGCCGCACGCGCGTGTTCATACGCCGTGAGCCGACGATTTCCTGCGCCACTTACATGGCTCGCAAGCCTTCTGGCGCTCTACCTTACCGCTCCGCTGCTCGCCGGGCTTTATGCGGCTGGCAGTTCCGGCTGGCAGAACATCGACAGCGCCGCGCTGGTAAAGGCCTGTGGCATCTCCATCGCATCCGCCACGAGCGCAGCTGCAATTATTGCCGTGTTCGGCATACCGCTCGGCTATATTCTTGCCCGCAGCTCGGGCCGGGCGATGGCCGTACTCGGCTTTCTGGTCCAGCTACCGCTCGCCCTGCCGCCGCTCACGAGCGGCATTCTCCTGCTCTTTCTGATTGGCTATGCCTCGCCGCTCGGCCAGGTAACCGGCGGGGCTCTGACCGATTCATTTGCCGGCATCGTTCTTGCTGAGGTCTTTGTCGCTGCCCCCTTTCTCATCATCGCCGCACGCTCGGCGTTCAGCGAGGTTGATCCCGCGCTCGAAGGGGTGGCGGCAAGTCTGGGACGCGGGCGACTGGAGAGCTTCTGGAAGGTGTCGCTGCCCATTGCGCGACCCAGCATCGTATCAGGCCTGCTTCTGGCGTGGCTTCGGGCCTTTGGCGAGTTTGGCGCAACGGTGATGGTTGCCTATCATCCCTACTCGCTGCCGGTTTACACCTTCGTCGCCTTTGGCGCTCAGGGCTTACCGGCGATGTTACCGATCATTCTGCCGACACTGGTGGTTGCGCTCATCATGCTTGCGATCAGCGGTGCCGCATTTGGTTTTTTTCGCGCAAGCCAGGGCCTGAAGGTACCGAGCGAACAGGTGAGTTCTGTTCCATTGCCTCAAGCCGGCTCGGCCGCCGTGACGCGCCAGCCCTCTGTCCTTAACATCGAACTGCACAAGCGCCTGGGAACCTTCACCCTGGACATGAGCTGGCGCACCCAGGCCCGCCGACTTGCCATATTGGGGCCCTCAGGGTCAGGAAAATCGCTGTCACTGCGGCTGATGTCCGGTCTCGACCAGCCTGACGGAGGGAATGTGACCGTTGATGGCGAGGACCGCCTGCTACGCCCGCCGATGCGACGCCAGATTGGCTATGTGCCGCAAAATCACGGTCTGTTTCCGCATCTGACGCTGCTCGAAAATCTTCTTTTCCCACGCGGGGCCAGCAAAGAAGAGGCCCGTCAGTGGCTCGCGCTGCTGGGACTCGAGGGGCTTGAGCAGCGCCGGCCGGCGGCGTTGTCCCTGGGTCAACAGCAGCGTGTGGCCCTGGCCCGCGCGCTGATGCGTCCGGTTGATCTTGTGCTTCTGGATGAACCCTTTTCGGCACTTGATGCGCCGCTGCGCCAGCGTCTGCGCGAAGAACTGCGTCTCCTGCAGGCGCGGCTTGATGCCACCACGATACTGGTCACGCATGATCCCAGCGAGGCCGCGCTACTTGCGGATGAAATCCTGGTCCTTGCCGAGGGCCGGGTGTTGCAGGTCGGTCCTTCGCGGGAGTTGTTCCGCCGTCCGGCAAGCGAGCAGGTCGCCCGTCTCCTCGGCGCACAGAATCTGGCAGAGGGGCGTGTCGTCGGGCCGCGTCACATCGATGTGGGGGAGGGGACAGTTGTTGAAGTGGGCGGCCCCGATCTGGTTGTAGGACAAAGGGTTGGCTGGAGTAGTCCGCCGGCGCATGTGCGTCTGGCGCAGGATGGTCCTTACTGCGGCACCATCTGTGAGGTTCAGCCCGTTGGCGGCGTCTTTGAACTCGTGGCCAAGCTAGGACACAACGTCATCTCGCTCAGAGCCGGTGAAGGGGGAATTGCGCCAGGAACCACGGTGCGCTTCGTCATTGATCAGGAATTTGTGCAGGTCTGGCCCCTCTGAACGGTGGGCGTTGTGGAAGACTAACGGAATTTTCCAGACGCAGGCGCAATTGCTGTGTGTCGCATGGGACTTCGAGGAAAACGCCGGTCTGGTCGGCGCGATCCATGTTTTAAGGGCGGGACACTCCCGGTTCGCCTGTGACGTGAAGGGTGCAGTCATGCCGCCAGCAGCAGGAACCCACCGAAGCGGCTCAGGGGCGGCTCAATACCGCGTCTGAGCGCCGCAGGAACCTTAGGCCTTCAGGCCGGGGAGGAGGGCAAACTATAGGCTGCGCAGATGCAGTGTGAATGCGACGCCACCGCCTGGAGTTTCTCTCAGCGTGACGGAACCACCGTGGAGGCTGGCAATCTGCTGCACCAAAGTCAGCCCTACCCCCGTGCCCTGCTGCTTCGTGGTAAAGAAGGGCACAAAAATCTGTTCGTGCAGCTCCGCAGGAATACCTGGACCGTTGTCACGAACGCTGATCGCGACATCACCGCCAGCTAGTGCCTCGGCCGTCAGCTGGATTTCTGCATCAGGGCGTTCGGCCAGCGCCTCCATGGCATTGCGCAGGAGATTGATTAGGGCCTGATCCAGCAGTTCCGGATCGACTCTTAGCCGGAGCGTTTGCGGCCTGCAGTCATATTCAAAGCGAATACCCCGTGCCGTCATTTCACGGCCAAGAAGCCGCTCGATGCGGGCGAAAACGCGCACGAGAAGGGTATCTTCGGGCCGTGCGATCATACGCTGGGTAAGACGACGATGGTTCTGCACAAAGTGCAGAAGTCCTTCGCTACGTCGCGCCACGGCGTCAAGCGCCTCTATGGCGTCATCGAGCTCTCTCGCTGGCTCGCCATCCATCTGCAGCTGGGATTGGGCCATAGTGACAAGTTCGCGGGCAGTCTGCGACAGGGACGAGATTGGTGTCAGAGAATTCATCACTTCGTGGGCGATGGTGCGAATAAGACGATGCCAGGCGTCAAGCTGCTGGGCACTGAGTTCATCGCCGATATTT
>JAKBAU010000112.1 GCA_021808875.1 Pseudomonadota bacterium | reverse complement strand
TGTTATTGAGGTGCGTGACCGTGGTCCGGGGTTTGCTCCCCATATTCTGGCAAATTTTGGCAAACCTTATCAGTCGACAAAGGGAGTCGACGGCTGCGGCCTCGGGCTTTTTCTGCTCGTCAATGTCATACGCAAGCTGGGCGGCACTGTGACGCCTTCCAACGATGCTGCCGGTGGTGCAGTCGTTATCATGCGACTGCCTCTCAAGGCACTCTCGCTAGAGGATGGCAGGTATGACCTCCGATAAGGCGCTGCTGGTCATTGTCGAAGACGACATTGACTTCGCCCAGGCTCTGCGGCGGGCCTTTGTGCGGAGAAATTATGACGTGGAGGTGTGTCCCGAGCCTGGTGTTCTGCATGAACTTCTGGAGCGGCGGACACCGGATAACGCGGTGGTGGATCTCAAGCTCTCGGGCCATTCAGGGCTCGAGTGTGTGCGCTGGCTCCGCGCCAACAGCACCGATACCAAGATTGTGGTGCTGACCGGCTATGCGAGCATCGCGACCGCCATAGAGGCTATCAAGCTTGGCGCTAGCTATTATCTCGCCAAGCCCTCCAATGCCGATGACATCGAAGCGGCATTTCAGCGCGAAGAGGGTGATCCCCATGTGGATCTGAGCGCCCGGCCAAGTTCGATCAAGACGGTGGAATGGGAGCACATCCACCGTACATTGGCCGAGACCGGCTTCAACATTTCGGAGACGGCGCGCCGTCTCGGCATGCACCGGCGCACCCTGGCCCGCAAACTGATGAAGCAACAGGTCAAATAGGCCGGACCGCCAGTGGTACCGAGGCTGTGTACAACTTATAGTAGAAAAGCGGACGCATCAGGGTGGCGCGGTGGCACTCCGGCGCCAGGGCCAGCCACCTGCAGTCGAAGCATTAACTTCACCGCTCTAAGGATGGTTATGGAATTATCCGTCAAGATCGGGCACATGCTAGGGGCATAAAGGAACCTTGGACAGGCTCAGGCGCTTTGCTTGGGGCGGTGGCCAGGATTGATCTGCCTCAGCGTTCCCAGAGCAGGATCAATGCGAATCTTTAATCCTTGGGGACGGGACGAGAGGGTGAGATGAGTGACATGTCCGACGTGCAGCGTGACGCCGAGGCGCGTGTCCGCAAGATCGCCGATGAGATCAAGACGCTGCGGGATGATCTTGCCCGCATGGGCTCGATTGTCGAGGAACTGGTGCGGCGGCGCGCCAATGACGCTGTCGATGAGGTGACCCGCAGGGCCGAAAAGGCGCTCGAGGACGCCGGTCGGCTTTCTGGTGAAGCGGCCAAGGTGATTGAGGCCAATCCGCTGACCACGGTCGGGAGCGCGTTCGGTCTGGGCATTCTGATCGGCCTTCTGTTCGGCCGCCGCTGATCATGGCGCGGCGCGGAGGGGGGAGCCGGTCGGGGTTCGGCTTTGTGGTTACACTGGCCGCGGTCGCGGCCGCATGTGCGGCCATGATGGTAGCCACCGCGTTCGGTTGCCTGGCCCTGTTCTTCTACATACGGACGGTGATGGGCGCCGGGCTTGCCGCATTGGCTGTCGCCGGATTTGCGGTTTTCCTGACCCTTCTGATGGCGGTGCTCGTTTATGCCCTGCCCAAGCCCAGTCTGCTCGGCACCATGTTTCCGGCTGAGGCCGACCTAGTCGGCCGGCTGGGAGAAGCCTTCCAGATGGGGCGCAATCTCGGGGAGGAGGGCCAGAGCCTGCTGCGCTCCAAGCTGAGCAATGTCATGCTCGCGGCCATCGGTGCCGGTATTCTGCTTGGCTACAGTCCGAGGCTGCGCCGGGCCATCTTTTCCTTTCTGAAGCGCAACTGAGCGCTCCCTCTTGCACCTTGAGCGCCGAGTCCGATACTGGCTTGGTCGGACCGGCCCCGGAGAGGCATGAAGATCGACGATCAGAGTCTTGCCAGCTGGCTCGTCAGCATCGCCGTGGTTTTGGCGTTGCTCTATTACGGGCGTGCGCTGCTCGTACCGCTCGCCTTTGCACTGATGTTGTGGGCGGTGTTGAATGCCCTCACCAGGGAGCTGCAGCGCATCGGTCTGCCCGCAGTTCTGGCTTGGCCGCTCGCCTTCGCCCTGATCGGGGCGGCGCTTTACTTCGTTGCTGTTGTGATCGGCAACGAAGCCGCAGCGATCTCGACCGAAGTCCCGGTCTACAGCGCCAAACTGCAGGCGTTCTGGCACAGAGTTCCGTTCCGCTCCTACGTGCCGGTTCTCGATCTACCCACGCTGATCCGACAGTACAACCTTCCCGGCGTTCTCGGGCAGATGGCCGCCTCGATCGGCGGCACCTTATTTGAGATCATTCTGATCGCGATCTATGTCGGCTTTCTACTCGCTGAGCAGCCCCATCTGTCCGGAAAGCTCGCGCGGCTGCAGGCTAACGCCCAAACCCGCGGCGAAACCGCGAATGTCGTTCGCGCGGTAGGTTTCCAGATCCAGTCCTACATTGGGGTCTGTACCTTTCTGTCAGTGGTGATGGGAAGTGTCACCTATCTGGTTCTGAAGCTACTGCACATCGACTTTGCCGGATTTTGGGCCTTGGTGATGTTCCTAATCACCTACATTCCGACCGTGGGAGCCATCGTCGTTGTTCTGCCGGCACTGGCAGCGCTGGCCCAACTTGGTGATCCTGCCGTTGCCATTGCCGTGGCGCTGGCGCTGAGTGCGGTACATTTCCTCCTGACCAATGTGCTTTCAACCATCCTGCTCGGTCGTTCGCTCAATCTAAGCCCATTCGCGATCATCATTTCCCTCACCTTCTGGGGACTGATCTGGGGCATTGCAGGCTTGTTTCTCGCGGTACCCATGACCGGCGCGCTGGCCATCGCCTGCCGGCATCTGGATGGCATGGAGTGGATTTCTGAATTGCTCGCAGGGCCTCCCCCGCGCAAATGGCGGATCGCAAAGCTGCGTCTGTGAATTTATGCGGTGCATGTCCTGTAGAAATGCCTGATGGCATCGGCCATTGTCAGCATGGTGCTGTTGATATAATTCTCCGCCCGGTTTGCGAGTGTACAATCAGCATGTCCCGTCCCTCACTCAGTCATCTGGAACGCTTGGAAGCGGAGAGTATCCATATCATGCGCGAGGTTGTCGCCGAATGCGACAAGCCGGTGATGCTGTATTCGATTGGCAAAGATTCCGCGGTGATGCTTCACCTGGCGCGCAAAGCATTTTCTCCCGCAACGTTGCCGTTTCCACTGCTGCACGTCGACACCACCTGGAAATTCAGGGCGATGTATGAAATGCGCAACGACGTGGCCAAGCAGGCTGGGATAGATCTCATTGTTCATGTCAATGAGGAGGGATTGAAGGCGGGCGTCAATCCCTTTACCCATGGCTCGGCGGTGCATACCGATGTCATGAAAACCCAGGGGCTCAAACAGGCGCTCGACAAACACGGGTTTGACGCTGCCTTTGGTGGTGCCCGTCGCGATGAGGAAGCCAGCCGCGCCAAGGAGCGCATTTTTTCCTTCCGCGCTGCGGGGCACCGCTGGGATCCCAAGAACCAGCGTCCGGAACTGTGGAATCTCTACAATGCTAGGAAGACCAGGGGCGAGACCATCCGGGTTTTCCCGCTCTCCAACTGGACCGAGCTTGATATCTGGCAATACATCCTCATCGAAAACATCGCGATCGTGCCGCTTTACTTCGCGGCGCCGCGTCCAGTGGTAGAGCGCGATGGCGCGCTCATCATGGTCGATGACGACCGCATGCCTCTTGCCCCCGGTGAAATGCCCCAACTGCGCAGGGTCCGCTTCCGGACGCTCGGTTGTTATCCACTCACCGGTGCAGTTGAAAGCAGTGCGACCAGCGTCGCGCAGATCGTAGGTGAGATGCTGCGGACCACTACCTCGGAGCGACAGGGACGGGTCATCGATCGCGACCAGTCCGCCTCGATGGAGAAGAAGAAGCAGGAAGGGTATTTCTGATGCGTGGGGCTACCTCTACTGCCATGAACGATGCCGACATCGAAGCCTATCTCGAGCGCCAGCGTCACAAATCGCTACTGCGCTTTATCACCTGTGGCTCAGTTGATGACGGCAAATCCACGCTGATTGGCCGCCTTCTTTATGATTCCAAGCTGATTTTTGATGATCAGCTGGCGGCGCTGGAGCGCGACTCCAAGAAGGTGGGGACGCAAGGTGGCGATCTTGATTTTGCGCTTCTGGTCGACGGGCTCGCAGCCGAGCGTGAGCAGGGCATTACCATTGACGTCGCCTATCGCTTCTTTGCCACCGAGACGCGCAAGTTCATTGTCGCCGATACGCCTGGTCACGAGCAATATACGCGCAATATGGTCACCGGGGCCTCGACCGCGGACCTTGCCGTCATCCTAATCGATGCCCGCAAGGGGGTACTCACCCAGACCCGTCGCCATTCTTTTCTCGTGCGCCTGATGGGCATTCGCCATGCCGTCCTGGCCGTCAACAAGATGGATCTGGTCGGTTTTTCCAAGGATCGCTTCGAGGAGATCGTGGACGATTATCGTGCTTTTGCTGCCAGCATCGGCCTTGGTGATGTCCTAGCGATACCGATATCCGGGCTCAAGGGCGACAATGTCAGCGCGGTATCCGCGCAAATGCCCTGGTATAGCGGGCCCAGCCTGATCGCACATCTGGAGACGGTCCCGATCGACGAGACCCGCCTGCTGCAGAAACCCTTCCGCCTGCCGGTGCAATGGGTAAACCGGCCCAATCTCGATTTTCGGGGCTTCGCAGGCCAAATCGCCAGCGGAACGGTCAGGACAGGTGAGGCCGTTCGCGTGCTTCCCTCCGGCAAGACGAGCACGATTGCGCGCATTGTCACGGCTGATGGCGATCTTGCCCAGGCCATTGCCGGCCAGTCGGTTACACTCACCTTGGTCGATGAAATAGACTGCTCGCGCGGCGATGTGATCGCGGCGGGGGCAAATCCGGCCGAAGTTGCCGACCAGTTCGAGAGCACGATTGTGTGGATGGCCGAGGACAAGATGATCCCAGGCCGTCCCTACTGGCTCAAGCTTGGCACCCGCACGGTGGCGGCGACGATCACGGACATCAAATACCGGATCAACATCAACAGCCTCGAGCGTCTGGCCTCGCGCGAACTTGACCTCAACGAGATCGCCGTCTGCAACATCGCGCTCGATGCCCCCATCGCCTTTGATCCCTACGAAGAAATCCCCGCGCTTGGCGGCTTCATCCTCATCGACCGTATCCGCAATACCACCATCGGTGCCGGCATGCTTCATTTTGCCTTGCGCCGAGCCCACAACATTCACTGGCAGTCGCTGGATGTCACCCGCGAGAGTCGTGCCGAGGCCAAGGGACAAAAGCCGGCGGTGCTATGGTTTACCGGCCTGTCGGGGGCAGGAAAGTCGACCATAGCCAATCTCGTGGAAAAGCGGCTCCTGGCTGAAGGCAAGCACACTTACCTGCTGGACGGCGACAATGTCCGTCATGGGCTTAATCGCGATCTTGGTTTCACGGAAGGGGATCGTGTGGAAAACATCAGGCGTGTAGGTGAAGTCGCCAAGCTGATGGCCGACGCTGGCCTGATTGTCCTTGTTTCCTTCATCTCGCCGTTCCGCTCCGAACGCGACATGGCACGGGCGCTGATGGTGGAAGGAGAATTCTTCGAAATCCACGTTGCCACCCCTCTGGCCGTTGCCGAGGCCCGCGATGTCAAAGGTCTTTACGCCAAGGCGCGTGCCGGAAAGTTGAAGAATTTCACCGGTATCGACAGCCCCTATGAAGCGCCACTTGCCCCCGAAATCATCATCGACACGACCGTGCTTCGGCCCGAAGAGGCGGCGGATCGGATCGTCGAGGCGCTGAAGATGGCAGGCCGGCTCAACGCCTAGCGCCTAGGCTGTCTTCTGTTTCATGGCATAGATGTTCTCCGCACCAGGAAAGCGGCGGGCGCGGACATCCTCAGCATAGGCTTTGACCGCGTGCTCGATCTGCGGACCGAGCGTGGCGTACTGGCGAACAAATTTCGGCGGGTTTGGATTAAGGCCGAGCATGTCTTCCATGACCAGGATCTGCCCGTCGCATTGCGCCGAGGCACCGATACCGATGGTGGGAATCGCGATTTCGGTGGTGATTTTGGCTGCCAATGGCTCGGCCATGCCTTCGAGTACCACCGCGAATGCGCCGGCCGTGTCGATGGCGCGGGCGTCGGCCTCGATTGCCGGCCATTCCGCTTCGGTTCGACCCTGGGTCTTGAAGCCGCCGAGGACGTTGAACATCTGGGGCGTAAGGCCGATGTGACCCATCACGGGAATGCCGCGTTCGCTGAGATAATGTACGGTTTCCGCGATGCGGGTGCCACCCTCCATCTTGACCGCTTGACAGCCGGTCTCCTTCATCACCGTCACCGCATTGCGAAAAGCGATCTGGGGTGATTCCTCATAGCTGCCGAACGGCATGTCGACGACGACAAGGGCGTGCTGTGAGCCGCGCATGACGGCCTTGGCGGCAGTAATCATCATGTCGAGCGTAACAGGAATGGTACTTTCCAGCCCGTGCATGACATTGCCGAGACTGTCACCGACGAGCATCAGATCGACATGGGCGTCGAGCAGTCGCGCGGTATGGGCGTGATAGCAGGTCAGACAGACGACCGGGGCCTTGCTCTTGCGGGCGCGAATCTCGGGTACGGTTACGCGCTTGGTCGTGACGACGGCGGACATTTGGCCTCTCCGGCATTATCGCGTGGGCAGCTTACTCCTTTCTGCTGTGAGTGCGAAACCTCTCGCCGCGGCTGGGACCGCTGCCAACCCATGGCACAGGGACGCATCACGGCTGTATGGCGCGCAGGGGATGTGTTCTGGAGGGATTACGGCGTTGGATGGCTAGCCAAGCCGGCCAAAGCAAAACGGCCGGAGCAATGCTCCGGCCGCGGCTGAGATGTTCAGGACGGTATCGATGAAGGGGCTTAGGCCTCTTCCCCTTCGGCGGTCGCGTCAGCTGCGTTCGCGCCTTCCTCGAAAATGTCCTCTGCGCTGACGGCAGCTTCTTCTTCCTCGGCAACCTCGGCAAGGACATCCTCGCCTCTGGCCTGGCGTTCGGCTTCATCCTCGGTCCGCGCCACGTTGATCTGGACTTCGACGCGGACTTCGGGATGCAGCACGACAAAGACTGGGAACAAACCGATAGTCTTGATCGCCTTGTCGAGTGGCACCTGGGTGCGGGAGATCGAAAAGCCACCAGCAATGACCGCCTCGGCGATATCGCGCGGTGACACCGAGCCATAGAGCTGGCCACGATCGCCAGCCGCACGCAACAGCATGAAGCTTTTTCCGCTCAGCTTTTCTGCAACCGCCTGGGCTTCGGCTTTGCGTTCCAGGTTGCGGGCCTCGAGCTGGGCTTTCTGGCTGTCGAAATATTTACGGTTACTGTCAGTGGCGCGCAGGGCCTTTTTCTTGGGCAGCAAATAATTGCGGGCAAAGCCATCGCGGACTTTGACCTCATCGCCCATCTGGCCAAGCTTTTCGACGCGTTCAAGCAGGATCACATGCATGGCCGCTTCCTCACTTCACGACATAGGGCAGAAGCGCCATGAGACGCGCCCGCTTGATCGCCTGCGCCAGCAGCCGCTGCTTCTTGGCAGAGACGGCGGTGATCCGGCTGGGGACGATCTTGCCCCGCTCGGAGATAAAGCGCTGCAGCAGCTTGGTATCCTTGTAATCAATCCGCGGCGCATTGGCGCCGGAGAAGGGGCACGTCTTCTTGCGGCGGAAGAACGGGCGGCGGGCTCCAGCCTGGCTCATTCTACGGTCTCCTTGGTCTCGCGTTCTTCGCTGTCGCGGTTGTTCTCGCGTTCACGGCGCGCCTTGTTGGACGACTGCTCAAACTTGTCGACCTTTACGGTCAGATAGCGCAGCACGTCTTCATTGATCTTGAGCTGGCGCTCGAGCTCGAAGATGGCTTTGGCCGGGGCATTGATGTTGAGCAGGACGTAATGTCCTTTGCGGTTCTTCTTGATACGATAGGAAAGGCCGCGCAGACCCCAATATTCCTGCTTCTCGACCTGTCCGCCTTCGCCTTCAATAATGGTCTTAAGATGAGTGGCGAGTGCATCGACCGCCTGCGCGCTGATATCCTGGCGCGCGATCAGGAGATGCTCATAGAGAGCCATGATCCGTCCCTGGTTAGGCTGGCGGGGCCAAGCCGGCGGGCATGCCGGGCTGACCATGGTTCCCCAGAACGCCGGACCATCCGGCATAGACCCTCAAATGAAAGTGGTCTTCTGGCGACCGCTAGCCGCTTGAAGGGGGGGCCTATAGCGGAAAGCCAGGCCGCGGACAAGGGGCGGACGCGGACCGGGGCCAAGGCGCCCGCGCTGCGCCGGCCTCACGCGGAGGTGCGAGCCTGTCCTGTTTTGAGGTCGGACCCCAAACGCCCTCTGTTGTTGCGGCCAGGCGCGTAGTACAGCTCGCCAATGGCACACGGTCGGGGCGAGGAGCCAGAAGCGCGCCAGGGGCGCGGGAACGCTCGTGGGCTTGCGCCAGATCAAGGACGAGCAAGAACAGCAGGCCATGGTGCGTGCATGACACTTCCGCTTTCTCTCCTGGACGCGCGCGTACCGCGCTACACGTCCTATCCCACCGCCCCGCATTTTCATGCCGGGGTCGACCGCAACGTCTTCGAGCGCTGGCTGCAGGAACTCCCAGCCGACATGCCACTGTCGCTCTATGTCCATATGCCCTTCTGCGACACGCTGTGCTGGTTCTGCGGCTGTCACACCACGGTGATCAATTCCCATGCACCGGTGGTTCACTACCTTGGTGATCTGGCGAGCGAGATTGGTCTTGTTGCCTCTGCACTGGGAAGCAAGCGGCCCGTCAGCCACCTGCATTTTGGCGGTGGCTCGCCCACGATTATGGCCTCTGAGGACTGGCACAGGCTGATGGAACTCCTGCGCCAGAAGTTCGAGTTTCTGCCAGGCGCAGAGATCGCGGTCGAGATCGATCCACGTGGACTTACCGATGAGATGATTGCGACGCTGGCTGAGATCGGCGTCACCCGCGCCAGTATCGGCGTGCAGGACCTGGATGACGCCGTACAGCGCGCGATCAATCGCATCCAACCCTTTGACTGCACGAAGAGTGCGGTGGATCGGCTGCGTGCGGCTGGTATTTGTGGTCTCAATATCGATCTGGTTTACGGGTTGCCGCAGCAGACCGAAGCCGGTCTCTTGCATACGCTCGATCAGGTCCTGACCCTTGCGCCGGATCGTCTGGCGGTCTTCGGCTATGCCCATGTGCCCCACTTCAAGAAGCACCAAAATCTGATCGACGAACGCAGCCTGCCAGATCTTGAGGCGCGGGCCAGCCAGTTCGAGCTTGCCCAGTCGCGGATCGCTGCGGCGGGCTACCAGCCCATCGGGCTTGATCACTTTGCCCGCTCCGATGATGGTCTGGCGATCGCCTGGCGAGAGGGACGTCTCAAGCGCAATTTTCAGGGCTATAGCGACGATGCTGCATCTGCTTTGATCGGTTTCGGGGCTTCGTCCATCAGCGCTCTGCCGCAGGGTTATGTGCAGAATATCCCTGCTGTTGCCCAATGGCGCGCGATGTTGCGACGTAATGTCCTGCCCATCGCACGTGGAGTGGCGCTGAGCGTCGACGACCGCCTGCGTGGTGCTGCCATCGAGCGGCTGATGTGTGATCTTGAGGTCGATCTTGCCGAGGTTTCGGCCCGCTTTGGAGAAAGCGCGGACGCGTTTGCTGACGTATGGTCGCGCCTGGAACCTCTGGCAGAGCACGGTCTGGTCGAGATCGATGGCAACAGGCTTCGGGTGAGGGATGAAATGCGCGCAGGACTGCGTCTCGTCTGTGCAGCGTTCGATGCCTATCTGAATGACGGCAACGCACAGCATGCCCGCGCGGTGTAGCTAGCGGCGGCTGGTACAGCCGGATCGCGCTGTCAGCGCTGCAACTCTGCCGGACAATCCTCGCCCCCTTTCTCTGGAAGGGAGGTATGACCCTGCCGCCAGCGGGTTAGAAGCGCGCCCGTGCCCGAAGCCGCGTCTGATCCATGACCGCAATGGCCCGATAAGCGAGGCGGATGACGCCCTCAGCTTCCAGTGCCCGCAGGTGCAGATTGACGGTCTTGCGCGACAGGCCGGTGAGCTCGGCGAGCTGGGACTGGCTGACGCGAATTGGGTCGTGACTTGCGGACAGCATAATAAG
>JAKBAU010000111.1 GCA_021808875.1 Pseudomonadota bacterium | reverse complement strand
TCGCGTCACCCGATGGAAAGGCCTGGACGCGATATTGGCCACTGGCCGAGATCCAGTCTGCCTTCAAGGATGCGGGCAAACCTGCAAAATCAATTTCGTAGGGCGACAGCGCGAGGCGTAGCTGTGCGAGCAGGGTCTTTAGTCCGGGCACGAACGCAGCGGCGGCGGCGTTGCGCGGCTCGGGTGGCCCGGCAGCGAGCCGGTCCAAGGTCACAGCCAAAGCTCTGGCATCCTTAGCCGCCTTGAGTGACTTGGTGTGGGGTGCTGCC
Source organism: Pseudomonadota bacterium (assembly GCA_021808875.1). The sequence continues at coordinate 10,002 of JAKBAU010000111.1, read as the reverse complement.
GCAACGAGCGCAGCAGCGACCGTCTTCAGCGTGGCAATGGTCTGCACATCCGTCGGAGGCAAAGGCGTAAATACCGGATTGAGCGTGGGGCCAAGAACATTGGCCGCATCCTTGACGATCGCAATCTTGGCCTGCTGATCGGTTGGCAGGAAACTGTCGATGGTCAGTACCTGGCTTACCTCCGGAAGCTTCTCCAGCCTGGCGGCCAGTGCCTCAGCAGCGCTGCGAGAAGGTTGCAGGACATTTATGGTATTGGGTGAGGTGTTCGGGTTCTTCATCAGATCAAGAGCCGTCGCCACAGCCTCGGTGTGACGATTGCGCAGATCAAGAGGATTGGAATCAAAGCGCAAGAACGGGATCAGTGCGGCGCCCGCGATGAGCAGGACAAGGGCTGTGTGCAATACACGCTTGGGCTTATTGCAGAGAAAGTCATCGACCGGCCCCAATGCCGCCCACCCCACTTCCGTCTGTTCACTGTGGGGCCGGAAGAGTTTTAAAAGCGCAGGCAGAAGGGTGATGCTGAGTACATAAGTGACCACCATGCCGGCGCCAGCGATCAAGCCAAGCTCCTTCACACCGGCATAGTCGGTCGGAAGAAAGGAAAAGAACCCTGCCGCCGCGGCCAACGCCGCCAAGGTGAGACCAGCGCCAATGCCCTTGCCGGCGGCAACCAGGGCCACATCAAGGTCACCGTACACCCGACGCTCATGGCGGTAACGCACACAGAATTGGATACCGAAATCGACGCCCAGCCCGACAAACAATTCGATGAAGGCGACCGAGATAATGTTGAAGGCCCCGTAGGTGAGCAGCCCAATCGAAGCCGTAACCGAAAGGCCGATGACCATGGTCGTCAGTACTGCAAAAATCATGCGCTTTGAGCGCAAGGCCAGCCAAAGCATTGTGAGAAGCAGACCGATCATCAAGCTGGCGAGCAGTGCGCCATTTTGAATGATGGTCGCAAATTCCTCATCCGCCATGGGCACTGGTCCGGTCAGGCGTACCCGCACACCGGTTGACGCATCGAGGCGGAGGGCACGGGCCACGCGACGGATCTCATTGGTCGCTCTCTTGCCGGGCATCAAAAGAGCATAGTCGAGCTTCGGCTTGACTTCGATGAACGCCCGCGTTGCAGGAACGCCGCCGCGCGACGAGGATTCAACGAGCTTGCTCCAGGGAAAAAAGGCCGGTCGATGAGCCAGGACATTGGTGAAGGTCTGATTGAAGATGACCAGCGGCGTGTCGAGTGAGGCGAGCCTGGCTTGCCCACTTGTGACCCCCTGCAAAATGGTCTGCAAGGTCGTCAAGACACCGCGTAAGCTGGGATCTGCGGCCAGGCCACCGAGAAAGGGCTGCGCCTTGATCAGCTGCTGCATGGCAGTGTGGATCTCGTCCTTGGACAGCAGCAACAGTCCGTCACGATTGAAATAAGGTCCACTGTCAGGCTGGCGCACGTTCCGGAAGAATTGTGGCTCCTTGCGCAGGGCGGCGGCCAGCGCCGTCGCGGCTTCTTCGGTGCGCTCGGCCGTGGCCCCATCAAGGACAATCAGGATTAGGTTGTTCTGCTGGGGAAATTCGCGGTCATACTGAATTTCATTCTGGCGCCAGAGGGTATTGGGCGCGACGAGATTGTCGCTGTTGGTATCCATCGCAAAATGGTTCACCGTGTACCAACTGCAGACCACGCCGAGCACAACCGCCACGAGCACGACAAGGCTCGCAAACCGCGTCGAGGTGCGAACGATAGTACTGACAAAACTGGCGAGCATCCGAATATCCGTCGGGAATCGCAGCCGCTCACACTGCTGATAAGTCAAGCGAGGTCAACCAGCCACGCACCGAGAACGCCAGCTGGTCGCGGCGCGGTGTATCCCGAAAGCGTCAGGTCCTAGGGGGCGGTATATATAGGTTCATCCCGCGGCGCAAAATACCGATCTGTAGGGAACCTCGCTCAGGGCGCCGGTGCGGAGCAATAACCCTACGAGATTAGGGAAATTCCGGCTTTCGCCGGAAGGCCAAGCGGCAGCTGACCAAGCTCAAGCACATAGATCCCGCCCGGAGCCCCAGGCGCGTCGACCGTGGCTCCCGCAGACACGCAATTGGCGCCGACAGGCCTGAAAATCATTTAATCATCGCGCCCGGCCCAGAACCCGAGAGCCTGGTCGCGTACCAAGCCAACGCAATGTCGCAGATCCTCCGCCCCATTGCGCGTCTCAACCGCCTGTGCAATCGAGCAACCGAGGCTCAAGTGACGAGGCCGTTGAATGTGGCCGCTAATAGGTATCGGCGTAATCATCACTGGGTTTGCGGCCCGGGTGAACCCGCTGATTGTCATCATCGCGGCGGCGCTGGCGACAGGCATCGCCGCACATCAGAGTCCGCTCGCCATCATCGCCACCTTCGGTAAAGCCTACAATGAGAGTCGCTACGTTTCGATCGTGTGGCTGATACTTCCGGTCATCGGCCTGCTGGAACGCGAAGGTTTACAGGAGCGTGCCCGCATGCTGGTCGGGCGCGTGCGCGCGGCCACCGCGGGACGCCTGCTCGTCGTCTATCTGGCTCTGCGCCAGGTTACGGCAGCTTTGGGACTGCTGTCGCTGTTTGGTCACGCCCAGACCGTTCGACCCCTGATTGCTCCCATGGCTGAAGGTGCCGCCGAAACGAGGCTGGGTAGTTTATCCGAGAAATCGCGCATGCTGATCCGCGCCTATGCCGCCAGCGCCGACAATGTGGGAGCCTTTTTTGGTGAGGACATTTTCCTGGCAGTGGGCTCCATCCTGCTGATCAAAGGATTCCTGCAGCAATTGGGCATCCTCGTGGCGCCTTTGAGTCTTTCGCTGTGGGCCATCCCCAGTGCACTGCTCGCCTTTGTCATACACGGAGTGCGGCTCTGGCGGCTTGACGCCAAACTCACCCGCCAGAGCAAGGATGAGGCAAGATGATCGGGCTGGAGCAGGTTTACTGGCTTATCGGCATGATGTTCATTGCCATCGCCGTGCAGTCCTGGCGCGACCGCAGTCATCGCAAATGGCTCGGCAATACCGCATTTTGGGGGCTTCTTGGAATCAGCTTTCTGTTCGGCACGATCATCGGCAGTCTTGCCAATGGCATCTTGGTTCTTGCCCTCGTGGCCCTGGCCGGCAGTGGTGCAACAGGCCTGGGGTCGATCAGAACGACCAGCGCCGTGGCGCGCGATGCACGTGCCCGCAGGCATGGTAACTGGCTCTTCGGGCCAGCCCTGCTCATCCCGGTCATCGCCATCATCGGCACCTTCATGCTGGGACGGATCCAGCTTTGGGGGTTTCCCCTCGCAGATCCCAAAGAGACGACGCTGATCGCTCTCGCACTCGGTATTGCCATCGCGCTGATCGCGGCCATGCTATGGTTGCGCCCGTCGCTGCACGCGCCAATCGAGGAAGCAAGGCGTCTGAGCGACACCATTGGTTGGGCTGCAGTCCTGCCGCAGATGCTTGCCGCGCTAGGCGCTGTGTTTGCCGTCTGCGGAGTAGGTCAGGCTGTGGGGCAAATCGCGACCACATGGCTGCCGCTCTCTCACCCATTGGCCGCGGTAGCGGCCTACTGCATTGGCATGGCCTTCTTCACGAGTGTCATGGGCAATGCCTTCGCTGCCTTTCCCGTGATGACCGCAGCCATCGGAGTCCCCTTGATCGTGGAGAAGTTCGGTGGCGATCCTGCGATCATGGGTACGATCGGCATGCTCTCCGGATTTTGTGGTACGCTGACGACACCGATGGCAGCCAACTTCAATATTGTTCCTGCTGCACTTCTTGAGCTGCCTGACCGCAATGGCGTGATCAAGGTGCAGATTCCAACTGCCATTGCCCTGCTGATTGGCAACATCGCACTCATGTCTTTTCTCGTCTTCCGCTTCTAGAGGGCCCTCCATGACAAGCCTTGTCCTGACGACCGCGAGCCAATTTGCCTCAATCGCGCTCAAACATGTCGGCCGCGAATATCCCAACAAGCTCGATCATGTTCTCAATGGGCCAGATGATGTCCGCTCCCCGCAGGAGCTCCATCCCATCTTTTTTGGCAGTTTTGACTGGCACTCCTGTGTTCATGGCCACTGGCTGCTTGCGCGTCTGTATCGCCGCTTCCCAGAGCTGCCTGATGCCACGGCAATAAGGACGCTGTTCAACCACCAGTTCAGCCCGGCGAAGGTCGAGGGCGAGCGCGATTATCTGCGCCGGCCGGGCACACGCGGCTTCGAGCGGCCTTACGGCTGGGCCTGGGCACTCATGCTGGCCGGTGAACTCGAGCGTCACGACAGTGCCGAAGGGCGCGGATGGGCTCAGGCACTCAGACCCTTGGCGGAAGAATTCGTGCAGCGCTTTGAGTCCTATCTGCCGCTTTGCACCTATCCGGTGCGGGCTGGCGTCCATTCCAACACTGCCTTTGCCCTGATCTTGGCACGGGACTACGCCCGTACGGTTGGCAACAGGGATTTTGACGCCCTCTGTGTTCAGACCGCCCGCCGCTGGTATGGCGAAGATCGTGACTATCGCAGCCTCGAACCATCTCAGGACGAATTCCTCTCCCCGACACTTATCGAAGCAGCGCTGATGGCTGATGTGCTATCCCCGGAGGAGTTTACGGCGTGGTTTGCCGCATTTCTTCCAGGCGCAGGACATGGGGCACCTGCCAACGTCTTTTCACCGGCCAGCGTGAGCGACCGCAGCGATGGTAAGATTGCCCATCTGGATGGTCTCAATCTCTCACGCGCCTGGTGTTTCGAGCTGATCCTTGGGCAAGTTTCGCAGACAGATCCGCTTCATGCGCGCGCGCGCCTTGCCATTGATGAGCATCTTGCCAGCGCCCTGGCACACGTTGCCGGTGACTATATGGGGGAACACTGGCTTGCCAGCTTCGCTCTGCTGGCCCTCGATCCCGTCGCGGCGTGACGCTCAGTAGCGCCATAGCCAGTCGAGGCCAAGCGAGTTGGCATTGTTGGCTCCCACCGTACCAGTCACCGTAACGTGTGGCGCTACGTTGATTCGTACTTCAGCAGAACTCGCAGACGTGTTTGCGCCCTGCGTAACACCGACATAGACCTTCCCTCCGATATATTTTCCAGCCGTCACGGAGGCCCCGGTACCCTGGGCGGTGTCTGGGCCAGTGACGTTCAGGACATCAAGACCTGTCAGATTGCGGGCAAAGCCTAAAAGACCGCCCTCACCGCCACCACCAACCCCGAGGCTACTCAATGCACCTGACATCTGAGCGAGCTGAAACGCCTGTCCGAGGCTGAGCTGCGGCGTGCCTGATCCGAACATCAGATTGGAGAGAATCTCGGATTTGGGCAATGCCGGCACGGAACTCCAGTTGATCTTGGGATCGGTCACAGCACCGGTGATGGTCAGTATCACCGAAATATTGGTGCCGGTATGCTGCGCCGTAACATTGATATTGGCGTTGCCCGGCAGGGCGTTACTGATTTGAACTACCCCGCTTTGCAGCGTGAATGCCTTGCCGATCACATCGGCTGTGCCATTGATGAGCTGCAACTGCCCACGGAAGGCGGGCCGGCCTACCGTTCCAAAAACATCAAGATGTCCGCCCCACTCTGAATTCAGGCCACGACCCGCGATGTAAAACCGGTTGGGAATGTCCACAGCAATGTCAAGCTGCGCGGCGTTGAACATCGTCGGTGCTGGAGGCCTGGCTGTGTCCGCCGCTAGGCGCTGCACCGGGTCTTCCTGCTGTCCAGCGTAGCTTACTTTGATAGTGGGAATGGCGGGCGGAATAGCAGCACCGAGGTCAACACGAACGGTATCGCTGCGCAGCTTGCCACGGATCGCCGCAACACCTGTGGCAGGCAGGTTCACGTTCAGGGTACCGCTGAGCGCCCCGCGGAAGAGATCCTCGCGAATCAGCTCCGCATCATTCAGCGTCACCGCCAAGCTGCCAGTGACATGGCCGAGAGTTCCTGACTCGGAGACCACAGGAGAAACCCTGCCACTCAGCTTAATTGTGCCGGAGCCGCCATCATTGGCAGTCAGCATCACATCGATCTGTCCGCCGTGCTCTGCCACTAATTTGGCGTCAAGATTTGTCAACCTTGTTCCGGTGCGCAGATCGCTGAAGCTGCCCTTCGTAACCTGGAGGCGGCCGTGGAAGTGGGGTTGGGCCATGTCGCCGTCAAGATTAACGTCGGCGGTGACGAGACCTTTTGCATTCTCTTCGGCCAAAGGCAGCAAAGCGGACAGGCGGCCAGCATCAAGGCCTGCGAAAAGAATTTGGCCATTGACCGCTCCAGAAGCGGGCAGAACGGGTACAAAGCTGCCGGCACGACGCTGCACGGGCAACTCAAGACTGATCTTGGCCGGTTCAGGGCTGAAGCCATTGATGCGAGCAGTCGCCGTCAACCGCTTTCCGTTCCAGTCAGCCAGGAAAGCAAGGTCAGCTGGCTGGACAAGTTGGGCCCCGGAGGAAAATACCAGGTTGTGCCCATATAACGCGAAGCGAGCCGCTGTTGACGATTGGGTGAGCGCAACGGTCAGGGAGCCGTCGAGGAATCCGCGAGCATGGTGCAGCTGAAGCATGGCAGCGAACGCAGAGATGGGCAGCGAAGTTAGCTGTGCGTGTGCCAGTAACTGGTTTGCGTCGCCTTGGGCTGCAAGTTCAACGGTACCACTGGATATCGAGACCCGTGTGCGGGCAAGCTGGAACTGGCTCTGCTTGAGCTGCAGCGATGTTGGGGCTGTAAGACCAAAGTGGATTGTGGCCCACTGACCCTTTAGTTCTGTCAACGTGACCGTGAGCGGTGTCAGGCGGGCCTGGGCACGAGCCTGCAGCTCATTTGCGCCCTCCCGGAGCCGGGCCGCGAAGTCGACTGGTCCCGACAGCGCATGCAGGCTGGCCATCGCGGTCAGGCTGGCGCGCTTGAGCGACGCCACAGTGATGTGATGGAGATTGGCACGGAACTGAAGATCGTGGTCGTGTCCTTGCACAAGGATGCTTCCTACCCCTCGTACCGGTTGTCCAAGCAACAAGCCTGCTGGCGCCAGCAAATCCCCTGTCAGACGCAGCTGGCCAGAATAGGTGCCATGGTCAAGCGCAAGCGTCCCTGCAAGCATCGCAGGTCCGATTGCGCCCTGCGTAACCCCGAGCGTCCAGCCTTGCCTGCGCACATCAAGGGTGCTCGCGAGCGCCAGCGCGCCGACGGCAGTTACGGCCGTCATATGCAGAGCGCTGTGCGAACTGGGCGTCAACGTGGTGTGCAAACCTAGTTTGACCTCACGCAGGAAACCACTGCCCAGACGCAGCTTGGGGGCGTCGACATCCAGAGCGATGACTGGGGCTTGCAGATTGCCACTTGCACGCGCCTCTAAGGCGAAGCGTCCCGCAAGAGGCAAGCCAAGCACGGACGCGAACGGCGCAAGCTCGCCATGAAAAATCCTAAGATGGCCGAGGAGTGTGCCAGACTTGGATACCGACAACGCTCCCAAGCCGGATAATGCCGCCAGGTCGAGCCTTAGATTGCTCAGCTGGTAACTGCTGTCATCTACCGCGATGCGCCCTGTCAGGGTGGGTGAGCGGCCCAAGGCGCGACCCAGTCCTCGCGCGCTGATGGCCCGGCCCGCAACCTCAAACTCCCCCGTCAGCGTGCCACCCAGCGTGAGGTTGGTCAGTTTCAGGCCTGCATCCACGCTGCCACCAAAACCGGTCCCCGCTTTCATGAGGTCCGGCACGTGCAGGCTGAGAATGCCAGCACCCGTCGTCTGCCCCAGTGACGCCGTCAATTCCGCGTTTGCGGCATTGCCCTTCAGGCTGGCTTGAATCATGAGCCGGCCATGGCCCTGGCGATCAATATGGGCATCAAAACTGAAGCGCGAACCCAATAGTGCTGACAGTTGACGCGGCAAGCGCGCAGCAGTAGCGGCGCCGGTAAGCTGCAGCGAGAGCGCTCCGTCGGCTTTTTGCGCTGCACGGAGATTGGCCTTGAATTGAGAGACCAAGGTGCGGGCGGTGCCGATGTCCTTCAGCGTCGCTGTGGCGTGCATAAGCGGCGCTTCTTCGCTGCCACCAAGTATCACTCCAAGCTCGAAGCTGCCGACGCGGATGCCTGTGATGCTGTGCGCCATGCTGCTGCTGACAGCGAGTTGACCATAGAGGGCGCCCTTGGCGTTCTCCCCCAGTTCACCCTTGGCGTTCACGCCTCCCCATGCCAGCGTTAGGAGGCGTAGCAGGCTTCCGCTCTTAGGTCCGTAGGAAAGCGTGGCCGATACCGTGCCGCGGGTGGTTGACGCAAAGCCGGGTAACCTCTCGGGCGCAATCACAAAGTGTCCGTCGATCCGGGTTAGATCGGGCGCCTTCGCCTGAAACGTCGCGGCCATGCTTCCAACTTTGTCTGCACGCAACTGGATGGTGCCGTTGAGCGCAGGAAAGGTGCCTTCCAGATCGAGCGAAAGCTGCGTTGCCCCGACTCGTTTAAGGCCAACAAGCTGCGCCAGCAGCATGCCATCATCAGCAGCCTTTGCATGCAACGATACTTTTCCCGTGGACTTTGTGTACGCACTGCTAAAGACAAATTTTCCATTTCCGGGATGGCAACGCGCTAGTTTCAGCTTGGTGCTGAGGCCACCTGGCCCGATGGCTGCCTGGCCGACAAGACCGACACACGCCGCAGGAGCCTTGAATGCTGCAAGTACAAAGTGCTGGATGTCAATTTGCGCCAGTGTGATCTTTGTGCTGGGCAGAAAACTCTGCGAGTGGCTTCTGGGTGTTTTGGGGAACCGCGTAAGTCTGGCGTCCTGCAAAACAAGACGCTGAATGCGGACGTGGTTGGCAATGATCGCCGCCAAATTCCATGCAAGTGCCGCTTTTTTGGCAACAAGGAATGTGCCCTGCTGATCGGCAACAGTCAGGTGTTCGCAGCTGAATTTGCGGATGAGACTTCCCTTGAGTTGCGCGCAGGAGATTTCATAGCCGCTCACGCGGCCAACCAGCCAGAGGACCGGACCGTTCATAAGACCCGCTTCAAGCGCCGCAAAGAGGATCAAGAGGATGGCAAAAGAAGCGCCGCCGCCCCACAGCGCCCATTTTCGCCAGCCCGTGTACCATCGTTCCGACATCAGAATGCCTGCCCAAGGCTGATATAGAGCTGGATCGGCGCATCACTCGGCCCGGGATTGAGTGGTGTACCGATATCCAGTCGCAGCGGACCGAAGCTCGTGAAATAGCGCAAGCCGATTCCCGCGCCCACGCGCGGGCTGCCGCTATAGGCAAAATAGGGGCTGGTCGAAACCATCCCAGCATCCACAAAGCCCACAATGCCGATATTCTGCCAGGCGCGATAGCGCAGTTCGACACTGGTTTCAGCGAGCGAGCGGCCGCCGATCAAGATGCCATCTGCATTGCGCGGTGAAACATGCTGATAGGCATAGCCGCGCACTGACCCGCCACCACCTGCATAGAATCGCAGATAGGGCGGAATGGAAAATTCCGGAGCAAAGAGAATAGTTCCGAGTTTGACCCGCGCGGCCGCGATCAGCTTGTCGTTCAGCGGCTGATAGGTCGAGGCCTGGGTTTTGAGGATCACAAAAGCGGTACGCGTAACCTGCGTGCCGCCGACCGGCATGGCGGAGACGTCGAAGCGCATCCCGTGGCTGGGATTAAGCAGTGAGCCTGTGGAATCATAAGCCGCTTCAACGGCCAGAGACGCAAGCAGGCTTCCTGTCGAAACGCCCCCCTGATTCACCGTTGCAGCTTGAAACCCGAGGCTCGCCTTGCCGCTCCAGTCGCCCCCCAGTGGTGTCGAAATCTGGGACAACTGACGGATGCCGCTAAGCGTGTAGGCATCGGTGGTCTCGTGCGCGGTGGTCGCCGAAAACGCTAAAGTCTGGTCGAGACCAGGTCGATCGGGCAATGTCAACGACACGCTGAGCAATTGACCAAGGGTTCCTTCTTGGGCCCTCAACTTCAGAGATTCAGCATCACCCCACAAATTGCGATCCTCCCAGCCGACCAGAGCTCCCGGCC
>JAKBAU010000110.1 GCA_021808875.1 Pseudomonadota bacterium | reverse complement strand
GGGGCTCACATTGCCGCTTTTGAGCCTAACCATGGAAAACATGGGCGTTTCTGGCACGCTCAATGGCTTGAACCTCGCGACCGGTGGACTGGCGGCGCTGCTGGTTACGCCCTTGATGCCAGCCGGGATTGCACGGCTTGGCGCCGCCAAGTTCATGACTGCAGCACTCACATTTGCCGCTGGCGCCCTGCTTTGCCTCCATTTTGTCGCCTCGCTGTGGGCCTGGTTTCCCATCCGCTTCGTACTGTCCGCCAGCCTGAACGGGCTTTTCGTGGCGACCGAATTCTGGATCAACGCCATTGCCGATGAACATAATCGCGGCCGTTACGTGGCGCTCTATTCGGTTTGCCTGACCGGCAGCTATGCGTTGGGTCCTCTGGTGCTGCAATTCATCGGCACAACAGGCCTGGCGCCCTTTGCCGCGGGTGCCGTGCTTCTGATTTCGGCGACTGTGCCCATCGCACTTGCCCGCAGACACGCTCCCAAAACCCAGGCACAGGCCGGTCATCGTGCCGTCTTTGGCATCCTCAAAGACGCGCCGGTCGCCTTCGCCGCCGCCGCCGTGTTCGGTGCCATCGATGTTGGCATGGCGGGCCTGCTTCCGGTCTATGCCGCTCGTCAGGGCTACAGCGATGCCCATGCCGCGCTGGCGGTCTCCGCCCTGTCCTTGGGCGCCTTGCTCCTGCAATTTCCGCTCGGCTGGCTCGCCGATCACATGGCCCGCGAACGGCTACTGGCACTGTGCGCCGGCTGCGGGGTGGTTGGCGCGGCGCTTACCCCCCTTGCGGTGGGCAATCCCGTCACCTTCTATCTCGTCCTCATCCTGTGGGGCGGCATTGTACTTGGCATATATTCGGTGGCCTTGACGCTTTTGGGTGAGCGCTTTTCAGGGCCCTCCATGGCTACCGCCAACGCCGCCTTCGTGATGTCCTATTGCCTCGGACTTCTGGGGGGGCCCGCCCTCGAAGGCGCCGCCCTACAGGCGTGGAACCCCCAGGGTCTTATCGTCGTCCTGGGCGGCATCTGTGCTGGCTATTTCGGCTTTCTGATTATGCGCCGTCCCCGGAGCTTGTGAGGCCTCAAGACCGGCCATGACCCGTTCGATGCGGCGGTCAGGCACCAGCCAGAGTAGGGCAACCAGCCCGTAAATGGCGACAGCGAGCAGTGGTAACCAGAGCGCAATCAGTGCCGCAGCCACATAAAACCCGAGCGACGCCTTGTCCTTGAAACCTGTCCCCAGGGCCTCAGCGAGCGAGCTGTGCTCATGGCGTCGGCGCAGGATCGCCTGCTCCAGAAGCAGGTAGGCGAGCGCGCACAGCAAGAGCAATAGGCCATAGATCAGAGTGGGGACAGGCGCAAGAAAATGACGTCCCTGCCAGGCAGTTGCCACCGGCAGCAAAGACAGCCAGAAGAGCAAATTGGCATTGGCCCACAGGATCAGCCCGTCGACCCGGCGCACCAGCTGGAACAGGTGGTGGTGGTTGTTCCAGTAGATGGCAACATAAAGGAAACTCAGCACATAGGCGACAAAGCCGGGCATGAGCTGGCCAAGGTCGGCGAGGCTGGACCCGAGGGGCAGCTTCAGCTCCAGGACCATGATGGTGATGATGATGGCGATGACCCCATCCGTAAACGCCGTCAGCCGTCCCGTACCCATGGCTCCCGCCCCTGTTCCACCCGGTCACGGTGGGTCCAAAGCGCCGGCTTGACAAGCGGGCGCGCGTGGGTAGCTTACGCCCCCTTCGGCACCTGTTTTAGAAAGATGGCCCCATGGCGAAGCCCACCACAGCGAAGATCAGATTGAACAGCTCGGGCAACACCGGGTTCTTCTACGTGACCCAAAAGAACACGCGCACCATGACCGAGAAGTTCTCAATCAAGAAATATGACCCCGTGCTGCGCAAACACGTGGAGTTCAAGGAAGGCAAGATCAAATAGATCCTAGCACGCCGCGTGGACACCAACCCCGCCCTGGGCGGGGTTTTTGTTTTGATGATCTCCTACACAGTACGGCGCTGCTCGACGCCGATTACAAACGGCAGGATGTACGCCTTGAGTTCGGGAATGACATCTAGCGGCATGTCATGACCCCAGCCCGGGATCTCGTGATACATCGCGCCTTCGATGCAGGCGGCGGTGTGGCGACCGGCCTCCGGGCGGATGAGCATATCGGCACTGCCATGAAGCACGAGGCTGGGAAGCCGCAGGCCCTTCAGACGCTCGCTGCGCGGGGGGGCTGCGATGATGGCCGCCCAGTGGCGCAAGGTGCCTTCCGGATAATAGGACCGGTCATAGCCGGCTCCGACGCTCGCGGCGATGCGCTCTTCGTCATAGGCAAAACGGGTTGAGGCATAGGCCCTTCGCGTCGCGAGTGCATGGGCGATTATCGCCTCACGGTCGGTGCTCGGCGGACGGCTCGTGAGGGCGGCCTGTGCCTCCGGCGATGAGGGCGGCAGCGCGCGATCCCCCGTGGTGGAAAAGATTGATATCAATGAGCGTGCCTTCTCCGGGTGGTTCAATGCCACGAGCTGGGCGATCATCCCACCCATCGAGGCACCGGCGATATGGGCGCTCTCAATGCCAAGCCCATCGAGCAGACCGGCCGCGTCGCGCGCCATGTCGTCCAGGCTATAGGGGATTGGCGGTTTGGCACCGGCGCTGCGCGCGTTCTGCACCGCCTTGATATCGGGAATCACACCATCCCACTTCTGACTGAGGCCAACGTCGCGATTGTCGAAGCGGATGACACGCAATCCACCGTCACGCAGCATCTGGTGGAATTCTTCCGGCCATGCCGTCATCTGGGTCCCAAAGCCCATAATGAGCAGGATCGGCGCGCCGTTTTCGGGGCCGCTCACATCATATTCGAGCTGCACACCATCGACGAGGATCTTTGCCATCAGGAGCGCGCCCGCTGCTCGACACTGGCAATGAACTCACCAATCTGTTCGAGATAGACCGGCACCAGGCCACTTTCAAAACCGTGTCCCATGCCAGGCACGACAACGAGTTCAGCCCCGGGGATAGCCGCTGCGGTGTCATGGCCTGCAGCAAGGGGAATCAATGGGTCATCGGCACCGTGGATCACCCGGGCGGGCACGCGCAGCTGGCTGAGAAGCTCATTGCGCGGCGGCGCGGCCAGGATGGCGAGCATTTGCCGACCGATACCGTTGGGGTCATAGGGCGAGCGATCCACTTCACGAACCACGGTGGCTTCAAGGACGTCCTCCGGCTCGGCAAATCCAGGGCTGCCGATCACCTTCCACACATTCACACCAGCGCGAATGCGGTCCAGTCGCCCATTGGATGCTGGCGGCGTCGTCAGTGCGGCCATCGCCTCGGGGTTGGCCGGTGGCAGATCGCGGCGCCCCGTCGTCGACATGATCGAGATCAGACTGCGAGTTGCCTCGGGATGGCGAACGGCCACGAGCTGAGCGATCATGCCCCCCATGGATGCGCCCACAATATGGGCACTTGCGACATCAAGCGCCTTGAGGACTTCAACGGCATCCTCGGCCATGTCATCAAGACTGTAGGGCGCCTCGACTTGGCCTCCTGTCATGGCCTTGGCCATGGCGCTGGCCAGATCGGGCACTCCCAGTTCGTTCAGGTGGCTTGAAAGTCCAATATCGCGGTTGTCGAAGCGGATCACATAATATCCTCGCCCCGCCAGCCCCCGGCACAGCGCTTCGGGCCACATCGTCATTTGGGCCGAGAAGCCCATGATGAGGAGCACGGCCGGATCTGCGGCCTGCCCGAAAGTCTCGTACTCAAAGCGAAGTCCGTTGGCGGAGATCTGTGGCATTGATGTTCCCGTCCGATGCTGGTTCCGGGCGAGCTTAGCAGGCTTGGCCGTCCCGTTGACAAGTTAAGATCTCAGCCCCGCAGAAGATTGGTTGGCAAACCCAAGCACCCTACTTTGCACTCGGGTTGCTTGCCGCGAACAGCGCGATACAACATAATATGATGGTACGAAGAGTTGTGATGCCGGGCATAGGACACAGTCCGGCAACGACAGGCTGAAGATGCCCGCGTAGATCATCCGGGATCCCTCGCCACCTGTCGGCGGGGGGCCGTGTCTGTCCAGGCGATCAGGGCCGTGACAAGAACTTAGGGATGAAGATGCAGGGGTATCGGGGGCAAGCTGTTTGTGGGCAACGCCGATCACCCCAAGCCACAGAACTCCACCCCGCCTTTGCCCAAAGACCCGCTGGGAGCCTTAAGGCGATGACCGTTTCGGCGGGGCGCTCGGGTCTATTTCGAAGCTCAGCGATGTCGTCAGCAGGGCGCCCTGTTGGCACTGCCCAACCGTGTGGCTGGGTTATGCGCTCAAGCCGGCGCCATCATCGCCCCCTCGCCGATCCACACGCCAACAACAATGCGCTGCGTGACCCACCGAAACGGCGGGAACACCGATGCCAGGAGATTTGATGAAGCGTGATCTTTCCCGTCTGGCTGATGCCACCTTTGATCTCCTGATCATTGGTGGCGGCATCACTGGCGCAGCCACCGCACGTGACGCGGCGCTGCGCGGTCTTAAGGTTGCGCTGATCGAGAGCGGTGATTTTGCTCATGCCACGAGTGCGCACAACTCCAAGCTGATTCATGGCGGGCTACGCTATCTGCGTAATTTCGAGCTGGGCCTGGTGCGAGAATCGCTACGCGAGCGGCGCATCTGGCAGCGCATTGCTCCGCATATGGTCAGTGCACTGCCTTTTTTGGTGCCGCTTTATGGTACCGGACGAGGCGCCCGCATGACCTTGGCAGTTGGCCTCACGCTCTACGATGCACTGTCCTTCGACCGAACCTGGCTGGCTGATCCGGCACAGCGTCTGCCCGCACATGGCTGGCTTGGCGCAGGCGCCGCCGTACAGCGCGAACCGTCGCTGGCGGGAAAGGATTTTGAGGGCGCATTCCTTTACTACGATGCGCAGATGTATGCCCCCGAACGTCTGGCGCTAGAATGTGTGCTCGCGGCCGCAGATCAGGGAGCGGCGTGCGCCAATTACCTCGCCGCAGAGGGGCTGCTCTTACGCGGCGGCCGGGTGGAAGGGGCACAGGTTCGTGATCGCGAAAGCGGCGCGCAGTTTGACATTCTTGCCAGCCGCACACTCTTGGCAGCCGGTCCGTGGTCGGATCTCTTTCTGGAACAGGCGCTGGGACAAAAAACGGCAACCCGGCTTCTGCGTTCGAAGGGTATCCATGTCGTCGTTCCGGCGATGACCAGGACTGACGCCCTGACGGTTGCAACACCCCATGGCCACTTTTTTGTCCTGCCCTGGCGCGGACACACCCTTTTGGGCACGACTGATACCGCCTTTGATGCACATCCCGATCAGGTCAGTGTCACCCCGCGCGACATCGAAACCTTGTTCGCACAGGTGAATGCGTTTCTGCCGCAGTCAGATCTCAAGCTCAGCGACGTCGAGCATTTTTACGCCGGCTTGCGCCCGCTCGTTGCGGATGAAGGTACGGAAGACACTTATGGCGCGAGCCGGCGCTCCGAACTCATTGATCACGGAAAGACGGACGGAATCGCCGAACTCTATTCGGCCGTAGGTGGCAAATGGACTACCTCACGACGGCTGGCCGAGCAGATCGTCGATCACCTCGCACCACGATATGAGCGACCGTTACGACCCTGCACAACGGCGCGAACACCACTTCCCGGTGGCGCAATCACCCGCATCGAGACCTTTCTGGAACAATATGCACGCGAGCTCCCCGAGCTCAACCATGCCCATCTCGCGCGCCTCTATGGCACCCGGCTGCCCGAAGTACTTTCTGCCTCCGAGGCATCTCCGAATTTGCTGAAGCCCATCGCGCCAAGCGGCGACATTGGTGCCCAGGTGGTTTACGCTGTGCAGCATGAAATGGCCCGTACGCTTGAGGACGTCGTGATGCGGCGCACAGGCATTGGTCAACTTGGCGCCCCGCCATCACCCGTGCTCCCAGACGTGGCGAGGCTGATGGCGGCGGAACTGGGGTGGGATGAAGAACGCCAGAGCGCCGAGATCGCCGCTGTTGGACGTAATTTCCAGCTCGGTGGCGAGGCATGAGCGCCCTTGCGGTTGTCAATCCACGCTCCGCTGCTGGACGCACGGGCAAAGATTGGCCACAGCTCGAGACCAAGCTGCGCGAGATCTTTCCGACCATGCGCAGTATCGCCACGAGCGCCCGTGGCGATGCCACGGGGCTTGTGCGCAAAGCCCTCCGCGCAGGCGTCGCGGAGATCATCGCCGTGGGCGGCGATGGTACGATCAATGAAGCCATGAACGGATTTTTCGAACATGGCGAAGCGATAGCTCCTGATGCCGTGTTCAGCTTCATCACCTCCGGAACCGGGGGAGATTTTCGCAAGAGCTTTGGCATTTCAGCCGGACCTCATTCCGGCCTCGCACATCTGCAGCATGCCCCCGTCAGAGCCATTGACATCGGACGGGTGACCTGCGTGTCGGCCGAAGGCGGCACCAATGTTCGCCATTTCATCAATATTGCATCTGCTGGCGTGTCCGGAGAGATCGTCGACACGGTCAACCGCTCACTAATCCTGCGCCGCTTTGGCGGGCGCATCGCATTTGCCCTCAGTTCGGCAGGCGCGTTTCTCACCTACCGCGGGCGCAAGGTCCGTCTGCGGATCGATGGTGAGGTCGATACCATCGCCACGATCTCCACCTTGGTCGTCGCCAATGGCCAGTTTTTCGGCGGTGGGATGCGTGTGGCACCGCGCGCCAAACTCGACGACGGCCTCTTTGATGTGCTCGTCATGGAAGCGGTATCTGGTCGAAGGGCTCTCGCCGATATGGGCCAGATCTACAAGGGTACTCATCTTGATAATCCCTCGGTGCGGGCGCTGCGCGCCAGCAAGGTGCTGGCCGCACCTGTGGCCGAAACCCGAGGGCTGCCCATCCGCATCGAGGTGGATGGTGAAGTTGCGGGCCAGTTGCCCGCGACCTTCGAGATCCTGTCCAGCGCGCTTAAGGTTCGCGCTTGAAACTTTGACCATTTGTACCACAGCCTGACGGCATGGCCCGGAACGGCGCGGATTTGAGCCCCATGGAGGACAGATGAGCCAGGAACACCCAGCGATGCGTTGGAACGGATGGGGTAAGAGCGCCCACCACGATCCCGCACTTGAAAATGACGCGGTGTGGAACTGGCTTGCCCGCGAGCTCGGCATGCCGAACCTTATCGCCACACCTGCACGGGAGCTTGGTGATGTCGTGCTGACACCGGCGCGCCTGGATGCTGCAGCGCTAAAGGCGCTTGCCGCCATTCTCGCCTCTGAGCAACTGCGGCAGGATGATATGGCGCGCATTCTCCATGCCCGTGGCCGCTCCTACCCGGATCTGCTTTATCTGCGTGCTGGCGATCTTTCCTGTGCTCCGGATGCGGTTGTCTTTCCGAAAAGCACGGGCGAGGTGTTGGCCCTTCTCAAATGGGCCGAAGCTCATGATGTGGCCATCGTTCCCTTTGGCGGGGGCACCAGCGTGGTTGGCGGCGTCAGCGCGCAGCGCGGTCGCCATCACGCCATCGTCAGTCTTGATCTGTCCGCGATGGACGCCGTGCTCAACGTCGACTCAGTATCCGAGCTTGCCCGCATTCAGGCCGGGATTAGTGGCCCTGCCCTTGAAAAGGCACTTGCGGCGCGCGGACTGACCCTCGGCCATTTTCCACAGAGCTTCGAATACTCAACGCTGGGTGGTTGGATTGCCCACCGCGGTGCGGGACAGCAGTCCAACGGTTATGGACGGGCCGAAGACTGGCTGCAGTCTGCACTCCTAGTCACCCCGCACGGGCTCCTGCAGACCGAAGATTTCCCGGCCTCCGCCGCAGGTCCCCGCCTCAAGGATCTGATCCTTGGCAGCGAAGGCATTTTTGGCGTGATTGCCGAAGCCTCTGTGCGTATACGCCCGCGGCCGCGCGAACAGCACACAGCAAGCTTTCTGTTCCGCAATTTCGTCGATGGCCTCGGTGCCATCCGTCTTGCGGTGCAAAGCGGCATCGAAACCAGCATGTTGCGTCTCTCTGATGCCGAAGAAACCCGCTTTTTCCGTGCCTTCCGCAAAGCCGGACAGCCCACACAGCTCGTGGACAGGCTGATTGAAAAATACCTCGCAGCGCGCGGATTGGGTCCACGAAGCTGTGCTCTCATCGCTCTCTTTGAAGGCCCCGAGGGCAAGCGGTCGCGTCAGCGCTTGGCAGCGCTTGCCCGCAGCTGTGGCGGGGTCGATGTCGGGCGCGGACCGGCAAAGTCGTGGCTCGCCGGACGCTTTCACAGCCCCTATCTGCGAGATCCTATGCTTGATCATGGCGTAGGCGTTGACACCCTGGAAACCGCGACGAGCTGGAGCAACCTCGAGCGGCTTTACGGCGCGGTTTCAAGCGCACTCAACCAGGCGATATGTGCCCATGTGCCCAGAGAGGGCGCACGTGGCATCGTGATGTGCCATCTCAGCCACACCTATCCCGACGGCGCCAGTCTGTACTTTACATTTATCTTCCCGCGCATGCTTGAGAACGAACTAGAGCAATGGCAAGCCATCAAGACAGCAGCAAGCAGGGCCATTGTCGCGCACGGCGGCACAATCAGTCACCACCACGGCGTGGGTGAGGATCACCGCGAATACATGGCGGACGAGAAGGGTCTGCTTGGCATCGAGGTTTTGCGCGCGGTCAAGACCGCGCTAGACCCTCACGGGATCCTCAATCCCGGTAAGCTCATTCCCGACTGAGCGCCGCCTTCAGGGCTGCTGCGGCGTCACTCAGCGCGGTGCGTGCCGCCGGAAGTGCGGATACCATGTAAATGAAATCATGGACCATGTCTGGATAATCACGCAGTGTGACCGGCACGCCCGCCTGGCGCAGCCGATCGGCATAATGCTTCCCCTCGTCATGCAGGGGATCAAAACCCGCCAGCATCACAAAGGCAGGAGCAAGCCCACTCACATCCTTCGCCTTCAGAGGTGAAATCCTTGGGTCATCGCGATCGACATTGTCCGGCAGATAATGTGCGTAGAACCAACGCAGCCCCTCACGCTCAAGAAAATAGCCTTCGGCAAAGGCTGTCAGTGACGGGGTATCCTGTCCGATCTGGGTGACCGGAAAAAGCAGCATCTGCATCTGCAACCTGCACCCCTGCTGCGCGGCCGCTTGTGCAAGAACGGCGGCAATCCCGCCGCCGGCAGAATCGCCACCAACCGCAAGCCGATCAGGATCGATTCCGAGGTCTGCGGCGTGGTCCTGGACGTAACGCAACGCGGCCAGACCATCATCTACCGCCGCAGGAAATTTGTGCTCGGGAGCAAGACGGTAGTCCACCGCGATCACACACACGCCGGCCTCGTTGGCCAGAATGCGGCAGAGACCGTCGTGTGTCTCAAGGTCTCCGATCACATACCCACCGCCATGGAAAAAAAGCAACGCCGGCAGATCGCCCCGCGGCGCCTTAAGCGGTGTGTAGACCCGCAGTCTTACCCGCCCATTGCTGATTGCTACATCCTTGGTGCTTCCAATGGGTTCGTCACGTGGACCAACCGCCTGCATCAGCGCACCAAAGGCGATGCGTGCCATCGCCGGTTCCATCTGCCACATCGGCGGCGCAGGCTGGCTCTGCAGAGCGTCAAGAAGGGTTTTCAGTGAGTAATCAAGTGGCATTGGCAGACATCCTTAAGCGCGTCAGTTCGCAAGGATGCATGCCATGGCCAAAGGTGCAAGCGCAGAGCCTTACACTCAGTGCATACGAATGGGGACGTCGGGGTCGAGACGATGTTCGACGATGTCGTCGAGGAGAACCGCCAACGCATTCCAAAAGCGGGCACGCTCCCATTGCCCCACATGTTCGAACTCGCGCGTCGCGCGGCGGGCGTAGTCGCGCGCAACCGCTCCATGTTCCTGCGCCATTTCGGCGGCCAGCAGGCAGATATCGTCCGTCCTCAAGCTCATAATCCCTACCTCCTCATGGCGCGAGCGTAGAAGACACCCTTGGAGGTTGCCGCGCGGTTAACAGCCCGGCGCAAATTCCAGAAAGTCGCAACAATTTGCCAGGAGCACGAGGACACGGAACTGCCCGTCGCGGCAGGGCCTGAGTTAGGCCCTGCCGCCCAAGTCCAGCCTACTCGATCTCGATCACATCGGCGGGGGCCGCCTGGGCATAGAGTAGGTCCACGAGACGGGCCCGGCGCTCCAGCGTTGCCCGCTGATTGATGTAGCCCTTATCGGTGATCTCATGGCCGTCGATGGACGGAGACTCGCTCATCAGCAATACCCGTTTGATCCGCAAGGACGAT
>JAKBAU010000109.1 GCA_021808875.1 Pseudomonadota bacterium | reverse complement strand
CCAAGAACGTAGATGAGCGCGGTCGTCGGATGCTCGGTGACTGGCAAATCGAGATCGGTCTGTGGGTCGGCTCCGACGCGTCGCCGAACAAGCTGGGCGGCAAAGGAAAGTCTGACGAGACAACAGCTGTCGGTCGAATTCGGCGCTATCGCAACGGCCGTGACAAGCGCGCGCCGGCCCCGCTCAAGGCTTGTCCGTGGTGCGGAACCGAGTTCACGCCGTCATCGTTTTCCTGCACGCCGAACGAACATGCGCCGACCAATTTGGAAATTCGCTGCGCCAATACCAGCTGCGAGTTCAGCAGGAATCGACCGCTACCGGTGCTTACGGTCGACGAGCCCATCTACCGGCGTCTTCCGGCGTTTCTGATCGCTACCGTCGACAAGTTCGCCGCGCTGCCATGGGTGGGTGAGACCGGCGCTTTCTTCGGGCACGTTGACCGTTTCGAAGATGGCGTCGGCTTCTATGGGGCGGCTGAGCCGGGCGAAGGCCGACCATTGGGCAATGGCTGGTCGCTGGATCCGCCCGATCTTATCATCCAGGATGAATTGCACCTCATTGCCGGTCCCCTTGGAACGGTCGCGGGTCTGTATGAAGTGGCGATCGATCAGCTTGCCTCGCGAGGCTCCGGTGAAAACCGCGTTCGTCCGAAGATCGTGGCGTCGACCGCCACCGTCAGACGGGCGGCCGATCAAATCGCCGCTCTGTTTGATCGGGACACGACCAGCATTTTCCCGCCGCCTGGCATCGATCGTGTCGACAGCTTCTTCGCGCGGACGGTACCATCATCGACCAATCCCGCCCGGCTCTATTTGGGCATCGCGGCGCAAGGCCGTGGCCCGAAGCTGGTCTTCCTGCGGTCTCTGACAACGCTCGTCGCTGCCGCGCAGGCCGCTTACGACGCGAATATCCCCGTCGACGCCAAGGCCAGAAATCCTGCTGATCCGTACATGACCGCGCTTTGCTATTTCAACGCGTTGCGTGAGTTGGGGGGCGCGCGGCGCATTGTCGAGGATGAAGTGCGTGATCGGGCGGCTCGTTACGGCGCCCAACGCCGCCGGGTAGAACCTGCCGATACACCGTTCGCGGATAGAGCCATCAAAGAGCCGATGGAGCTCACATCTCGTGTCTCTACCGACGAGGTGGCGAAGGCGAAACAGCGTCTGGAGGCGGTCTTTGGCCGGGATGCCGAAACCGTCGATGTGGCTCTCGCGACCAACATGATCTCGGTTGGCCTCGACATCACGCGCCTCGGGCTCATGGTGGTGCAGGGGCAACCAAAGACGGCCGCTGAATACATCCAGGCGACCAGCCGAGTCGGCCGTGACCACTCCAGGCCCGGCTTGGTGCTGGCGGTTCTGAACCTCCACAAGGCGCGTGACCGAATGCACTTCGAGCAATTCGGCCAATTTCATCGCACATTCTATCGCGCCGTTGAAGCGACGAGCGTCACGCCCTGGGCGGCACGGGCGCTGGATCGCGCCTTGGCTGCGGTCGTGGTCGCTGCGGCGCGCCATGTGGATGGCGCACTGACCCCGGATGTCGCGGTCAATGAACTGAAGAACAATGTCGGAATCCGCAACTTGGTCCGAGACTCGATCGTCGATCGAGCGCCGGAGCGCATGATCGCCGGCGGTCGCGCTGCTCTGTCAAAGCTGATCGACGACATCTTGGATGCCTGGATTGAGACTTCCGATGAGCAGGCGGCGGGCGGCAATGCGTTTGCCTATGCCAAAAAGAAAAGTCCTCATCGCCTGCTGCACATGCCGCTCGAACCGGAGATCGGCAACTTGGCTGAACCCCACCGCCGCTTTGTGGCGGGCCGTTCCATGCGCGACGTGGAACCCAACGTCACCCTGAAGGTCAGGGATCCTCACGGAAACACGATCGCGAACGCGGATGATCTCACATGACCAAGAATGCTCAGCGCCTCAGCCAGTTGATTTCGACGTTCGGCCCCGGGGCGATGATCGATTTGCCGACGCGGTCCGTCGTGGTGGGCGGGCTCGAACAATGGGATATGAAGGGCAACGCCTTCTCGACGCTTCCCGAGCCGCGTTTGACGATGCGCCTTGAGCAGATTCTGAAGGAGCAGGGGCGCCTTGATCCGGCAGCCAGCCTGACCTTGAGAACACCGCCCACGTCGGTTGATTCGAGGGATGGCGTGCCCCGTGGCGTCGCTGCGCCGATCTTCCCGACATGGTTCATCTGCGAGCAGGTGGAAACGAACACCTCCGGCGCCAAAACGACCAGGCGACGACGTTTGGTGCGTTGGCAGGACCTCGACAGCAAGGGTCGCAGAAGGTTCCAATACGATGACGGACGGAAGAGCGATGTGACGCCGATCCGTTTCGTGTGCGCCTGCGACAAGGGGCATCTGCAAGATATCGACTGGCGCTGGGTCGTTCACGGTTCGGGGGCATGTCACGAGCCGATGTGGGTGGAGGAAAAGGGAACCAGCGCGGATCCCGCAGACACCAGCATCGTGTGCGGATGCGGTCGTCGTCTGTCCCTTCAAGACACCTTCCAGCCAGGGCGGCTCGGCAAATGCCGAGGCGAGCGGCCGTGGCTGCTCGACCGGGATCCTGAAGGCTGCGGTGACAATCTGAAGCTGCTGACGCGAACGGCGACGAACACCTATTTCCCGCAGGTTCACACGGTTATTTCGCTGCCGACCGAGGAGGACGAACTTAGCCAGCTCGTTGATGAGCTATCGGGCGATCTTGCTGGCGTGCAAACAGTCCAGGATGTGGCTCAGGCCAAGAAGTTCAACCCAAAGGTATCTGCGTCACTCGGTCCTTATTCGGACGGCGACATTTTCGATAGGCTTCAGCGCATTCGTGAGGGTGCAAGAACTGACGCCACGCGGTCACCTAAGCTGTCCGAGTTCGATACGTTTGCTAGCGGCCGTTCTGAGATCGGCGCGAACCATCCAACCGCAAAGCTCTACGCCCAGACTCTTCCGCGAGAGGCTTGGGCCGACCCCGATGCCGGGATCGATCTGTCCGGGATCAAGAATCTGGTCGCGGTGCATCGCCTGAGGGAGGTCTCCTGCCTTTATGGCTTCACGCGATTTGAAGCTGCGCCGACGGGCTCCGATGGCGACATCGAAGACATTCAGTTGAGCGTGCGCGGCGCGCCGATCTCGCGCGACGCGGACTGGCTGCCGGCAATCGAACAGTTCGGCGAAGGCATCTTCATCCATTTTGACGCTGCCGCGATTGCCGAATGGCTCCAAACCGCAGCCACGTCCGTTCGCAATCAAAAGTTGCTTGCAGGATATGGGCACTGGCAAAAGCGGTTTGCCGGCAAGGCGCCTACCTATCCGGGAACGGCTTACGTTCTTCTCCACAGTATCTCACACGCGTTGATGGCCGAGATAGCCCTCGATTGCGGCTATCCGGCCAGTTCGCTGAAGGAAAGAGTCTATGCGCTGTCCAGTACGCGCGGCGCCGGCGACGCCGACCGCTGCGGTATCCTTATTTATACCGCGAGCGCCGGGGCGCAGGGCACGCTTGGCGGGCTTGTCGCCACGGCTCCGAGGTTTGCCTACATCCTCAAGAGCGCCATGGACCGGCTTCGGATTTGCTCAAACGATCCCGTTTGCGCTGATCATGAACCAGACGACAGGAGCGGGGATCGGGCGACTCACGGCGCCGCTTGCCATGGATGCCTCCTAATCGCCGAAACGAGCTGCGAGATGAGGAACCTCTTCCTCGACCGCAGTCTCCTGGTGCCAACGATGGCGGACGAATTGTCATGTTTTTTTGCATAATTGACGATTACATCACACAGTCACCGGACTCATGCCCGAAAGGCGACGCTCGTGAGGCTGCTCAATCGCGCCAATCAAGCCTCGCGGACCGATCTGCCATAATATGTGAAATAGTCTGCTCCACTGTCAGCCGACACGCATCGGGCAAATGACCGACCTGTTTTAGGAGTCGCTCAATGTATTCCTCGCCACCGTATGATTTGGCCGTTCTACGCAGAATTTTGCCGACATCTCCGCAACGGCAGGCCGTCAGCGCAAGGTCCGCGGGCGACCATGAAGTTGACGACATGAACGTAGACACCAACTCGCGACGAGCCGCCCTGCAGCGGTCCCAGTCCAGAAAAGGAATGAACTTCAGGAGGTCGGGAACATCGTCCTCCTTGGCCAGCTCGCGATAGACCATCGGAAAAGCGGCTGCGACCATTAGGGAGACCGGCTCACGGGGATGTCGCATCAGGACCGGCATAAGACGCCCGGACGCATCCAGCATCGCCTTGGGCTCGGCCCTTTCGGCCTCGAACATCAGGTATGCACAAGCCTCCAGCGCAGTTTGATCGAGATCGAGCGACTTTCGATCGCAGAGCGCCCCAGCGAGTTCGGCGATCGATCGAACGATACGAAGATGTGCTGGAGATGGAGCATTTCGGAATACAAGCATATTGCGGTTCGCTACCGACGCCGGCACATCAGGGCCCAAACCAGCCCGTACAGCCGAGACGCCGTCCAGGTTCTCCGCGACGATTCCCATCATTTTCGTGAGGAAGTCCCTTTCGTCGCCATCGAAATGACTCGAGAGGCAGCGTCGAAGCGCGTTGTCCGCTACCCGAATCCTTGTTGCCGTATCGGTCTTCGGTAGGACTTTGCCGACCAAACGTACGAAAACGTCGATCGGGAGCTCGCCCGAAAGGACAGCTCGCTCAAGAATGTCTGGCGCTTCACCTTCGATCCTGGCCAGAACCTCGTCGCCTAGGCGCGGCTGACCCAGGATCGTGGAAAGTTGCTGGTCGTCTGCCGCACGCGATAGGGAAACCAGTAGATTAGTCACAAGGTCGGGCGCCACCCCTGGTGCATCGAACAGCCAAGCGACGTCAGCCACCGCCGGATCAATGGTTCGCGCCAGTAGCGCGTTTCTACGCTCCGATGGAGGCGATGTGACAATTGACGCTCTCACCTCCTCTTTGGCGCCAACGATACGAGCGCGCTCAATCACCAGCTCGGCGATCCCACCAGCCTCGAAGTCGTTGGTGGCTCCCAAGTGCGCAATTTCTGTAGCTAGCGCCTCTGCGTCCAGCCTCGCGACGAGCGGACGCGCTGCGGGCAACTGCCAATCTTCGACGAGATGGGGAAGAAGGTTCGCGCTAACGGCGTCGACCAGGGATGAATCCTGATCTCTGACAGCCTCGCCGACGCGCTCTATGAGCGCGCCGTTGGCGGCCACACGGCCGGTCAGCCGTCCATCCTCAGCAACAAGCCGCAAGAGAAGCTCGGCCGGCGCCGAGAGCAAGGCGCGCTCGCCCGATCCCTCGGCCGACCCTCCGAGCCCCTGTGCGATTCTTGGCAGAAGATCCGCTGCGACCTCTGCAGGCGGCGGCCGAACTAACAGCGCGACAGCACCGTCCGGAAACCGAGCGGACAGCAGCTCAGCGGCTGCGCCTACTGCGTTCTTGCCGGTTGGCATTGGGCGCGTCCGTATCTTCGAGGCGATAGCGCTGAGGAAGTCCCAAGCTTCCGCCTCCGGCAGATCGGTGGAGGCACGCTTGACCGCGCTTGCGAGCGCCGGCTCAAGCGATCCGACCGCTTCCACGTCACGAACTTTGCCGGAGTTCGCGATATCGAGGAGTCCAAGAGCGGCCGTTGGAGTGCGGTCCAGCTTGCTGAAGAGCTCGCCCCAAAGGAGCGCGATCCGAAAGGCGGCGACATCATCGACGTCGCTATCGGCGCCAACGAGGCCAATCTCTGACGCTATGAGTAGCTGCGGATAAGGCTGATCGAAGACGCGGCTGATGATAGTGTTTGTCCAGCGGTGGCGCGCGTCCTGGTTGGAACGCCAATCAATCCGGCGACCATTCCAGTCCGAGAATCTTCCCTTTGCGTCCTTGGGCGCAAACACGAGGTCGAAGTCGCGTCCACCAACCTTGCGCGGTGAGAGCGCGAAGGTCGACACAGCGAACCGCCGCCGCATTGACGGCCACAACGCAGTCAGAAGGCGCAGCGCGATCAGGTCTCCGGGTGGGGCATCGAATACGACGACGGGACGTGCTTCCTCCAGAAAGAGGGCTTCTAGTAGCTCGCCCGCCCTGAAGTCGGGCGCGGGTGGGAGCGGCTTCGCGGGGGAGGCGTAGACTTGTCGCGACGTCGCGTTCTCCACTCCGGGTAGCCCGTCAGTCTCAAGCAGCTGAAAAAGCGGCGACAGGCTTTCAGCGTACGACCAATCCTCTGCGCCAACGACCAGACTGAGTGTACGGACACAGCCGGCCCTGGCCACGGTCGTGTCCTGCCACGTCCTTGCTATGACCACCCGTTCCCCACTCGGCAACGGATAGACGGACAGGTACGGTTCGAACCGCTCTCGCGGCCGCAGCGGTCCAGCGACGTCGGAGAGCCTGTCGATCATCGACTGGTCTGGTTTCGGGAGCTGCGAGGAGGCGGCCAGGAGCTGGTGCCCCTGCCGATATCCGTGGACCTGGCGGTCGACGACGATCATCTCAGCGACCGATTACCCATGCCACCGGCAGGGTAAGATCGCTATCCTTCGTCCAGGTGCCGTTCTCGTTCTCCGCGGCCACCCAACCGTGCCCGTCAAGACCGCTCTCAAGGAGTTCGTCCCGGCAGGAGGGGTCCGCCTTGAGGTCGCCGCCAACCACGCTGAGCCCGCACACACGCACATTGAGTCGGTGGAGATCGTCGAGCCGGCCCGCCAGCAAGGGATACTCTCGCTGTAGATAAGCTTTGGGGCCCTCTTCGAACTTTTGAGGATCGACGAGATCCCATGCACTAACCACGACAGAAAGACGCGGACGGCTGCCATCCGGCCGATCAGCTAGCGTGACTTCGAGGAAACGGACCAGCTCACACAACATCACCTGAGTGGGTAGGCCGGGTGTGTCGGCGCCGCCGAGCTTGGCTAACATCTTCTGAGAGGTAACCCAGTCGAGTGGGCGTACGTCCTGATCTGATCCGACCCGGACAAACAACAGCGCGCCATTGGCCCGGCGCAGTTCCTCCATCCAATCCTGCGCGATCTCACAGTCCTGGACGGCGTTACGCCAGAGCTCGCCTGAGATGTCGGGGACTACAATCGCGGTCTCCTCGCTTCCCTCACGGTCGGCAACCACGACCTCAAAGTCGCGACGTTTGTCGGTATGCTCAGAACGGGGCGCGAAATTGCCAGAGAAGAGATGGTCGGCGACCTCCAGGACGAAGGTGATGTCATTAGGTTGCTGCGCCGCGATGAGTCGCCCCTTTTTCGCGTCGAGCTCTGGCCAAAGCCGGCCCACATAGTTGGTCTTGCCCGAATCCGGGCCGCCGAGCAGTACCACTGCGCGCCTCATCGGTCCCTCCTGAAAGCGAGATAGGACCGAGAACCTTCCTGCGGGGCGCTGTCAGGCCAAAACTCAGCCGTACTCCGCGGTGAACCCACGGTTGCATCGATCAGGTCCGCGAGGCCGAAGCCAGCTTTTACGCCGCCATTTTCCGAGAACGGCGCGACCTGATGAATCCCGGCAACGACGTTTCGTTTCGCGAGCTCTGCGGTGATGCGGCTTGTTGTTACGCCGTCAAGTTCGCCATGGTCTCGGTGTGTGACCACGATCATCACACGAGGAAGGGCGCCGCCGAAAATTGTCTCTAGCCTGCCGGTGAGCTGACCCAGCCGACTAATGGCGCCCTGGCGCCGCTCTTTGTCTGCCAGCGCGCGTCCATCTACCACAAGCCAGATCGCCTCGGCCGACTTCATGAACTCGAAGCGGTCGGCCCGAGCGGTGCCGACGAGTGCTGTGGTCCATTCGCCAGGCAGATCCGGAAGCGCGAAGTCGAAACGACGCCCATCGGAGCTCCTAGCCAAGCGCAGGTGCAGAAAGCCAGGACGGCGATCATCGGTCATCTCGGTGTGGAGGGTCATTTGGTCCGGCAGCTGACCCTCGTTCCACTCCCGAGCACCCCTGGCGATCTCATCGAAAGCCATAAGGCTTTTGCTGTCGGCGAAAGACCACCCGTCGAGCTGCGCATTGGCGATCATGAGGTAGAGGCTCGCGAGGCACGCAGTCTTGCCTGACTCGGGATCACCCAAAATCCCGACGACGGTTACGTAGCGCGAACCCATCATGCCCGACACGAACTCGGGCCGCAGGGTCCGGCTCGAAGGGAACGACGCAGCACTGTTCGGCTTTTTGAGCACCGGAGCGCCGAGGCCGTCGATCGCATCAGCAGCCGTCGTTCCTGATGCGACCGCGTCCACGCCGGCAAACGCTGCCGTCCCGATGCGGTGCTCGCAGGTTGCTGGATCGCGCTCAAGGGCGCACGCTCCCGTCTCTCCGACGGTACATCCATCGAAAGTACAGGCGTGGCTCATAGGCGTCCGGGTCCGCTAGACACTAGGTGTGCCATCGTAGCCTCCAGAAGCGCGCGGCAGCCCCAGGTCGAAGCCCTTCTCTTCTCAGTCGCACCGCTACCGTCAGCGGTGCCTGTGACGAGAGCGTTCAGCAGCGGATAGATGGTGGGGGTGGAAGTCACTCCGGCGGGGATCTTGTTGGCGAGCGCCTTGCGATCGGCACCGATCACTCCGAGCAACTCGCCGAGGTCCAATTCCGGATCGGCTTCCACGGTGCGAAGGACAATCTCTCGATGCACGTCCGCCGGCAGGCGACGGAGTAACGCTGCTCCTTCGAGGCCCATCGTCACCAAGCGAGCCGCCTCTGGAATGTCGGGGAGTGATCGACTGAGCACACGGCTCCGGTTCAGTTGCGCCCACCAGAGATAGTCGAGCTCCTCTCGGTCGAGCGCTGCGTTACGTCGCAGCGGGTCGATGATCCCAGCAGCTATTTTCTTGAAGTTTGTCGTGACATTGGCTTTGTCATCGGTAGCGACTTCGAGATCTTGTACCTCCGGCACCGGCTCCCGCTCGCGCGCCTTGGTAGCGCTTTCCAGGCTGCGCGCCCGCGCTCGATCAAGCACTTCGGTGCGGAGCGCCTCTCTCTTCTCTTCCTGAAGCGCAGGCTGGAACGCAAGGGCTAACCACAGGGCGTTTGAATAGAGGTCCGTGATCGTCCAGCCGCTGGCGCCGTGGTTACTTTCCATCATGGAGAGAAACGCCATGCCCGAGCAGATCCCGACCTCCAAGGGACGGTCTGAACTCAAGAACGCGGAGGCGTGCTTCTGCACCGCGCTCTCGACCTCGCTGGACAGGGTCGCAGGGGGCGAACCGTCTCCCCCTAGTGCGATCGCGATCTCCGCCGACTTGGCCAGAATATCGGTGGGTGACTTGATCTTGCCCCAAGCGGTCGAAAGCTGCGTAATCGCCTTTTGGCGCGAATCAACGTCCTCGTTGCTCACCGAAAGGCCGGTGATTCTCATATGAACCGGAAGCCTGCTCATCAATCTTGCCCCTGTTGTCGTTCGCCGATCAGCCTGTCGATCATTTGGTTCACTTCTGGAAGCCTGCCCTCACGTACGAGCCAGTCGAACAGCTTGCGCTCGACGCCCTGAGTCATGCGTTCATCTGAATCTGCGGGGAAAGCGTCCAATTCGACGAGTATGCGGAGGCGCTCGTTCTCAAGCAGGTCGCGGAAGAAGCGTAGCAGCGCGAGTTCGTAGCCTTCGACGGGCGGTGGCATGGGCGGTGTCTCCCCTTCCTCGCCATCGGCGGCGACCACTTCCAGGATCGGTTCTGGTTCCGAACTGCCGACCGCCGAAACCTCCGCGATGTCCTGATCGACGTCCGGCTGTCTGCACTTCCTGAAGTTCGGCGAGCCCAGCGTGAAGCGAGGCTTGCTTCCGCCGAGGCGCTTGTCATCGGCCTGGAAGCTTGTCTTCTCCGGGTTCCAGATTCGGGGGTGTATTGTGACTGCTAGCGCATCGACCTCCTGATCCCAATCGAACTCGATGATATTGTAGGTATACGTATAGATAACATCCGACTTGAATGGTACAGAGGCACCGGCCGCCAGCATCATAACGTCGCATTCAGCCTCGACGTGGTCAATTTCCACTTTGGGGTTGTGCTCATGACCGGAAATGACCACTCGCGCGCGGCTTCGCACGTACTGCCGAACCTCGCCCGCGTCTTTATACCAATTGAGTGGATGATGGACGAGCACAACATTCTCTTCGCCAGGGTGGCGGGGGATGGTGAATTGTCTCGCGCCTATCACCAATTCTGGCGCATCATCTCTTTCCTTCCCATGACAGAGAAGGGATGAATTCATGCGGATGAGACGGATCCAGCGGCCCGACGCTAGGTTCAGGACCCATAAAAAGCTTGCAGCGACGCGGAGCGGCGTGATTCTGAGTGTGGCGGGAGGTATCCGCCATGAGCGACCTATTTTGGCTGTCGGACGCACAGATGGCGCGGATCGCGCCGC
>JAKBAU010000108.1 GCA_021808875.1 Pseudomonadota bacterium | reverse complement strand
CAAGACTACTTGATGGTTCGCGCGTCAATGTCATCGCTCCGCCGCTTTCTCTTGATGGGCCGACGCTGACAATCCGCAAGTTTAAGAAGGACAAGCTCAAGCTTGAGGATCTCGTTCGCTTCGGGTCCATCAGCTCCGCGGGGGCCAACATTCTGAAAGTCGTCGGGCATTCGCGCTGCAATGTTCTGATCTCCGGGGGTACCGGCTCGGGAAAGACAACTCTGCTGAACTGTCTCACTGGATTCATCGAGCAGGATGAACGTGTTGTTACCTGTGAGGACGCCGCTGAACTGCAGTTACAACAGCCACATGTGGTGCGTCTTGAAACCAGGCCACCAAACCTTGAGGGGCAGGGCCAGATTACGATGCGCGATCTGGTGCGAAACTGTCTGCGTATGCGTCCGGAGCGGATCATTGTCGGTGAAGTGCGCGGCCCCGAGGCTTTTGACCTGCTGCAGGCAATGAACACGGGTCATGACGGGTCCATGGGCACTCTTCATGCCAACTCACCCCGCGAGGCACTTTCTCGTCTGGAATCGATGATCACCATGGGGGGTTTTCAACTACCAACACGAACCATTCGCGAGATGATTGTCGCTTCTATAGACGTCATCATTCAGGCTGAACGGCTGCGCGATGGCTCACGTCGTATTACCCATGTCACAGAAGTGATCGGCATGGAGGGCGACGTCATCATTACGCAGGATCTTCTCAATTACGAAATCAACGGTGAGGACGAAGCGGGTCGAATCAAAGGAATTCATGTTGGAACCGGCATTGTACGTCCGGCATTTTGGGAGCGCGCGCGCTATTACGGGCTCGAGGCGGATCTCGCAGAAGCCCTCGATGACTTGCAATCGGCTGGCAGTTTGAGGTGATGTTGTGATGATGACGGTCGGCTTATTCGTACTCATGTTTGTGTCCGTTGGTGGCCTGGCGTATGTAGTCCTGAGCCCCGCCAGCGCCCGCACGCAAAAGCGTGTTGCGGCAGTTTCGCGTGTGCCTGCAGGCTCGGCAAGTCCGGCGGTACGAATAGCGGGTGAGAATCAGCAGCGGCGTAAAAGTGTGTCGGCATTGCTGAAGGATCTGGAAAAGCAACAAAAGGCAAACAAGATCCGGCCCAGCATGCGCAAGCGCATTGAGCAGGCCGGTCTAAAGATGGCTCCGCGTACATATTATGTGGCGTCGGGGTTCTCCGGGCTGACTGCGGCTGCGGCCTGCGAATTTTTCCACCTGTCGCTGCTTGCAACAGTCCTTGGAGCATTCGCAGCCGGTGTCGGATTGCCCCGCTGGCTTTTGCTTTTCCTGAAGGCTAGGCGCCAAAAGGCGTTTACAGCGGAGTTTGCTAATGCAATTGACATCATCGTGCGTAGCGTCAAGTCAGGTCTACCTACCAATGAGGCGCTGAAAATCGTTGCCCGGGAGATGCCTCAGCCGGTGTCGGGGGAGTTTGATAAGCTTGTCGAGGGCCTGAAGGTAGGCGTCACGCTAGATCAGGGTGTTCGGCGCATGTATGAGCGCATGCCGACGGCGGAAGTCAATTTCTTCGGTATCGTCATGACTATCCAATCGCGAACGGGGGGAAATCTATCCGAAGCGCTGAGCAATCTGTCCGCGGTACTGCGTGACCGTAAGCGGTTGCAGGGAAAGATCCGGGCGATGAGTTCGGAAGCCAAGGCTTCTGCCATGATAATTGGCTCCCTTCCCCCGAGTGTAGCGCTTATGGTGTATATTTCGTCACCGAATTACATACTTCCGCTGTTCACGACCCACGCAGGCAATCTGATGCTTGCGGCGTGTGTGCTGTGGATGAGCTGTGGGATATTTGTCATGCAACGCATGATCAGCTTCAAGCATTGAGGGGCACTCGTGGACATACATCATCTCATTGATTTGATGTTCAATCTGCAGTTCTTGGTTACCGTTGTGGCTGCCGTACTTGCGTTCGCCACCATCGTGACGATCGGCATACCACTCATGGAACGCAATGTTCTGGCCGCACGCATGAAGTCCGTGGCCGAGCGGCGTGATGAGCTGCGGGCTCGTCATCATGCCGCTTTGAGGAAAGGCAAGCGTGGTTTGAGAAGCGAGCCGGTCAGCTTCATGAAAAGCACGGTTGAGCGTCTCAAGCTGTCACGGATCATGGAAAGCCACAGTACGCGTGACAAGTTGATTCGAGCGGGCTATCGCGGGCAGGCGCCACTCATCGCGTTTATGTTTTTCCGCTTTGTTATGCCGTTTATTGTCTTCGCGGTGTCACTGCTCTATCTATTTGTTTTGCTGCACCTGTCTTGGTCGACGAGCGAAAAGCTTGTGGCGTCGTTTCTGGCGGCGGGGTTTGGCTACTACCTTCCAGATTTGTTCGTGACCAACAAGATCCAGCGGCGACAAGAGTCGATCATGCGGGCATTTCCGGATGCGCTGGATCTGCTGTTGATCTGCGTTGAGTCCGGCATGTCCATTGAGGCCGCGTTCAGCCGGGTTGCGGCCGAGATCGGATCGCAGTCGGCTGAATTGGCTGAGGAATTCGCACTGACGACCGCAGAGTTGTCCTATTTGCCCGAGCGGCGGCAGGCGTTTGAGAATCTGGCCAGGCGCTGCGGACATTCCGGGGTCAAGGCTGTGGCCGCGGCGCTCAACCAAGCCGAACGCTATGGAACGCCTCTGGGCCAGGCGCTGCGGGTAACCGCGCAGGAGAACCGCGAGATGCGGATGCAGGAGGCTGAGCGCAAGGCAGCTGCGTTGCCAGCGAAGCTGACCGTGCCGATGATTCTCTTTTTTCTGCCCAGTCTGTTCATCGTCATCCTTGGCCCGGCGGCGATGCGTGTCATGCACCTCATGCACTGAGTGCATGAAAGATGGGCTCCCCCGCGCCCGCCCTTGTGGCTGTTGCTGGACGCGGAGGAAGCATGCGGTTGCTGTGACTTCGTGCGGCTGGAAGATCTACGGTGGAGTTAGCTCTTCAGTTTAGCGGCTACCTCGGCGACCCGCCGGCCCTGAGCCTTGGCAATGGCCAGTTCCTTGGTGCTCGGCTGACGTGAACCATCGCCACCAGCCATGGTGGCTGCGCCGTAAGGCGAGCCGCCGCGTACCTCTGAGATGTCGAGTAGTTCGCCGACGCTGTAAGGAACTCCGACGTAGATCATACCGTGGTGCAGCAAGGTGGGGATGACCGTCAGGATGGTCACCTCGTTGCCACCGCCCGTCGCCGTTGAGGTGAAAACCGAGCCAATCTTTCCGACAAGGGCGCCCTTCGTCCATAAGGGACCGGTCATATCCCAGAAATTGCGCATTTGTGCGGCCATATTGCCGAAGCGGGTCGGGGTGCCGACGATGATCGCATCATACTCTGTAAGCTCCTCCACGCGCGCCAACTGAGCGTCCTGCTGCCACTTCATTCCCGCCCGACGGGCATTTTCCTCAGTCATCAGCTCCGGGACGCGCCGGATGGCAACCTCGGCGCCTGCTTCTGTGGCCCCTTCGGCGACAGCTTTGGCCATGCGCTCGATGTGGCCATAGCTCGAATGATAGAGAATTAGGACCTTGGTCATACGCCACCTCCTGGGTTGGAACGGCCCTGAAGATGGCGTCATTGGTCTATTCGTGCTAGGCGTCCGATTGGAACTCCCGTGTTCGAATTCGGCGAACGATGAAGCCCAGCCTCGATGCCATTACCACTTTTATCGCGATCGTCGAGGGCGGTGGTGTGAGCTCCGCCGCAAGGCGGCTCGGAATTGCCAAATCGGTCGTTTCCAAGCGTCTGGCGGAGCTGGAAGAAAGCGCTGGTGCCGAGCTCATCCGTCGCTCTTCGCGTGCCAGCCAGCCTACCGATGCAGGAGAGGCCTTTTATCTCCGCGCCAAGCGCATTGTCGCCGAGCTCGATGCAGCGCTGGAGGAAAGCGCCGCGGATAAGGGGCCGCTGCGCGGCCCTCTGCGGGTTGCCGCACCCTTGACCTTCACACGCCTCTATCTCAGCGACCTGTTTGTTCATTTTGCCGTGGAGCATCCAGGCGTCCTGCTCACCCTCGACTGTGACGACCGGCGCGTCGATATTCGTGGCGGTGGTTATGATCTGGCGATCCGCATCGGGCGGCTCTCAGATTCAGCTTTGATCGCGCGCAAGATTTGCGCAGCGACCATGGTGCTGGTGGCGAGCCCGGATTACGTCGCGCGCAGCGGGGCGCCTCAAACGATCGAGGATCTTAGCCAGCACAAGGTTCTTGCCTATGGCAATGCGGCGATGCCTCATCAATGGCGATTCGATGGTGAAGCAGGCCCCGTGCGCAGCATCACCGTCGAACCGCGGCTCACAGTTAATAGCACCGATGTGATGCTGGATGCTGCTCGCGCTGGGCTCGGCGTGTCCCGCCTGCCGCTGTTTTGTGTTGCCGAGGCGCTGGCCCGGGGTGAACTGGTGCGCCTTTTGCCGGGGAGCAGCCTTGAAAACGGACCGATCAGCGCTGTCTGGCTGCCCGATCGCCCACCGTCGAGACGCCTGCGCACCCTGATCGAAATTCTTGCCGAAGCCATTCCGCGGCGGCTGCGCCACGCTGGCGCCCTGCCTTCTTGAGTGAACTGCGGCTCAATAATTGTCTTCTGCCGTGCGCAAGGCCGGGATCGTAGAGGGCGCCGCAGCGGCGTTGGCGGGCGCGGTCTGCGACTTGGAGGTGGCGACCTTTGTCGGACTGTGCGCGGATGAGGTGGTGTGAGCTGGCTCGCGGCTGCCCAGGGGAGATGGGAGCTTTTCCACCACCATCGCAGCCTTGCCGCGTGGGAGTGCTGGGGTTGCTGCGGACGTTGGGCCTGCAGCCGGCGTGGTCTTGCGCGCCGGGGAGGGAGCCACTTTCGTCGCGCTGTCCACAGCCTTGGTCGTGCTCGTGGCGAGGCGTGTCAACTCAGCCAGATTCTGGGCAATGCGCGGATCTCTGCCGCCGTGCGCGAGCGCAGCCTCGAATAGCGTCTTGGCCTGATCCTTATGGCCCTGCAGCATCTGATTGAGCGCGTAATTATTGAGGACGCTGGGCTGATCAGGGCTAATCGCCAAAGCGGCCCGATAGGATTGGGCTGCCGCTTTGGTAGCATGGAGCTGGTCCTGGGCAACGCCACGTGCAGAAAGAAATGACCAATTATGCGGCTGTAGTTCGATCGCACGGTCGAGGAACGCGAGTGCCTCCTTGGCACGACCGAGTTCCACGAGGTCCTTGCCATATTCGCCCACAACGTCTGGATTATCAGGCGATAGCAGCATTAGCTGTGCCAATGCTCGCAGCGCCTCTTTATAGTCGCCATGCCTGCGTAATTGGCGCGCGCGACTGATTTCCCCCGAAAGGTTTTGAGGGTATGCGCCTGTCCCGTCTTTCGTAGGGACTTCGCGCGGCACCACAGAAGCCGTGACAGCATGTGATGTCGCGGGGCTACCGGCGCAGCCACTTACTGCCAGGGCGGCCGCGCCAAGTACGGCGAAGCGAAGCTGATGCCGACGCATTGAGGGACCAGGGACACGATGTACCGTCCTCCACAATGCCAATGATGCCTCAATAAAAACTTAAGTGCGTCGCGAAAACTCCTCCGATAGGAACTGCGCACGGCAGGCACAGCCTGTTGGTCAGGCGGCTGCCAGTGCAGGCCTCCGGCACGGTTTACCACGCCGTCCCACAACACCCAGGGCAGCTAGCGCTCGGTACCCCCACGACGAGCAGGCGGTGGTTGATCGCAGACCTACGCCAATCAGGCGCCAAGTTCCTTGCGGGCCGCCTCTATCCAGTCCTGCATGGCCGCCAGTGCCATGATGCGTTCGCTGTATTGGGCCAGACGTGGCGGTAAGCTGATATCATAAGTGACAAATCGGCTGACCACTGGCGCGTACATGCAATCCGCGATCGAGAACCTTCCAAACAGGAAGCCGCCATCCTTGTCGTGGTGAAGCAGCGCCTCTTCCCAGGCCGCGGTGACGCGGGCGATGTCCTGCCTGACCTCGTCACTGAGCTCCGGCGTTGGCAAGCGGCTCGCAATCTGCATCGGCAGGGTTTTACGCAAAGAGGCAAAGCCGGCATGCATTTCACAGGCATAGGCGCGAGCGCGGGCGCGAGCGAGGGGGGCATCCGGCCACAAACCAGCCTCTTTGTGCCGCTCGGCCAGGGTTTCGCAGATGGCCAGACTGTCAAACACAGTCACGACTTCGCCGCCCTCCTCGATCTTGAGCGCAGGAACTTTGCCGGAGGGCGAGTGGCGCAGGATGTCACTGTGGGTTTGGGTGCGGTTGAGAGCGATGACGACTTCCTGGAATGCGGCACCGGTTGCCCGCATTGCCAGATAGGGGCGCAGGCTCCAGCTCGAGAGCTGCTTGCTGCCCACAACAAGTGTGTAGCGAAAGGTCATGGTACGCTTTCATTTGCGATCGTCGACAGTGCTACTTAAGGTCGGGCGCCGCCAAACGCAAAGGGTCTTCATGCACAGCTGCCTTGTAAAAAGCGCAAAATCCGCGATCCCGCTCTATGCGGTCCGCGCAGCGACGCGTGAGGCGACGCTGCGTGCTCTGGGTCGTCATGTCGAGCAATGGGCGCAGAGTGCTGACTTTCAGGCCAGAAGCGGGGAACTACTGCTTGTGCCCGGCGACGACGGACGGGTGGCCGCAATCCTGTTCGGTTTGGGCAGGAATGACGATGCACTGGCTCTTGCCGCTGCTGCAGAGAAACTTCCGGCGGGAACCTACCGGCTCGCATCCGCGTCATCAGGCACGGATTTGGAGCCCCTCGGCTGGCTGCTCGGTACCTACAGCTATACGCGCTACCGCTCATTGCCAGCGCGCGCGCTACCAAAGCTGGTGCTGCCGGAGGGGTGCGATGGGGAAAATATCAGCCGCATCGCCGCCGGACTGTTCTGGGGCCGTGATCTGGTAGCAACCCCGGCCAATGACATGGGGCCTCAGGACCTTGCAGCTGCGGCCCGCAGCCTGGCCAAGCGCCATCGTGCCAAATGCCGTATCATTGCGGGGAAGGCCCTTGCCGAGGGCTATCCGATGATTGAGGCGGTGGGCGGAGGATCGGCGCGTCCGCCCTGTCTCATCGACCTCACCTGGGGAAATCGGGGCGCACCCAAACTCACCCTGGTCGGCAAGGGGGTTTGCTTTGACAGCGGCGGCCTTGATCTCAAATCCGCTGCCGGCATGCTGACCATGAAGAAGGACATGGGCGGAGCTGCAGCAGTGCTCGCCCTTGGTCACATGATCATGGATGCGAGACTCGACGTGCGCTTGCGCATTCTCGTTCCCGCGGTCGAAAATGCCGTTTCCGGCACTGCCTATCGGCCCGGTGACGTTTTGCGGAGCCGCAAGGGACTGACCGTCGAAATTGGCAATACCGATGCTGAAGGCCGACTGGTGCTCGCGGACGCCCTCAGTTTGGCCGATGAAGAGGAGCCTGATCTGCTCATCGATATTGCCACGCTGACCGGTGCGGCACGCGCGGCGACGGGTATGGAATTGCCGCCCTTCTTTACCGATGACGAAGCTCTGGCTAAGGCGCTTGAGCAATATGGGCATGACGTGGCCGACCCCTTGTGGCGTCTGCCACTGTGGCGCGGCTATGAGAATACACTCGACAGTTCCATTGCCGACCTCAACAATGCACCGGCCTATGCACTGGCGGGTGCGATTACCGCTGCGCTGTTCCTCAACCGCTTCGTGACGAAAACCTCGCGCTGGATGCATCTGGACATCCCGGCCTGGAATGATCGGCCGCGGCCTGGGCGAAAGGTGGGGCCCGATCTTAACGGAGTGCGCGCTCTCTTTGCCTTGCTTTCAGCCCGCTATGCGCGCACGCGGCTCCGTCGCCCTTCGGCAGATCGAGGATGATCGCATATGCTAAGTAGTCAAGCCCACATACTTGCCGATATTGCCTGGGAAGCCGGAACCGTGATTCTTGGTCACTATGGCGGGACTTTTGAGACGCGTCGTAAGCACGATAGCTCGCCGGTCACCGTCGCCGATGAAGAGGCGGAAATCCTGATCCTGTCCCGATTGCGCGCGCACTGGCCCGAAATTCCCGTGATTGCCGAGGAGGAAGTTGCCCGTGGCCACCGCATCATGGCCGGCAGCCACTTCTTTCTGGTCGACCCACTCGACGGTACGAAGGAGTTCATCAACCGCAATGGTGAATTCACGGTCAATATCGCGGAGATCAGTAATCAGGAGCCGGTACGCGGCGTCGTTTATGCGCCAGCGCAGGGACAAATGTGGATTGGTGACGGTACAAACGGTGCGGTAAGTTTGAGAGTAAATCCGGAGCTCAAACCAGATTTCTCATCGGCCAGGCCGATCAGAGCGCGACGCGCGCCTTCAGATGGCATGATTGCCGTCGCCAGTCGCTCCCATCGCGACAGCAAAACTGAGGAATACCTCGCCCATTACCGGATCAAGGACTTTATTGCTGCTGGATCAAGCCTCAAGTTCTGTCTCGTTGCAGCAGGCACGGCTGACATCTATCCGCGTCATGGCAGGACCATGGAGTGGGATACTGCGGCGGGTCATGCTGTGCTGGCCGCCGCAGGCGGTACGGTGACACTTCTTGACGGTGGCCCGTTGCTCTATGGCAAGCCTAATTATGAGAATCCCTATTTTGTGGCCCGCGGTCCCAGATGACGTGCGGTGAGGGGCGGATTGATCATGCGGACCTGGTGGGATCCCCTGGCTGATACGCCACGACATATGCCGCCCCTCCTTGGGTGGGGCGCGGTGGCTGGATCCGCTGCATGGCAGCCGACGAGAACGTGGCTCAACGGTCGTAGTTATGTCGGCTCGAGTAAAACAGGAGTGCCATCAGGCCGCCACCCACGGCCAGCGTGACGACGGCGCCGAGGCCCATAAACAGCCAGCCGAGCGGGCTCATGGCTACGCCGCTCAGTGACGTCCAGGTGCGCAGGGCAATCCACGCCGCCCAAACCAGAAATCCGAACAGCACGATGATGGCAAACCACCCGGCTCGGCCCAAAGGGACACGCTTTTGTGGCGATGGGAGCTTGGTCATCGCAAAGCTGACCGACGCGACCACGAGGGCCGGATCATGCATCCGTCAATTATGCTTGACGATTTGGATAAAGCTGCGAATGGCATCGGCATTGCGGCCTCCATCATTGCGTCCGACGCGACTTTCCGAGCGTATGTCGACTTTGGCGCCGGCGCCCGAGGGACGCACCCTGATAACAATATCGTCGACGAGGCCAAATAGGAAGCTGGTATCGGTTGCCTCGATGCGGCCTTCTTCCGGACTTTGGGCGACGATATCCCATCCCCTCTGCTGTGCCGCTTTGAGCGCGCGTGCATATAATTGGGCCGGGCTCATGAGCAAACGCAGTGTATAGATGTCCGTATAGTATTTGCGTTGCCACTGCGCCACGGTTCGGGTTTTGCCGTGCCAGGTAACCGGCGAATTGCCATCATATCGGGCGCTGTTGGGCGAACCCTTGCGCAGTGCCAGGAGCGCGCGAAAATGCGGGGGGTTGGCGATGTCCGTAGTGATGTCATGGATCGGCGGTGAGTTCTGGATGCTGTAGTAATCGTAGATCGGAAGCGCCAGCACCACTGCTGCGCCAAATACCCCGATCAGACCATAAGCGGTTGCGCCGTTACCTTTGCCGAACCAGGCCAGCAGTCCCCAAACGAGGCCGATGGCGAGGGCGGCGAAGGCGACATAGACACACCAAGGCAGCAGCACGTCGAGCCCCATATGGTAAGTCCAAAAGCCCAGACGGGTGCCAAAGCCCGCTGTCAGTCCCAATAGCGCCGACAGTACAAAGCCCGTGAAGGCCAGTTTGCCCAGTGTCGGTACGATGCGCATGGCTGCTCTCCCAACCTCAGGCAACGCCCGGCAGGCGATAATCGGCGAAGGCTTTGCGCAGTTCCAGCTTCTGGATCTTACCCGTGGCGGTATGTGCGATGCTGTTAACGAAAACGACGTCGTCGGGTATCCACCATTTGGCGATCTTGCCGGAAAGATGATTCAAAATGTCTTCGCGCGTTGCCGCCTTGCCCGGTTTCAGAACCGCGATAAGCAGCGGGCGTTCGTCCCATTTGGGATGATGAACGCCGATCACCGCAGCTTCGGCGACCGCAGGATGGCTCACGGCCAGATTTTCGATTTCAATGGAGGAAATCCATTCTCCACCTGACTTGATAACGTCCTTAGCACGATCCGTAATCGTCATGTAGCCATCTTCATCAAGCGTGGCCACGTCGCCGGTATCAAACCAGCCCTCCTCATCAAAGGCACTGGCTCCCTCGCCACGAAAATACCCTTTGGCAATTGCAGGACCACGCACCTTGAGCCGGCCGAAGGTCTTGCCGTCGCGGGGCTGCTCCTGTCCGCCGTCGCCCACAAGCTTG
>JAKBAU010000107.1 GCA_021808875.1 Pseudomonadota bacterium | reverse complement strand
CTATCTCAAAAACCCGCAATTCGCGTCGGTCGTCGATAATCTGCTGCTCACCGTGCGCAAGAGCAACGGCGCCATATTCCTGGCGCTGCAGATGCCCGAGCATATTCTCGAAAGCCCGCTCGGGCCGTCGATCGTCGCCCAGTGCCAGACCAAGATCATGTTCCCATCACCGACCGCCGACCGAGCCGTCTATATCGACGGGCTGAAATGCACCGAGGGCGAATATCGCGCCGTGCGTGAGGACATGACCATCGGCAAGCGCCGCTTTTTGCTCAAGCGCGAGCAGGCGAGCGTGATTTGCGAATTCGATCTGACGGAATTGCGCGATTACGTCGCGGTTCTGTCGGGCCGCGCCAATACCGTGCGCTTTGCTGAAGCGTTGCGCCAAAGACTGGGCGATCAGCCCGAGCTTTGGCTGCCGGAATTTCTGCACACCTACCACAATGCGAAGGATTGACAGGAGATTGCCATGAGACCAGCCCTGTTCGCGTCCGCTATACTCTTAGCTTGCCTTGTGCTGAATCTGAGCTTCTGCACGAGGGCCGAGGCGCAGATCCCGGTGATTGATGGTGCCAATTTGGCGCAGAACATCAAGACGGCGGCACAAGCCGTGATCGAGGTTGAACAGCTCAAGGCGCAATTGGCCCAGCTCGAGCAGACCTATCAGATGTTCACCAACCCGACGAATATTCTGGGCATGGCGACCAATCTGGAAAGCCAGACGCTTGAGAACCCGATGCCGGCCGCCAATGCCATCACGGGCCTCTTGGGCGGCACCACCGCACCTTCGGGAGCCGGCGCGACATATTACAACCAGAACCATGTCTATTCGCCAAGTGATGGTTCGGCGGCCAGCGCGCAGCTCAATGATAATGGCCAGGCGATTGCCAATATCGAGGGTATTGCCGCAACCAATCTCGCCGCCATCCAACAGCGTCTGCAGGAGTTGCCGAACCTCGAAGAGGATTTGAGTACGGCGACGTCGATCACCCAGGTCGATGCCATCAATGGCCGCATCGCCACCGAGAGCCAGTTCGTGCAGGCCCAGCAGGCCCAGGCGCAGAACCTGCAGGTGCTGGCGAGCGAACAGGCGCTCTCGGAGCAGCAGCAGGAGAAGGAACAATATGTCGAGGATATGACCGATGCGGCGTCAGATTATAGCCAAGCCGCATCAGCAGATAGCGCGGGGCAATAGCCATGCTGAACGTAAAACTCATTGTTGGCGGTTTGATCGTGCTTGGCGGCTGCGGCACATTTTATCTGGTGGTTGTAAATAACCGTACGAAGGATGCGGACTTGCCACCGCCCATGACGCCGGCATTGACTGCACCACCGCAGATTCATTCGGCAGCATGGTATGTGCAGCACCCGGAAATTTTAAAGCAAGATGAGCAGCGCTGTGCTGGTGATGCTGCGACATTGCCGCAGGCAGCTTGCCAAAATGCGGCCTCTGCCGATGCGCAACTCGCGGGTGCGGATTACGCGAATGCTGCGGCGGCATTCGGTTCGGGTACAGCACACCCGACTTCAAATCAGAAATCACCATGAGGTAAGCCATGGCCAGCGCAAGCAACCTTGATCCATTCTACGTGTTTGACCAAACCATTCAGCAGCCTTTCAGCAATGGAATGACGGCTACCGTGAATGCGGCCATGACAACCATACAGGGGCCGCTGACCGCGTTGATCGTCCTCTGGATTGTTGTCACCGGTATATTGGTGATGCGTGGTGATGTTGGCGTGAGGACCGGCATATCACGGATCATCTCGGTCAGTCTTGTGGTTGGCATTCTGATGTCGACGACGCTGTACAACGAATACATCGTGTCGTTTTTCTCAAGCGGCATTCCCAATTGGTTGGCTTCGTCTTTCTTGGGCGTGACAGGAGCTCAGCCGACCGCACATCAGTTTGACGCAATCTGGAACCAAGCCAATGAGCTGTTCTCGACTGCTGAGAAGAACCTCAACTTCTACAATGTTCTCTATTCGGTTGAACTCGGGCTTTTGCAGGACCTCATCGTGTTCCCGATCGGGATTACGTTCCTCATCTATGAGGCTACCAAGATCATGATTGATGTAATCGTTTCCATTGGGCCATTTGTCTTGGCGGGCTATTTGTTCGCGGCAACGAGAGGCGTAGCAGACCGGTTCATCGGCAAGCTGATCGGGC
Source organism: Pseudomonadota bacterium (assembly GCA_021808875.1). The sequence goes on along the minus strand of JAKBAU010000107.1, from coordinate 8,219 downwards.
TGACAATCCTTACGCTCCTGATCGATATCGTGTTGAGCATCATCATCGAGGGCGATGCGGCTTATTTCAATGTCAGTATGACAAGTTTGAGCGTCGCGAATACCGCAGAGACGGTCACGATTTGCATTCAGTTTCTGGTGTTTTTGACGCTTGGCAGTTTGATCTGCACGTTTTTGCCGGCCATCGCGAGCTATCTCGGTGGCGGTGTCTCCGTTAGCCCTTTGAGCATGGCCTCGTCAGCCATGCAGGCCGGGCGCGTGGTGCAACTGGTCCGTGGTGGCGGACGTCCAAATCCGGGGAGGGTATGATGCATGATCTCAGGAATAGCGTGATCAGCAATCTCATTCATTTGCCTTTGTTGCTAATCCTAATCTGGGCACTCTATCGCAAGTTCATCTCCAAAAAGCCGATGCCGGCAATCATTGCCGTCCCAATCCGGGTCATTCGGCTGTTGCTGGTCATTCTCACCTGCGGGCTGTTGGCGGGGTGCGCGAACCCCGACCCTCTGGCGGTGGCATCAGGGCCGGTCTTTGCCTTGAACACCGGGCACTGGCAGCCAACGCCGCAGGATCTGGCGGCACCGCCGGTTGTCGTGGACCGGTAGGGGGCGGCGATGAGCCAGAATTCCGGCACCTTTCCGGTGACAAGCCCTATGCTCGAGAAGCACTATAAAGAGGTCGTGTCGTTCCAAGAGGCGCGGGTGCGGTCAGCGCGCCTGCTCTCCAGGGGGGCGCTGGTGGCGTTTGGTGTCTCGATGGCCGCCAATCTCGGACTCGCCTGGGCGGTGACCTCGATGTTGCCGCTCACCAAACTGGTGCCGGTTTATTTTCTGATCCGGCCCGATGGCACAATCGATAATTCCGTAGCGCTTTCGAGCCTGCCGGCGAGTGCCGATGAGGCGGTGATCCGCGCCGCGCTCTGGGAATATGTGCAGATGCGCGAGGGCTATTCCTTCGATACCGCGCGCTATCGCTATGACATCGTCTCCGGCATGTCGGACGAGGCGGCCAAGTCAGCCTATCAGGCATGGTTCAATTACCCGAACCCGCAATCGCCGCAGGTGACGATCGGTAAGAATGGCGTGATTACCGTCGAGCCGATCTCGGTGGCACTGATCGGGCCGGGCGTCGCTGAGGTGCGCTACCAGCGGATTGTTACCGAGGGCAGCGATGCGGCGCTGGTCACGACCTGGACCGCCACCGAGCAGTTCGAGCAGGTCGACACGCTCCAAGCCGCTCAACGTCTGACGGATCCGGGCGGCATCATCATCACTGGTTATCAGAGCGAAGAGGATACCGCGCCATGAGGGAGGTTTACGCGTTGGCCCTGCTGGCGGGACTGGCACTGGCGCAGAGCGCACGGGCGGACCAGACACCGTCACCCGGGCAATATGATACCCGCATGCGCTACGTACCCTATAACCCGGCGCAGGTCGTGCATTTATCGACCATCGTGGGCGCCACCATGGTGGTGAGTTTTGCCGCTGATGAAACCGTAACCTCGGTCGCCGAGACGGACAGTTTGCATTTGGCGGCCGTGCCCAAGGGCAACTATTTGTTCCTCAAGCCCAGCGCGCTTCTGGCTTTGCAGCCGATCATCGTGCTGACCCAACGCTCGGACGGCTCGCTCCGGCGCTATGTGTTTGAGATCGAGACCGTGGCGGCGCCCAGCACGGCGGATGGCGCCAATGGCGTGTTCTACTCGGTGCAGTTCACCTATCCTGGCGATGAAGCGGCTGCTGCGGCGGCGCGGGCGGCGACGGATGCGCAGAGGGTCGAGCAGCTCAACCAGCTGGCCTTGCAGAAAGCCACCCAGACAGCGGCTAATGATATTTTTGCTGATCAGCGCAGCAATCCCTATGACGGGCCGCGCAATTACAAATATGTCGCCCAGGGCGATAAATCTCTGGCGCCGGTTGCTGTGTGGGACAATGGCTATTCGACCTTGCTGCAATTCGCAGGCAATGACCGCATCCCCTCGATCTTTGTCATTGTTCCTGACGGTAAGGAGGCGAGCGCCAGCTATTCGGTGAATGGCGATATCGTCGAGCTCGGCACGACCGCCCGTGAATGGCGCCTGCGCGATGGCGCCACGGTGCTCGATATTTATAATCTCGGCTATCAGACGGTGGGCGGGAACCCCGAGACCGGCACGGCCAGCCCGGATGTCTCGCGGGTGGTCACCGAGCCGAGTAGCGGCCTGCCGGAGGCGGCGCCATGAGCGGGCAGCTGCCTCCCGGTCCTGGGCAGAGCGGGCCAATTCATCAGGCCGCTCCCTCGCCGGTCGAAGATGGGCGCTCGCCCGTTGGCGGCACGCCGAGGCGCGAACTGAGCATCGGCACGAAGTTGGGGCTGTTGGGGCTGATCGGCATGCTGGGGTTGGGCTTCATCTGGTTCAACGCTCTGTTCAGCCATGAGCGCCAAAGCCAGAATACCAACCCGACACCGAGCTATTTGAATGGTGGTGAGGCGTTCAGCGGCCCGCCGCCTGGTCAGGTGGTCAAATCAGCCGTGCAGGCCCTGCCGGAACCCGAACCGGCCGAATCACAGACCGGGCTGCTCGGGGCGTCATCGCAGAATTCTCCGGCTTCGGCGCCGATCCTGGCTTATTCCGGGTCATCCGACCTGGCACCGATCCAGCCGGACGCGGCTCAGAATGGCGATGAGGACGCCAGTACCGCAGCTTCGTCGTCCGCACCCGATGCCTCCCCCTTGGCCGCGCGGCTTAAACCCACGGAGCTTGATGGCGAGCAGGCCTCGGTGTTGCAGAACCCCGATATGGTCATCACCGAGGGCACGCTGATCCCCTGCATTCTGCAGACCGCGATCGATAGTGAGTTGCCGGGGCTGGTGACCTGCGTGGTACCGATCGATATTCGGGGCTCAACCGGTAATGTCGTGCTCCTCGATCGCGGCACCAAGATTGTCGGTCAGATCCAGAGCGGGCTGCTGCAGGGGCAGAATCGCGTGTTTATCGATTGGACCCGTGCCGAGACGCCGGATCATGTCATCGTCACGCTGGATTCCCCGGGCACGGATCAGCTCGGGCGGGCCGGTGTCTCGGGCGCGGTCGATAACCATTTCTGGGACCGGTTTGGCGGTGCGCTGATGCTGACGCTGGTGCAGGGCGGGCTGGACGCCGCGACCGTCGAGGCGGCGGGGAATGGTAGTAGCAATTCCGCCTCGCAGCAGGCAGCACTCGGCTTTGTCTATGCCGCGCAGAGCAATGGTCAGGCGGTTGCCAACACTGCGCTCGAGAATTCCATCAACATCCCACCGACCTTGACCAAGAACCAGGGCGATAATGTGTCGCTGATCGTCGCCCATGATCTGGATTTTTCGAACGTCTACCGGCTGCGGATCAACGCGACCGGTGCCGAGACTGGTGCCTCCGACACAACTGGCATGGGGACAGGCAGCTCGGGGGCGGGCGGCGCGGAGACCGGCAATGGCGGGTGAGGCGGCGGCTTTGCTGGAATTTCTGCTGAGGCCTTTGGCGCCGTGGCTGGGTGACCCAACCACTGAGGAGATTTGCATCAACCGGCCAGGCGAGCTGTTCGTGCGCCAGCGTGGACAGTTCCGCCGCGAGGGCGTGGCGCTCGATCATGCCGCGCTCCAGGATATCGCCACCCTGGCGGGGGCGTTGCGCAAACAGGATGTCGGGCCGCGCAACCCGCTTTGCGCGACCGAGCTGCCGGGTGGCGAGCGGGTGCAAATCTGCCTGCCGCCTGCTGTACCGCCCGGCACGCTCAGCATCACCATCCGCAAGCCCAGCCTCTCGGTGGCACCAATAGAGAAGGTGGTGAGCCGCTATCGGGTCGCGGGCTGGAATCGCTGGGGTGGGCGCCGCGCGGCCGAGCAACGCGACTTCGCCCAGCTGTTGGCGTACTATGATGAGGGCGACATCCGCGCCTTTCTGGAGCGCGCCGTGCAGTCACGCCTGACCATTTTGCTTTGTGGCGCCACCGGCTCGGGCAAGACGACGATGAGCAAGACGCTGATCAATGCCATCCCAGCGCATGAGCGGCTGATCACCATCGAGGATACGCTCGAACTGGTCATCCCGCAGCCCAACCATGTCCGGCTGCTCTATTCGAAGGATAATATCGGCTTGGCGCGGGTGACGCCGGAGATGCTGCTCCAGGCGAGCCTGCGCATGAAGCCGGACCGGATCCTGCTCCAAGAGCTGCGTGATGACGCGGCCTGGACCTATGTCAATGAAGTCGTCTCCGGCCATCCGGGCTCGATCACCACCATCCATGGCCGCAATCCTGAGCAGGCCTTCCGGCGCCTGTTCGCGCTGGTGAAAGGCAGTCCGCAGGGTGGGCGCTGGGATGACCGGACGCTGATCGAGTTTTTGTCCGCTGCCGTCGATCTGATCATTCCGTTCCATAATGAGGGCGCGATTTATGGGATTGGCGAGGTGTGGTTCGCGGCCGATGCTGCCCGGCGCGGCGAGACGGCCGCCAATCTGCTGCGGGCGGCCTGATGATGCGCCTCACCCTCACCGAACAATCCGGGCAGTTGATCATCCGGGCCGGGTTCGGGCTGATCCTGGTGCTGCTTGCCTGGACCCTGGTTGCGTCCTTCGTGTTCCTGCTCGGCACCGGGTTGTTGCGCGACTTTCCGCACCCGTTCTGGCAATGGTGGCTGTATGCGCTGAATTTCGATGGCAATCCGCGCGTCGCGCTGTGGCTCAAGCTTGGCGCGGGCGCAGGTGTCCTCCCGCCGGGCTTGATGATCGCCGGGCTCATCTACCGCGCCCAGCGTGTGGTGGGGCCCAAGCTGCGCCGGCCTTTGTTTGGCGGCATCGTCAAATCGCCTTTGGCGGTGACGGATAATCACGGAAGTGCTTCCTGGATGAGCATGGCGGATGCCCGCGAGCGCTTTCCGGGGCCGAGCCAAGCCTATGGCGGCATTGTCGTGGGTGAGGCCTTCCGGGTCGATGAGGACCGGGCGTCAGCGCGGCGCTTCGATCCGGAAGATCCAACGAGCTGGGGACATGGCGGGCAGGCACCGCTGCTGATCGATCCGTGCCGGGAGGGGCCAACCCATTCGCTGATGATCATCGGCAGCGGCGGCTACAAGACCACCACTGCCGTCTCAACCCTGCTGCACTGGACCGGCGCGGCGGTCATTCTCGATCCCTCTGGCGAGCTGGCGCCGATGCTCCGTGCCGCGCGGGCCGAGATGGGGCACAAGATCTATGAGTTGGACCCGCGCGCGGATGCTGGGTTCAACGTGCTCGACTGGATCGACACCGCCTCACCACTGGCCGCGACCAATATCGATTCCGTGGTCGCCTGGGTGTGCGGTGACATCAAGCCCGCCGCCAAGAAGGATGATTTTTTCGACAATATGGCGCGCAATGTCGTGCGCTGCTTCCTCGCCCATATCTTGTTCGACCAATCGGCGCCGGCGAAGCTCAAGACCTTGCGCGCCGTGCGCCAAGCCATCGCTTTGCCGGTCGAGCAGGTGCGTGCCGTGCTGCGCGGCATTTTTGAGACCAGCCCCAGCGACTATGCCCGCCAGCTGGCCGGACCGGTGTGCGGGCTGGTCGATGAGACGTTCAGCGGCGTGATCGGCAGTGCCGCCGAGCTGACCACGTGGCTTGCCAACCCGGCCTTTGCCAATCTGGTCTCAGGGAACAGCTTCAAGACCGCCGATTTGCTGGCGGGCAAGGTGAGCATCTTCCTCAAAATGCCCTTGAAGGCGTTGGAGACCGAGCCTGGGATTGCGCGTACCATCATCGGGGCGTTGCTGAATGCCGTTTATGAGGCCGATGGCGTGATCCAGGGTCGGGTGCTGTTCCTGCTCGATGAGGCGGCCCGGCTTGGCTACATGAAAATCCTTGAGACCGCGCGCGATGCCGGGCGCAAATACGGCATCACGCTGCAACTGCTCTACCAATCAAGCGGTCAGATCATCGAGCAATGGGGCGAGCAGGGCAAACGCTCCTGGTATGATGGCGTCTCGTACCGTTGTTATGCCGCCGTGCAGGATCTGGATACCGCCACCGAGCTTGAGAATTCCTTTGGCACCTATGGGGTAATGGCCAGTTCCGAGGGGATGAATACCGGCAAATCCGGCAAGGCGCTGCAATCGGCCTCGCTCTCGCGCGGGGCGACGCTCTCTTATCATGAGATCGGCCGGCCGCTGATCCGTAAGGCCGAGCTGATGCATACCGTACGCGATGATGAGCAGTTCATCCTGAGCAGGGGCATGGCGCCGCTCCGCTGCGGGCGGGCGATTTATTTTAGGAGGCCTGAGATGCGCGCCAAGGTCGCGGCCAACCGGTTCCATCGATCAGAGGCCGGGAGTGGCGCCATTCAATCACGCGATGAGCAAGGAGCCTGATCATGTCAGAAATCGATGCCGATCTCGACCGTGCCGCCGCCAATTATTGGCTCTCGGTCGCCAACCGGGCGGGAACGGGCAAGTCCGTCGCTTTGACCCGTGCCGCCAGCCTGCTGCGCGATGCGCGGGCCGAGGCGCATATCCCTGACTCGGCTAAGCAACCGACCTTGAACGAGCTTTTGGCGCCGCCTCTGGATTTGCCGACCCGGCGGCGGCTGATCCCGTGACTGGCTCCGGTGCTGGTGCAGTGTCCGGCTCTTACCTCGCCCTCCGCCAACCCCCTAACCATATAATCGGTTTCACCGATGAAGCTGGGCCTGAAGGGAAGCCGGTGGCGGCGCCGTGACCCGGCAGGGCATCAACGCGGGCGCTGATGGCGCAACGCCCGCCCAGCGCTTGACGCTGGACGTGATTGCCAAGCGCCTCTCGGCACTGGATGCCGGGCAGGCGGCGATGAACGCCGCCTTGGGGCTGATGCTGGACACGCTGCACGCCCAAACAACATTGCTCCGCAAGCTGGCGGAGTTCGCCACGGAGGATTCTGCCCCCTCGCCTTTGCTGAAGACGTTGCAGGATCTGACCTCGGCAATCATGCAGCTCGATGCCTCGGTCGGTGACGTCGAGCGCAAGTTTGACCGACTGGCGGAATTGCTAGTCGCGGGTGCGGCATCTGCCATGGGGTCAAACGATGATGCGGTCACGATGATTTGGCCGCGATCTGATGAGCCATCACATGAAAGCCCGGATGGTGAGGGCGGCTGAATGCTGACTTACCGCACAGGGGCGGCCGGCGCCCCGGCGGCGGCGCGCTTCATGAGCGAGCATTTATTGCAGCAGACCTTGGCGCCCGAAATGGCGGCCATGGCTGAATATTATGAGCAGGGCGTCACTCCGCCGACACTCGCTGATGCCGCGGCCTCGCGTTACGGGCGGCTTGCTTTGGGCGGCGTATTGCTCGAGGGCGAGAGGTTGGATGCTCTGGTCAGAGAAGAGCTGACACGGCTCACGTCCAGTGGGGTGCCGGCGATGCCAGGCCAGGAACAAGAAAGTTTTGGGCTGGGATTGCGCGCGGTCGCGGCCTTTGCCGCTGCTGGGTTGGTGAGCCGGGAAGAAGCGCTAGCCTGCCTGGGACGCTTGGCTGGTGAAAAGGCCCTAAACCAGGCTCGCGGTCAACGGCTTGCGGGCAATACCGCGCAGCGTCAGCGTTTGGATGCCGCAATCGCGGAAGCGGCAACAATGCCGGACCGTAGCAGCGCCACTGCTGCCCCCCGGCGGGATATGCACCCGCTGTTGGCCCGCAGGCTTGGGATCGACCCGCGCCGAGGGCTGAAACCCGATGAGGTGGCCTGTTTGCTCAATGGCCAGCGTGCTGATGGCGGCACGGTCGAGGGTAGAGTGCAGCGGGCCTCGACCCTGCCGCTCGCGCAAATCTTTGGCGTGAACCCGGCCCAGATCCCCACCTCCGCCCAGCTCGAACATATGCTGGCCGGGCGCAAAACCACTGGCGAGACGCTGCCCGCCGAGGAAGCCGCGCGCGCCGTGCGGCGTCTGCTCTCAGGGCTGGGCGTCAGGGAGGCAACACTATCCTCAGAGCAGCGGGCAAATATCCTGGCCGGGCGGGACGCCGAGGGGCGGGAAATCAGTGTCCGCCAATATCGCGCGCTGCTGGAGGCGGCCAAGCTGCGGATCGGTTATATCGACCTGACTTTCTCGGCGCCCAAATCTCTCTCCATCGCCTGGGCCTTTGCGCCCACCAAAGCGGAGCAGGCGATTCTGCACCAGGCGCACCGGGACGCCATCGATGACGTCATGGGTGTCATTGAGCGCGAGATCGGCCGGGCTTCTGTTGGGGATGGCGGCAAG
>JAKBAU010000006.1 GCA_021808875.1 Pseudomonadota bacterium | reverse complement strand
CGCACCAGGGGATGCCGCTGGTCGATGATGTTCTCCAGCCGCGAGCGGAACAGTTCGAGATCATCCTGCGAGGCATTCAGCTTCGGCGGCATTCTTTCCTCCACGCCAAACGCATGATGTTCGACATCAAAGAGAGAGAATCACGATCGCGACCACCGCGCAACGCTCCTACGGTTTTGCAAGGTTTTTCCACTCAGGTCTCCCAGACCTTGCAAATCCCAATATTGCCCGCCGCTAAAAAATCATGACTGGATCAGCAAAGTTCGATTTTTCACAGGTGACTAGATCACTTCGTAAGCGGACCTGCGGATCACGGCTTCAGATAAGTGAACCCGTGCGTTTCAAGCTGCATGATGCGTAACACGCCGGCGGGAACGATCACCGCCTGCGGGACAAGTACAGGCATATGCCCGAACTTGCGGGCCATGGCTTCCATCGTGTTGTGACACGCGTCGAACTCCACCCCCTCAGCGTTAAGAGACTGGATGCGTTCGGCGTCGGGCGTGTTAGAAAGCAGCATTCGTAACCCCGGACCATACGCCACAACAACGATCTGGGCTTTCTGTGCACCTACGGCATCTAGGATATTCTGCGCGTTGTTCAGAGCCAGCGTCCATCGTCCGGGCTGGGCTTCGCTGACCTGGATCACAACATGCTCGGTCGCGAAATTATGCGGATGAATAAACGTCGGGTGTTCCAGCTTGAATGTTCCAAGCATCGATGGGTTGCTTCTCGCAACGCCGGTCGAAGCGAGAGCGACGCAGATTGCGACAATCACACGATTGACTGCGGATCTCATAGCCTGTTATCATAATGCACTATTAAACTTTAAGATACTCCTGATTTACGGATAAAGCGCAGCGGTGAGCAATGCGTTGGCCCTGCTGGATAAGTTTCAGTCTGCCGGGCTGGTGGTAGAGCTGACCTATCGCAGCAAGCGCCGGTTGTTCGGCCTTGCCGGCATGGCGCGGATGCGGAATTTCGTGGCACCACCGCGGCGACCGGAGCTCGGGCGGGGCCGGGGACGGCCGCGACTGATAGTGGAACCACCCGATACGGTCACACCGATGGAATCCCCCGAGATCGCGCATCCAGCCGCCTTGCCGCGCCTCGAATTCGACTACAGCGATCTCGAGGCGGCCGATCAGGCAATACGGGATACACGCCTCTCGCTCGACAGGATCCGAAACGCCGGCGGTTCTGATCAGGGTATATGTCGCGCAACGATCAACATGGGAATCGCAGAAAATTAATTGGCGCAGAATTCCCATGTGAGCACTTATCGTAAGTTGGGCACTGCTGCCGTCTTATCTCCTCGCTCTGGAACCCTCACGCCGACGGTGTCTCATCACGTCTGGTTTGTGGCCATTCATCGACGATAGAGCACGAGATTGACCACGGCGAGCACCGCATAATGCTGACGTTTCGTGGTTTACTTTTCCACCGCCGTGTATACCAGCGAGGCCAGCTTGCCTATTCCAGCCTCGATCCGTTCTGTGGGGATTGAGGAATAGCCGAGTCGGAAGAACGGGCAGGGCGCGCACGGCATGTGAAAGAACACGCTGCCCTGCTCGATCAAGACTCCCTCCTTTTCGGCCGCTTGTGCTAGCTCGGCCGCGTCCAACCCTTCAGGCCCTTCGATCCATACCGACGAGCCGCCCCGCGGCGGCTCGAAGTGGAGTCCCGGCGCTAGGTTCCGCAGTGCTCTAGTGAGTGCTGCGGCCCGGTCCGCGAGATGCTTCTTGAGCCGTCGCAACAGGACATCGTGATACCCGAGCGAAATGAACAGCGCAGCGGCACGCTGATTGTTGGCTGGTGGGTGCCGCAGCATCAGCCGGCGAAGAACACGGGCTTCGGCGATTAATTCGGGCGCGCCCACCATGTAACCGATCCTGAGGCCCGGGGCCAAAGTTTTCGAAAGACTGCCCAGATAGATCACCCGTCCCGACCGGTCGAGGCTCTTCAATGCCGGCAGTGGTGCGTCACCAAAGGCGAGCTCGGCCTCATAGTCATCCTCGACCACGATCAGGTCCTTGCGTTCGGCGTGGTCTATGATCTCGTGCCGGCGAACCAGGCTCATCGTTGAAGAGGTCGGGCACTGGTGGCTGGGTGTCAGGTAGGTGAGATCGCACCCGGCCAGATCGGCAACACGTATGCCATCTACACCTACCGATAGCGGCCGCAGCTCCGCGCCGCGAAGCGAAAAGATGTTCCTGGCATCAGGGTAGCCCGGCTCCTCGATGCCGACGACGCTTCGTGCTGAGAGCAGCAGTTCCGCGAGCATATAAAGTGCGTGCTGTGTGCCGACGGTTATCATGATCTGGTCCGTGGGCACGAAAATGCCTCGCTGAGGCAGAAGCCGGCGTTGAATCTGATCAATGAGTGCTGCGTCGTCACCGTCGATCATGTCGGAGGACCAGTCCCGGATCGCCAGGACGGCAAGGGCGCTGCGGCTGCATTCTCGCCAATCGGCGGTCGGAAACAGTCCGGGGTCTGGTTGTCCATAGATGAACTGGAACGGGTAGCGATACCAGTCATGGGGCTTGCTGATGTTTCGCAGCGAGTTGTAACGTGAGCCGATGCGGGTGGACCATCGAAGCGCAACTGGCGTGTCCGCAGCCGCGGGTTTGGGCAGCGAGGGGGGGGGGCGTTCCTCCGTGGTGCCGCCCCTCACGACATAGCCGCTGCGCGGACGCGCCCTGATGAAGCCGTCGTCAGTGAGCTGACGATAAGCGGCGCTCACCGTATTGCGTGCGACATCCAATTGCCGGGCGAGCACGCGACTGGAAGGCAGTCTGACACCTTCGGGCAGCCGTCCATCCAGGATGGCGGCAACGAATCCGCGCCGGATCTGAGCCTGTAGCGTTATACCCTCCTTGCTATCCAGATTGAACAATTGGCCCCAAAACTGTTCGCTCTGCTTTTTGTCTCCTGCATGCATCCTCCATTCTTCTAGACCCATGATCGAAAGCCTCCAGATCGACGCCCTTGGGAACGTACAGGAAAAGACAGGATCGTACGACCCGATGCGACGCCCGCGTCCATTTTCGGAAGAACTGGCTGCGTAGTTCGGACGAAGCTGGCTCTTGCCCGAAGAGACGCAGACACTAATCTTCGAACACCACGTCAGCAGATCTCATTCCCTAGAATGACATAGCATCATGAATGACACCGAAAAAGATCGCCTCGCATTGTTGAAAAACTTGTTTGCTGCCTTCAACCGGCATGATGAGGATGGAGTGATGCAATGCTTCGCGCCCTCCGCCGTATTCGACGCGGCAGCCGGGCCCGAGCCGGTCGGACGACGGATTACCGGACACGACGCAATCCGGCAGGCCTTCGTCAGCACATGGACCTCGATGCCAGATGTCCAATGGCATGTCCGGCGCCACGTGGTGTTTGGCGATCGCGGCATCACTGAATGGCTGTTCACGGCTACCACGCCGCAGGGCAGCCGCATCGAGGCCGAAGGCGTTGACCTCTTCACCTTCGAGGGCGCCCGCATTGCCATGAAGAGCGCCTTTCGGAAGGACCGACCGCTACAGCCGGCGGGTTAAGGTTGGCTTCGATGACCCAAGTTTCGCCAAAAGCCACCCCGGCAATTGACCGTTACGATCCGGTCTACGACCCGCTACGCGATCAGCATCCCGGTATTGGCCGCGACTATGCGCCCACCTACTGGGTGGCGACCGCCGGAGACCCGCCGGCCGACGACGGCCCCGTCAATAGTGATATCGAGGCCGATGTCGTCGTGGTGGGCTCGGGCTATACCGGCCTTACATGTGCCCTGTTTCTTGCCCGCGAGCACGGCGTCAAGGCCGTGGTGCTGGAAGCCAACCGTGTGGCTTGGGGTTGCAGCACGCGCAATGGCGGCCAAGGGCAGAATGCCTCCGGCCGCCTTACCCGCTCGCAATGGATCGCGCGCTGGGGCGAGGATACTGCCCTACGGTTGAATGCGGAAATTCGTGAGGGCTTCGACAGATTCGAGGAACTTGTGAAGGGGATCGACTGCGACGCGCAACCCGGCGGTCATCTCTACATTGCGCATCGCCGTCGCACATTGGAGCGGCTGCGCACCGAATCGGAAATTTGCAATCGGGTGTTCGGCTACCCGACACGCATCATCGACCGTCCTACCCTCGATGGGGAATGGGTGCGTGAGGCCGAAGCGGTGGGCGCGATGCACGAGCCGCTCGGTATCGGCATACATCCGGCAAAACTGGCCTTCGGCTATCTCCGCGCCGCCCGTGCTGCCGGTGCAAAGGTGCATCCCGCGAGCCCAGTGATGGACATCGCGCGCGCGAACGGCGTCTACAGGTTGCGTACGCCGGGCGGCACGGTGCGTGCCCGCGCCGTAGTCATCGCGACCGGCGGCTACACAAGCCAGACGCTGCATAAGCGATTGCGTAACCGTATCATGCCGATCCTGTCCAATGCGGTGGTCACCCGAAAGCTCACTGACTCAGAAATCGCGGCCACCAGTTTCCGCACCCGCCAGGTCATTACCGATACCCGTGTGCTCCGCTACTACTATCGCCTGCTACCCGACGACAGGCTGCAGATCGGCAGCCGCAGCGCCGTCACCGGCGCCGATGCGCAGAACCCTCGGCATCTGCAGGTATTGCTTGATGGCCTGGCAGCGAAATTCCCGCCGCTGCGCGACATAGACATTGATTATTCCTGGTGGGGCTGGGTCGATGTCAGTCACGACATGATGCCGCGCATCGTGCAGCCTGATCCTACCCAGCCGCTCTTCTACGGGCTCGGGTATGGCGGCAACGGCGTCAGCTATTCGGCGCAAGCCGGCTGGCGCCTCGCGGCGCTGGCGGTGGGAAAGCCTGGGCGACATCCGCTGCCGATATTCACCGGCGAACTGCCCGGCCACCCGTTCGCGCCGTTCCGCCGTCTGGGCCAGCGCATGCTTTACCGGCTATACCATCGCCAGGACGAACGGCCCGATCCCGTCTCTCACGAAGCGGGCTGAGCCTGCCCGGCCCCCTTCAGTGGCGGCCGCCCGCCAAGATAGCCATGGCTTCGCGCTTGAGGGCAAGAAACTCTGGCTCCAAAGTCATGTCCCAATGGCGTGGGCGCGGCAGCGGCACGGCTTCCTTCAAGGCGATGCGGCCGGGGCGCGCGCTCATCACCACCAGGCGGTCGCCTAGCAGAATGGCTTCGTCGATGTCATGGGTAATGAACACCACAGTGGCGCGAATACGTTCCCAAAGCTCGAGCAGGAATTGCTGCATGGTCTGCCGAGTCTGGGCATCGAGCGCGCCGAATGGTTCGTCCATCAGCAGCACGCGCGGGTGCATCACCAAAGCGCGAGCGATGGCGACTCGCTGCTGCATGCCGCCCGACAGCTCGTAGGAGCGATGGTTCTCGAAGCCCTTGAGACCCATGATCTCAATCAGTTCGTCGACCCGTGCCCAATCGACCGGCTTGCCACCCGCAGTCATCCGCAGGCCGAACGCGATGTTATCGCGCAGCGACAGCCACGGGTAGAGCCCAGCCTGCTGGAAGACCACGACGCGGTCGGGGCCGGGGCGGGTGATGGGAGTGCCGTCCACCGTCAGACGGCCGAAGCTGGGCCGAGTCAGCCCTGCGAGCATGTTGAGCAGTGTTGATTTGCCGCAACCCGACGAGCCAAGGATGGTAACGAAGGTCGCATCCTCGATTGTCAGCGAAACGTCATCAAGCACGCGCAGTGTGCCGAAATCCTTGCAGATCCGGTCAATTGTGATCGGCATCCGGCGCAACCTATTTCACTTGGGCGGCGTAGCGCGGGTCGACCGCCGCCGCAGGGTTTTTCGGCATGTCTGTGATGCGGCCGATCTTCATTAACACTTTCGCGGTGTTTACCAGGGTTTGCGTGGTCGCAGAATCGGCGCTGCCGCTGCCCGAGCCGAGTACAGCCGGCGTCGACTGGTCTTTCGCCGAGAAGATCTGATAGCCCGCCAGCTCCCGCTTAGCGACCGGCAGCGTGACCCCAGCCGCCTTCGCCATCAGCGCCAGCGCCTTTTTCGGATGCTTCTTTGTGTAGGTGACTCCGGCATTCAGCGCGCGGGCGAAATCGACGGCGAGTTCGGGATGGGCCGCCGCCCATTTGGTGTCGGCGATGCAGACGTTGTAAGATGATGCGTCGGGCGGCAGATCGGCATCGGTTTTCAGAACGCGGCCGCCGAGGCCTTTCAGTGCGCCGAATACCGGATCCCAGACGATGGCGGCATTGATGCTCTTGGTGTTCCATGCGACGCGCATCTCTGGCGGCGACATGTTAATCTGCCGCACGCTGTCGAATGGCACATGCGCCGCGGCGAGGAAGGTCGCCAGCTCGAAGGAGGATTGCGAGCCTTCGGCGATCGCGATCCGGTGGCCCTTCAGATCGGCGACCGTCGTGATGCCTTTGCCGGAACGTACGATAATGCCCGCCGCTGTAGTATAGCGTTCCTGGTTGTAGACGATGGCGAGTGGCAGCCCCTGCGAGATGCCGGCGACGAAGGGCGGAATGCCGATGCCGCACATGAATTGCAGGCTGTTGGAGGCGAGGGCGCTCATCGCCGCGGGGCCTGAGGCAAAGAATTTCAGCGTAACCCGCGCCGGCAGCATTTTCTGGAACAAGCCGAGGGACTGGGTGACCATATAGGGGTCGGCGCCGTTATTCTCATAGCCGATAACGATGTTTGGTTTCGCTGCATGTGCGATACCGACCGTGCCGAATCCGGCGGCCAGAAGGCTCGTGAGCAGCAGCTTGCGGGATGTCGCCACGGCGAAGTCTCCTGTCATTCGAAAGGGGTTTTGATCTTCATTTATTTGTTCAGCGTTCAGGCATGCCCCCGCCAGGGAATAGCGCGGCGTTCGAAGACGCGGATCAGCAACTCCATCGCATAACCGAGAATGCCGATGACAATGATGCCGACGATGACGATGGCGACCTGCAGAGCTTGGCCGGCATATTGCACCAGCCAGCCGAGCCCACGATCCGCCGCGATGAGTTCGGCGGCGACCAGGCAGGTCCATGCGACGCCGATGCCGACCCGCATGGCGGTGAATATCTCGGGAAGCGCCGAAGGCAGGATGACATGGCGGAAAATCTGGCCTTCCGAAGCGCCGAGCGTGCGGGCGACGGAAAGTCGCAGTGCCGGCGTGCCCTTTACGCCAGAGATCGTGCCGATGATGATGACCGGAACCGTGCCGATCAGGATTAGCAGGATCTTCGGCAGTTCCCCGATGCCGAACCACACCACGAGCAGCGGAATATAGGCGAGCGGCGGCACCGGGCGGATGAACTGCAGGAACGGATCGACGACGCGGAACACCACGTCATTGCGCGCCATCAGCAGCCCGATCGGCACGCCGAACACGACCGCGCCAACGAAACCGACGGCGATCCGCAACGAGCTGATCCAGATATCGTCGAACAGCGATTGGCCGCCATACCCCCGTGCCAGCAGCAGTACGAGCGCACGCCAGACCGCGACCGGCGAGGGCAGTGCGACCGGCGGGAAAACGTGCATGATCGAGACCAGTTCCCATAGCAACAGAGCCGTCAGAAGTGCCGCGGCGGTCGGCGCGTGCGCGGCGTGCCGCCAGCGCAGCGGTGCGGGCGAGGCGGGGACCGGCAGGGCAGATTCGGAGAGGCGGGCAGTGGATGAGACGATCGGTAGCGGCGCGTGGCTTCCGGCGGACGGCGTGACCTCTCCTATGTCTATTTCGTTTTCCAATCGTTCCAATTCCTTTCCGAAATCACCCCAACCTGAAGTCCTGTCGCTTCGGGGGAAATCCTTGGCGCGCTTCGTGACCGCATCTCGTTAAGGAAACAGCCTATATTGCGAGGAAACAACCAGGCAATCTCCGTCGATGGTGCCAGTTGGCGACTTCCGCGGTATCAGGCCCATTGCGATTGACGCAACGTTCGAACTGTATCACATTACAAGAAGAAATGGACCAATCAATGGAACTTTATCACTTAGTTTCGCTTCACCGGACGTAAGAAGCAGCGACGTGAGGCGCGTTTCGGCAGAACGACTCGCCCCTTCGACAACGAGACGGTGATTGCGAGCGCGGCGACAGAGAGGACCACCACGATGAAAATGACTACGGAAGAAGCCTTCGTTAAGGTGCTACAGATGCACGGCATCGAGCATGCCTTCGGTATTATTGGCTCGGCCTTCATGCCGATCTCCGATCTGTTTCCCGAAGCCGGCATCACCTTCTGGGATGTGGCGCATGAGACGAATGGCGGGATGATCTGTGACGGCTATACCCGCAGCACCGGCAAGATGGGCATGGCAATCGCGCAGAACGGGCCGGGCGTGACCGGCTTCGTTACTGCCATCAAGACGGCCTATTGGAATCACACGCCGATGCTTCTGGTCACGCCCCAGGCGGCGAACCGCACGATAGGGCAGGGAGGGTTCCAGGAAGTGGAGCAGATGGCGCTGTTCCGCGACATGGTCTGTTACCAGGAGGAGGTGCGAGACCCGGCGCGGGTGCCCGAGGTGCTGAATCGGGTGATTATGAAGGCGAAGCGTCTATCGGCGCCAGCGCAAATCAACGTACCGCGCGATTTCTGGACCCAGGTGATCGACGTGCCGCTGCCTGCCGTGGTCGAATTCGAGCGACCGGCGGGTGGCGCGAAGGCGATCGCTGAGGCGGCGCTGCTGCTTTCAGAGGCGAAATTTCCGGTGATCCTCTCGGGCGCCGGCGTGGTGCTCGCCAACGCCATTCCTGCCTGCGCCGCCCTGGCCGAGCGGCTAGATGCGCCGGTCTGCAACAACTACCAGCACAACGACAGTTTCTATGGCAGTCACCGGCTCGCGGTCGGGCCACTGGGCTATAACGGCTCGAAGGCTGCGATGGAGCTGGTGGCGAAGGCTGATGTCGTGCTGGCGCTCGGCACCCGGCTCAACCCGTTCTCGACGCTGCCGGGTTACGGCATCGACTATTGGCCGAAGGACGCGAAGATTATCCAGGTGGATATCAACGCCGACCGGATCGGCCTGACCAAGCCGGTAGCCATCGGCATCTGCGGCGATGCGAAGATGGTGGCCGAGGCGATCCTCGCTCAACTGGCGCCGACTGCTGGTGATGCCGGGCGCGAGGCGCGCAAGGCGCTGGTGCACCAGACCAAATCGGCGTGGCTACAGACGCTTTCCGGGCTCGACCACGAGGTGGACGATCCTGGTACCAGCTGGAACCACGATGCGCGGGAGCGGGACCGCGATCGGATGTCGCCGCGTCAGGCATGGCGGGCGATCCAGGCCGGGCTGCCGCGTGAGGCGATCATCTCCAGCGACATCGGCAACAACTGTGCGATCGGCAATGCCTATCCTAGCTTCGAGGCCGGACGGAAATATCTGGCGCCGGGGCTGTTCGGGCCTTGCGGCTACGGGTTTCCCGCGATCATCGGGGCAAAAATCGGCAATCCGGAAACGCCCTGCGTCGGCTTCGCCGGCGACGGCGCCTTCGGCATATCGATGAGTGAGATGAGCTCGATCGGCCGGAAGGAATGGCCGGCGATTACCATGGTGATCTTTCGCAACTATCAGTGGGGCGCAGAAAAGCGCAACACGACGCTGTGGTACGACAATAATTTTGTTGGAACCGAGCTCGACCCTCATTTGAGCTACGCCAAAGTGGCAGAAGGCTGCGGGCTGAAAGGGGTCACCGTGCGTACCCAGGACGAGTTGACTGAGGCGCTGCGCACAGCCTGCGCCGCGCAGGCTGATGGTGTCACCACGTTTATCGAGGTGGTGCTGAACCAGGAGCTCGGCGAGCCGTTCCGGCGCGATGCGATGAAGAAACCGGTGAAGGTGGCGGGAATATCGCGCGCCGACATGCGCCCGCAATCGGTCGATTAACGCACCGGCGGCTGACGGGGCGTCGCCAGAATGGTGACGCCCTTTTTCGTTCCCAGCTCGCGAGGTGCCACGTTCAGGCGGCTACCCGGTCCTCGATAATCATGTCCGATGCTTTTTCGCCAATCATGATGACCGGCGCATTGGTGTTGCCGGAAACCAGGGTGGGCATGATAGAAGCATCGGCCACCCGCAGCCCCTCGATGCCGATGACGCGCAGACGGGGATCGACCACGGCCATGGTATCGGTGCCCATCTTGCAGGTACCAGAGGGATGGTAGATCGTCGTCGCGTGCTGGCGGGCAAAGTCGAGCAGTTCGTCGTCCGTCTGTAGACCGGGGCCGGGCTGTAGCTCTGTCTTGACGAAGCCGGCAAGCGGCGGGGTTTCGGCCAGACGGCGGGCGAGCCGGATGCCGGAAACGGTGATCTCGCAATCCTTTTCCGTCGCCAGATAATTCGGGTGGATCGCCGGCTGTCGGGTGGGGTCCGCCGACATCGTCACCAGCCTCCCCCGGCTTTCCGGGCGCAACTGGCAGACCGAGGCGGTGAAGGCGGAATAACGGTGCAGCCCCTTGCCGGGCTCGTCGGCGGAGAGCGGCTGGATGTGGAACTGCACGTCTGGCGTCGCCGAAGCCGGGTCGACGCGGGCAAAAATCCCGAGTTGGCTGGCGCCCATCGACATCGGGCCGCGGCGGAACAGCGCGTATTCGAGGCCGATACGGATCTTGAGCAGAGGGTTGTTCACCTCGTCGTTCAGCGTTTTCCGAGTGGAAGCATAAACAAGCCGGACCTGGAGATGATCCTGCAGGTTCTGCCCGACGCCCGGCAGGTCGTGAACAATGGGTAGCCCGACCGCCGCAAGTTCCGCCGCCGGACCGATTCCCGAGAGGGTCAGCAGATGCGGCGAATGGATGGCGCCAGCGCATAGAACCACCTCGCCATCGGCATAGGCGGCCACGACATTCCCTTCTGTGCGGTAGACCACACCCACCGCGCGGCGACGCTCGAGCAGAATGCGTTCGCTCAAGGCTCCGGTGACGATTGTTAGGTTCGGCCGGGTCCGCGCCGAGCGAAGATAGGCGACAGCGGCACTGCATCGGCGGCCATTGCGGGAGGTGAGTTGGAAATATCCGGCACCTTCCTGCAGAGCGCCGTTGAAGTCGCGTGTGTGGGGAATGCCGTTTTTTTCGGCCGCGTCGATATAGGCATCGCAGATATCGCGGCGCACCCGCATGTCGGAAACCGCGAGAGGGCCGCCCGCACCGTGATAAGCATCTGCGCCGTGCTGCTGGTCTTCGGCACGGCGAAAATAGGGGAGCACTTCGGCATAGCTCCAGCCGGTGCAGCCTAACTGGCGCCAATGATCGTAGTCCTCCGCTTGACCGCGCACATAGAGCAGCCCGTTGATCGAGCTCGATCCTCCCAGCACCCGGCCACGTGGCCAAGCGATGCTGCGGCCGGCGAGGCCGGGGTCCGGCTCAGTCTTCAGGCACCAGTCGGTGCGCGGGTTGTGCATGGTCTTGAAATACCCAACCGGGATGTGGATCCACGGGTTAGTGTCGGGTGGCCCGGCTTCGAGCAGCAACACACGGCAGGCGGGATCGGCGGAAAGCCTGGTGGCGATGACGCAGCCGGCCGACCCGGCGCCGACGACGATGTAATCATAGCGATTGCGGCTCATGCGACGGTCGCTGTTTCGAAGATAGTGGTTTCAAAGTTCATTGGAGACTCTTGCGGGTTCGAGTTTCACCGAGGTCTTTTCGGCCTTGGATTCGGCCGGGATGCGCATTGCCATCACGCTCGCGAAGCTGATCGCAGCGACGGCGACCATATAACCGGAGAGATACCAGGGCTTGCCGTGGTCAAGCCGCAGCAGGATCGTCGCGATGATCGGGGTCAGCCCACTCGCGAAGATGCCGGAGACTTGGTAGGCGAAGGAGACGCCGGTGTAGCGTACCCGGGCGTCGAACTGGCTGGCGAACAGCGACGATTCCGGGCCATAGACCATCGGATAGGCAAAGGAGAGCGAAGCGAAGATCGCCAGCCAGATCAGGAACGGATGCGTCGTGCCGTAGGCGTTCATCAGTACAAAGGCGGCGACGGAGGCGACAGCGATGGCGATGCAGCCTACGGCGAACACCCGACGCAGCCCGATGCGGTCGGCCATGCCACCGAAGATCAGGATGAACGGAATCATCAGCGCTGAGCCGAGCGAGACGCCGAGCAGGGCGAAGCCACGCGAGACATGCAGCGTGCCAACGGCATAGGCGATGATGAAGACCCCGAACATGTTGAAGCAGGCGCCCTCGACATAGCGCGCGCCCAGCGTAAGTAGCGTGCCGCGCGGGAAAAGCCGGAACATATCGAACAACGGCACCGGCGATTCCTCACGGCGCTCCTTGAAGCTCAGGAATTCGGGCGATTCCATGATCCGCAACCGGATAAAAACACCGACCGCCACCAGCACCGCGCTGCCGAGAAAGGCGAGGCGCCAGCCCCATAGCATGAAATCGTCCTTCGGCAGCAGGTTGAGCAGACCCACCACGGCGGAACTGCTCAACAACCCGGCGGGAACGCCGATCTGCGGGTAGGCACCGAAATAGCTTCGCCGCCCGGCAGGGGCGTGCTCGATCGCGAGCACCACGGCGCCGCCCCATTCGCCGCCGATGCCGATGCCTTGGAAGACGCGGAGCAGCAACAGGAGCAGCGGCGCCGCGTTGCCGAGCACGGCATAGCCCGGCAGGGCGCCGATGAGGAACGTGCTGACGCCCATGATCGCAAGGGTCAGTAACAGAATGGTCTTGCGCCCTATACGGTCGCCGAAATGACCGAAGATGATCCCGCCGATCGGGCGCGCAACGAAGCCGATCGCGAACGTGGTGTACGCAAGCAGGGTGCCGATCACCGGCGAATAGCTTGGGAAAAAGACGTGATTGAGGACGATCGCCGCCAGCACGCCGTAGAGAAAGAAATCATACCATTCGATGGTGGTGCCGATGGCACTAGCAACGGCTATCCGCCGGAGGGCTTTGTGGCGAAGCGCCGCATCGGGCTGCGGAATAGGATCCATTGGCGTTTCCCCATATAACGAATGCGTTGTTCATTCGATTACGTCTGTCTCGCCAGACAGATTGAAATTGACGAATGACAAAATTTGTATCATCCTTCAATAGATGAAAGACCGCTGAATGGAAAATATAGTGCCCACACGCCAGAGACGCCGTCGCATCCAGAACGCCATGCCCGCCGAAACTGGCCCTGAACTATCCGCAGACGCACAAGCCGGGGGGATAGAGCGCGGTAGCCCGGGGGTGTTCCTGCGATCTTTCGCGGTGCTCGAATACGTGGTGAGGGCCGGCAGGCCGGTGCTGCCGACCGACATCGCCGCCCAGCTTGGACTGCCAAAGCCGACCGTCTACCGGATGATCGAGCAATTCGAGGCGGAAGGTTTCCTGCACCGCCAGTTCAGTGGCAGGCATGTGGCCACCGGGCCACGCCTGACCGATTTCGCCTTCGATATTCTTCGTAGTTCCGTTCAGTACGCGCCTCGTCGGCAGATATTGAACAGCTTGGTCACCGAGACCGGCGAGACCTGCAATATCGGCTCACTCGACGGCAGCCAGATTGTCTATTTCGATCGCGTGGAAGCGACGCACTGGCCGCTCCGGCTGCACTTCACCATCGGCTCGAAAGTGCCGCTGCACTGTACGGCCATCGGCAAGCTGTTCCTCGCCTTCCTGCCGGAAGCGAAACGGGCAAGGCTGATCGAGCAGATCGATTTGGAGCCTTTCACCCACAACACCATTACCACTCTCGCCGGGTTGGCGAGCGAACTCGAATCGGTGCGGCGGGAGGGGCTTTCGATCGATCGGGAGGAATATCTCGCCGGCGTGGTCTGTCTGGCCGCGCCGATCTTCAACGTTCGGCAGGAAATCACCGCCGGCATCGCGATCCAAGCCCCGGCGGCGCGAATGCCGGTAACCGATGCATACCGCTACCGTTCGGCATTGCAGAACGCCGCGAGAGCGCTTTGCGACAGCCTGGCTCTTCCCGGATAGCCAGTGCCGCCAAGAGGAGGAAAGCCAAGCAATGACAATGGAAAATCGAAACCGGCTATTTCCGGCGAGGATTGGTCCGTGACAAGAAGCCGGTGAGCGTCGTCCAGACTTTCGAGCCCCACGCGGACGGGGAGGCGGATGCGCCTCCCCCAGGCAGGAGCGTTTATATCTGCCCGCCGGATCTCCTGTTGCGTGCCCGCCGGCATGGACCGGTGGCGGTGGCGGTGGCGGCAGCAGAGACTTCGGATGTTTTGCAGAGCGTGTGCTGGGCGGCTTCTTTCGGATTAGTTGACCCCATCCTCGTGGGAGAACCTGCGGCGATCGAGCGGGGGCTTCAACAGCACGGGGTGATGCCGGCATCCTTGCGCATCGTCCCGGCCGTGTCGGAGGCAGAAGCGGCGCGTCTCGCCGTCGGTTTGGTTGCCAAGGGTGAAGCACGATTGCTGATGAAGGGCCATCTGCACACCGACGTGCTGATGCGCGCTGTGCTCGACCGCACGCACGGCATTCGCTCGGCCGGAGGGCGACTGAGCCATGTCTTCGTCATGCGCAGGCCAGGAGCGCCGCGCGACCTGCTGATCACCGACGCGGCCCTTAACGTGCTACCGGATGCAGCGACGATGAGCCACATCGTCCGCCACGCCATGAGGGTTGCGAAGATCGTTGGCATCGCGCATCCGCGCATCGCCATGCTTTCGGCGAGCGAGACCGCGAATGCTGCGATGCAGAGTTCGCTCGCCGCCGCCGCCTTCGCCGACGATTTCCGCGCGGAAGCAACCGCATCCGATTGCAGCATCGCCGGGCCACTGGCGCTTGATGTTGCTCTGTCGCCGGAAGCAGCGGCGTTGAAGGGCATGGCAGGCCATGAGGTGGCGGGGCGGGCGGATATTCTGGTCGTGCCGAACATCGAGACCGGCAACGCACTGTTCAAGGCAATGGTTCATTTGGCGCACGCGACCGCCATCGGCGTTGTGCTGGGGGCAGCGGTGCCGATCGTGCTCACGTCACGGGCCGATCCGATGGAAGCGAAACTCGCCTCCGTTGCGCTCGCGCAGATTCTCTCGCCGCAAGGTGCCGAAGCCGGCACGGCCGGCTGAACGACGATATCCGAGGAGCGAACACGAAGCCATGGACCAGCCCATTCCTCATACCGATCCTGCCATCGCCGCCGTCCTACCGATCGTCGCGCGCGCCCGGGCGGCGCTGGCGGCGATAGCCAATGCCGATCAGGCCCGCACCGACGAATGCGTCATCGCCCTCGCCTGGGCACTCTACCGGCCGGATCGCGCCACAGCCCTGGCCGAACTGGCGGTTCGCGATACCGGGCTCGGCAATGCGCGCGACAAAGTCGTCAAGAATCAGCGCAAAACCTTCGGAACGCTGCGCGACCTGCTGCGAGCAAAATCGGTCGGCATGATCGAGGAGGACAGAGCGCGCGGCATCATCAAATTTGCCAAACCCATCGGCGTCGTTGCCGCGGTGACACCATCGACCAATCCTTCGGCGACGGCCGTGAACAAGGCGATGATGGCGGTCAAGGGACGCAACGCCATCATCATCGCGCCGTCACCGGCCGGCATGAAGACGACTACGGCGACGGTCGAAGCCATGCGGGCCGAACTCGCGAGGATCGGCGCGCCGCCCGATCTGGTGCAGATACTGCCGCCACCGGCTTCGAAGCAGATGACACAGGCGCTGATGGAGGCTGCCGATCTCGTCGTTATCACTGGTTCGCAGGACAATGTGCGGCGGGGCTATCGCAGCGGCACGCCGGCGATTGGCGTGGGCGCCGGCAATGTTCCGGTCATCGTCGACGAGACCGCCGATCTCGATGCGGCAGCCGACAAGATTGCGGCCTCGAAGACTTTCGACAATTCAACGTCATGTTCCTCAGAAAATTCGCTCATCATCGTTGACGCAGTCTATGAGCCCATGCTGTCGGCACTGGAGCGGGTAGGGGCGTATCGCTGCACGCCGGATGAGGCACGGCAGATCGAAGCCGTTCTCTGGCAGGGCGGCAAACTCAACCGCGATCTCATTGCGCGGGATGCCGCGGTGCTCGCCGAGGCGTTCGGATTGCCGGAGGCGGCGCGCGAGGCCCGGTTCTTCTTAGTAGAGGAAAGCGGCGTCGGGTCGGAGCATCCGTTTTCGGGCGAAAAGCTCTCCCTCGTTCTAACAGTCTATAGGGAAGCCGATATCGGCGCCGCAGCTGCGCGGATGGGCGCCATTCTCGATCATCAGGGGCGCGGTCATTCCTGCGGTATCCACACCAGAGACACCGCGCGCGCGCGCCAGCTTGCCGAAACGCTCGATGTCGTCCGTGTGCTGGTGAATTTCGCCCACACTTTCGGCAATGGCGGCGGCTTCGACAGCGGGCTGGAGTTCACCCTGAGCATGGGTTGCGGGTCATGGCAGAAGAATTCGATCAGCGAAAACCTCAATTACAGGCATTTTCTTAACATCACCCATCTCGTCACCCCGATTCCGGAAGACAAGCCGAGCGAGCAGGAATTGTTTGGCGCTTACTGGGACAAATACGGCCAGTGACGGCCGGTAATGGAAGGATAACGGATGAACCTGCTTGAACACCACGCAAAAGCGCTCGTTCTCGACCCCGCCGGCATCCCGTTGCTCGATGCGGTGTGGTGCGACAATACTACGGAAGTCACCGCCGCGGTGGAAAGGCTCGGCCCCTGCGTAGTGAAAGCACAGGTACCAACCGGCAAGCGCGGCAAGGCCGGGGGCATCCGCCTCGCGCATACGCCGCAAGAGGCGCGCGATGCCGCCGAGGCGATACTCGGTATGACCATAGACGGGCATGTCGCCGATGCAGTGCTGGTCGAGAACCTCGCGCCAATTGCCCGCGAGTTCTATGCCGCCGTCCTGCATGAGCCGCGCGAGCGAACGGCGCTGATTTTGTTCGCCGCCGAAGGTGGCATGGACATCGAGGAAATAGCTGCAAAGAACTCCGGCGCCGTGCGACGGCATCTCGTCGATCTAAACTCCGGCTTTACGTTGCCTGAAGCTCTGACGATGGTCAAAGGTCTGGGAAGCGGCGATGTGGAGCGCAAGGTCGCCGATATCCTTGTCGCACTTTATCAGCGCTACCGTGAAACCGATGCCGAACTCATAGAGGTCAACCCGCTGGCCGAGCTGAAAGATGGGCGCGTGATCGCGTTGGACTGCAAGTTCACTCTCGACGATGCAGCGGCGTTCCGGCAGCATGAACTCGCCGATGTGGCGGCGGCAGAAAGGATGACGAAGCTTGAGGCCGAAGCGGCAAGGCTGGGTCTGAAATTCATCGAACTCGACGGCGATATCGGCATTCTAGCGAATGGTGCGGGCCTGACGATGACGACGATGGATGTCGTATCGTATCTCGGGGGCAGCCCCGCCAATTTCCTCGAAATTGGCGGCGATGCTTACACCAAGGCGGAGCCGGCGTTAAAACTTCTGCTTTCGAAACCCGGATTGCGCGCGCTTGTGGTCAATTTCTGCGGCGCCTTCGCGCGGACTGACGTGATGACGCGCGGCGTCGTCGACGCATGGCGGGCGCTGTCACCCGAAATTCCGGTATTTTTCTCTGTGCACGGTACTGGTGAGGACGAAGCTGTGGCTCTGTTGAAAGAGACGCTTGGCATTGAGCCCTTCGACCTGATGGAAGATGCGGTGTTAGCGGCGATCGAGGCGGTGCAATGAGCGACTTTCCTCTCATTCGCCGTACCGACCGGGTTCTCGTTCTCGGCATGACGGGCGGCCAGGGCACGTTCTGGACGGAGCGCATGATCGAGACCGGCACGCAAATCGTCGCCGGCGTTAACCCGAGACGCGCGGGAACGACTCATCTCGGCCTGCCGGTGTTCGGCAGTGCGAAGGCGGCAGCGGCGGAAATGCCGGTTGATATCGCGGTGACGTTCGTGCCGCCGTCGCTCGCCGGCGCCGCCGCGCTCGACGTGATCGATGCCGGAATACCCGGCCTCGTGATGCTGACCGAGCATATCCCGTCGCATGACATGATCGACGTCTTCGCCCGCGCGAAGGCGGCCGGCGTTCGTATCGTTGGTCCCAACACCGCCGGTCTGGTGACTCCGGGCGAAGGATTCGTCGGCATAATGCCAGGCCATAACACCAACGTCTTCAAGCCTGGCCGCGTCGGCGTTATCTCGCGCAGCGGCAGCCTAGGCACGCTGATCTGCCTCAACCTTACTCGAGCGAAGTTCGGCCAGTCGAGCTTCATCGGCATCGGTGGCGACCCGATGATCGGCACCACGACCCGCGATGCGCTGTTGGCGCTGGATACCGACGACCGCACCGAGGCGGTGGTGATGGTCGGCGAGATCGGCGGCGGCATGGAGGAGGAAGCA
The DNA here is from genome assembly GCA_021808875.1 of Pseudomonadota bacterium. The sequence goes on along the minus strand of JAKBAU010000006.1, from coordinate 26,139 downwards.
GCTCTTTACGCTGCGACGATGCGCAAGCCTGTGGTCTCCTTCATCGCCGGCCGCGCCGCGCCGCGTGGACGTCGGATGGGCCATGCCGGCGCGATCGTCGCTGGAAATGCAGGTGGCTATGCCGCCAAGCGTGCGGCGCTGGAAGCCGCCGGCGTCATCGTCGCCGATACACCGAGCGGCATCGTGCAAGCACTGTCTACGAGCCTCGGCCCGGGCGGCGGGCGCAGGCTGGAGGAACCTTCAACGACCGGCTGAATACGCCGGCATAACGCAAAGGAACGTTCGAAATGGCAACGATGGAGGAAAGGGTCGCGGCGCAGGCAAAGATCGCCGCACGGCTCGAGCGGCTGCCGGTGACGGCACTGACATGGCGTATCGTCATCGTCGCAGGACTCGCGTGGTTCACCGAAGCCTTGAGTATCGGCTCGCTCGGAGTTTCGTTGCCGGCGCTGCGCGAGACATTGCATCTGACCCCCGGCGATGTCGGTGCGCTGGTCGCGTTCCAAACCTTCGGCGTTGTCATCGGGCTCATTCCGGCTGGGCGCCTAGCGGACCGGTACGGCCGTAAACGGGTGCTGATCGGCGGCATCATCTGGTATAGCGTATTTACCTTTCTCTGCGGCCTCGTACCGGGATATCGGACGCTCCTATGGGCCCGTTTCGGGGCAGGCCTGGGGATGGGGGCGATCTTTCCGCTGCCTTATGCCATCGTCAGCGAATTTGTCCGAAAGCAGCACCGGACGATGTTCAACGGCTGCATGGATGCCTGCCTTTCGGTCGGATATTTTATCGCCCCGCTGCTCGGCTTTGTTGTGTTCCCGAATCTTCCACCCGAAATGTCCTGGCGGGTGTTCTTCATGATTGCGGCGAGCCCGATCATCTATGCCGCCCTTGTCTACTGGCTCTTGCCGGAAAGTCCGCGTTGGCTCGCGCGGCGCGGCCGGATCGCCGAGGCGGAGGCGGGAATGGCCTATCTCGAGGTGAAAGCCGAGGCCGCCACCGGTGCCCCGCTGCCTCGTCCCGCGACACCGCTCGTCGGTGCCAAATCCGCGATTGGTGCCGGACGATTGTCACAGCTTTTCGGTCCGGCGCTGATCGGAAGAACTGTGGCCCGCTGCATCTCGGCGACCGGCGTCTTCTTCATGTTCTACGTGGTCATGAGCTACATGCCGACGATCTTCGTCTCGCATGGGTTCAAGTTCGCGACGTCGCTGCTCTTCACGGCGATTATCACCGCCGCGGCGATCCCCGGCAAGCTTGCCAATGGCTGGCTCGCCGAGCGCACCGGCCGGCGCGTCGCCTACGTGGTCTTCATGGGCGCGGCGGGAATCGGCGCGGTTTTCTTTGCCCTCACCGGCTCGGTCACCGGCAGCGTGCTGTTTGCCTGCGTTATGTCCTTCTTCGGCACCGGTGCATTCCCGGCGCTGAAAATGTCCTTCGCCGAGCAGTACCCAATCGAACTGCGCGCCACCGGAGCGGCGACGGTCGAGACGGTTTCGCGGTTTTTCGGCGGTGTCGTCGGTGCCTATGCCATGCCGGTCCTGTTGCATCGCTACGGCCAGGCTACCAGCTTCGCGATCATCGCGGTCGTCGCCTTTATTGGCGTGGTGGTGGAAATGACTTCGACGGTGGAAACCCAAGGCAAGACGCTCGAAGAACTGGAGCGTGGCGTGGGGCATGGCGTGATGCCGCCGGCGGTGGTCAAGAACGCCGAATAACTGGCGCTCGAAAAGCACGGCCACCTCCAATAGCGTGAACAATAACATTGTAGAATAGAGGGAAATGACCATGGTCAACGAAATCAAAAGAAAGGATGTCGCTGAACGGTGGTTCAACTCGCTTTGGGGAGAAAATCCTAATCTCTTTGTTCTTGAAACATTTTGTAGCGAAAATATTAGATTTCAGTATTCTATGGATAGTATAAAGATTGGATATTATGAAATTATGATGTTCATCGTAAATTTTAGAGATGCATTTCCTGATTTGAGATTCAAAATTTTGAGCGATTTGGTTGAAGATAGAGGTGTCGTTGTTTTTAAATGGGAGGCATTTGGTACTCATACTGGAAGGGAATTTTTTGATTTCAATATAGGTCCATTCCAGAAAAATTCTAGGCGAAAGATTAATCTTATTGGACAATGTGCGTTGAGAGTTATAGAAGAAAAAGTTGTTGAAGTGGCGGTCTGGATACACGGAAACAAAGTAAAACTCCATTGTATCGATGGTGGTGGTGGAGGTTTAATTGTGAAAGAAAATGAATATTTGTGATTTGATCATGAGTTGGTAGCCGATTGCCCCTGCCGGCGCTGTCTTGGTGTGCGCGGCCACGGTCAATTAACGGAATTTCTTAACAGGGTGATGGTCTCGTGATTTTACGATTTCGTGAATCGTGAAGCCCTGTCGAAGCTTTACAAAGATGATCTAATTGAGTTGGCTTTGGCGCAGGCAGAGGTGATTGGGCGCCGGACGCCGCAGGTCGAGACGCTTACAATATTGGTGGCAGAGCTCGAAACGAAGCTGAGCGATCTGCCGAAGACGTAGGGTGATTCGTCCTTGCCACTGAGCTAGGGGCATAAGCCGAGCCGGGTGGACCGCTAGGCGGCCAAGAGGAGGAAACATCCCAGGCTGTTGCCGTGTGTCATAAGGCTCGACGCCGAGCCTAGGTTCGTTGGTGAGCGTCAGGCCCCGCAACGTGGTAACGGTGGGGTGTGGCGGGCTATACGTCGAGTAGTCTGACACTGCACCTCACCCGGTCCGATCGCCACCTTTCGAGAATGTTGCCGCCAGCACTTCCGGAGCCGGTAGTTCCCGGGTGCCGATCACGACAAGCCCTTCCTCACCTGCCATCCTGTCCCAAGGTTCGATGTTCCAGCGTCGGCCGACCATATGCACGACGTGGCGGCGTGCCTCCGGCTCCAGCCGCACGATACCCTTCACGCGCAGCACCGCGGGCGGCAAGGCCTCCAGCACCGATTCCAGCCATTGCCGTTCCAGCGCTTCTGATGGCGACCAATACCAACTGAGAAATCCATGCTCGGGCGCGTCGGCTAGGAAGCGCGGCGCCGCGATGTCTGCATGCGTATCCAGCAAGGCTGGCGGAATTGCACCCTGCGCGATTTCGATGATCGGCACGTCCGCCCGGATCTCGCGTATCGCCGCCTGGGCCGCCGCTTTCATCTTCTCGTCCGCCAGATCGCATTTCGTCATGGCGACAATATCCGCCCTAGCCACCTGCCGCGCCAGCGTATCGGCGATCCAGCGATCGGCGGCCTGAATTGCGAAGTCCAGCGTATCCGCCAGCACGATCACGGCGGCGATCCTCGTCTTTCTTTCCAGCTTGACAAGCTGCGCGATCCGCCACGGATCGGAGACGCCGCTCGCCTCTATGAAAATACGCCTCGGCGGCGGCCGTCGCGCCAGCATCCGTCCCAGCGTGGCACTGAAATCCGGCCCGATCGAGCAGCAGACACAGCCATTGGCGAGGGTAAGGAGATCGCCCTCCTTCGCCGCGACGAGGCTGCCATCTACATTGATGGCACCAAAGTCGTTCACTAGCACCACCGTTCCGGCTTCCGCCTCGCGAAGCAAGCGGTTGAGCGCGGTGGTTTTGCCGGCGCCGAGGAACCCGCCCAAAATGGTGACGGGAACGACCTCCATCAGACGTGGAAAATCCTGCCCGCCCGCACCGTGGCGCGGACCGGAATATTCCTCAACGTTGCCGGCTCCACCTCCAGAGGATCTTGCTCAAGCACGGCGAAATCTGCGAACTTGCCAACCTCAATGCTGCCGACGAGATGATCGAGCTTAAGCGTGTAGGCCGAGCCGATCGTGATCGCCCGCAGAGCGTCGGCAACGGGGATCCGCTCTGCCTCGCCGAGCGTGCGTCCGCTCGCCGTCTGTCGCATCACAGCGCACCAAGCGGTGAACAGTGGATCGAGCGGTGTGATCGGCGCATCCGAATGGATTGAGAAGGGAATCCCGAGCCGTAGCGCGGTGCCGCATGCGTCCATCCGGATGGCGCGGGCGGGCCCCATGGTCTGCTCCGCATGCGCGTCGCCCCAGTAATAGATGTGATTGGCGAACAGGTTGCAGCACAGGTCAAGTGCGCGGATGCGGCGGAAGAGCGCCTGATCCGGCATCTGGCAGTGCTGCAGCGTATGACGGTGATTGGGCCGGGGGTGAACGGTGAGCGCGCGCTCGAGCATTTCCACTGTCGCCTCGGTCGCCTCGTCGCCATTCGTGTGCATGTGCAAGATGGCGCCGGCACGATGATAGGTCTCAACGATCTCCTGAAGCTCGGAGGGGGCGATGTACCAGAGCCCATTCGGCGCCCCGTTATGATAGCCGGGCCAGCGCAGCCTGGCGGTGAAGCCTTGGATCGAACCGTCAACATGTAGCTTCACGAGGCCGAAATGCAACGCGTCAGTACTCTCCCGGCGCAGCTCTCGCAGGCGGTTCACTCCATCCTCCAAGCTGAAGAAACGCGCGGCCATCGCCGGAACTATGCGCAGCGGATAATCATCCGCCCCTGTCGCCTGCCTGTAGATCTTGACCGTCTCGTCCGAAGCGTCGCTTACCAGGTCCGTCGCTGTGGTCACGCCGACACGGCGGGCAAGCCGGCCGAACCGTTCCATCGCGTCGAAATCCAGCATCCGCGCATTCTGCTCACCCAGCACGGTATGGCGGATGCGTCCGAGCAGTTCGAAGCCCTGCAACTCGCCGGTCAACTCGCCCGCTGCATCCCGGACCAGCCCGTCGACGTCAGAATCCCGGTCGAGGCCCGCCAGACGCAGTGCCGCCGAGTTAACGTTCATGATATGGCCCGACGCGTGGGTGATCACGACCGGGCGATCCGTGGCCACGGCGTCGAGATCCTCTACGGTCATGCGCCGGCCATCCATGTAGATCGGGTCGAACCCCCAGGAGGACAGCACGGCCTCATTTACCCGTGCGGCGGCCGCCGCACGCAGCCGCCCGACTACCGCGGCGATGCTCCGCAAGCCGGTGACGATATCGCCTTCTGGTCCCCGCCGGTCGAAATAGCCGACATAGGGATCCCGCCAGACCGCTCCCTCGAACAGGTGGCAATGCCCTTCCACGAAGCCAGGCAGGACCACGGCGTCAGCGAAGCTGTCGTCGGTCTCGGCTGGACCGATCCCTTCCATCTCGTCCGGGCCGCCGACCGCGAGGATCCGCCCGTCACGCACCGCGACGCAGGTTGCAAAAGGCTGCGCCGGGTTCATCGTGACGATGCGACGTGCTCTGAAAATTCTGGTCACCGGTTCCATTTCCTGCTCCTCCTGCCGACCGGCCTCAGTCGCCGGCCCACTCCCGCGCGCCGTTCTTGCCAACGCGATGGCATGCGACCCATGATTCGCCGACTTGGCGCAGCGCCGGCCGTTCCCCTTCACAACGCGCTATCGCGAAGGCGCAGCGCGTTGTGAAGCGGCACCCTGTTTCCTCGCCCGACGGATTGCCCGGCTCGCCACGCGGCACCGCCTCTGCCTCCCGCGCTGACCAGTCACCGACACGCGGTATCGCGGCGAGCAGTCCGCTCGTATAGGGATGCAGCGGCCGCGCGAACAGCCGTTCCCGCGGAGCGCGCTCGACGATCGTGCCGAGATACATCACCGCAACATCCGCGCACATGTGATAGACGACCGACAGGTCATGCGAGATGAACAGGAACGAGATACCGAGCGTGTCCTGTATCCCTTTCATCAGGTTCAAGATCTTCGCCTGCACGGCGACGTCGAGCGCCGAGACGATCTCGTCACAAACCAGTAGGTCCGGCGCGGTGGCGAGCGCGCGGGCGATCGCGATCCTCTGCCGCTGACCGCCCGAGAACTCGGGGGGAAAGCGTCGCGCATGGTCCGGCCGCAGGCCGACCAGTTCCAGCAATTCGCCGATCCGCGCGCGCCGCTGCGCCTTCGTACCCGTGCGCTGCACGTCTAGCGGTTCGCGAATAATGTCCTCGACGCGCCATTTCGGGTTCAGCGAGGAATAGGGATCCTGGAAGATGATCTGCATCTTCCGGCGCATCGCCCGCATCTCGCGCGGGTTTAACTGGAGAATATCCTCCCCCCTGAACAGCACACTGCCGCCACACGGCTCGACTAGGCGCAGCACGGAAAGCGCCGTGGTCGACTTGCCGCTGCCGCTCTCCCCCACCAGCCCGAGCGTCCGGCGTGCGCCGAGTTCGAAATTCACGCCATCGACGGCGCGGACGAGTCGCCGTGCGCCAAACACTCCCACCCGCGAGCCGGGAAAAATTGTGGTCAGGCCTTCTACCTTCAGCAGCACGGGCTCATTCATCCTCCTGCTCCCTTTGCTCCTGATAAAGCCAGCAGGCGACACTCCGCCCTTCGCCAAGCCCGACCCGCCTCGGTGCCTTCAGATGACATTCCGGCCGCACGAAGGGGCAGCGCGGCGCGAATGTGCATCCAGTTCCCCAATCCGTTGGCGGCGGCACTATGCCGGCGATCTCGGCCAACGCCTCGGGTGGCTCCGGCGGCCCGTCAACAGCCGACATCGACGGCATGCAAGCGAGCAGCGCCTGCGTGTAGGGGTGCTTGGGCTCCTCCAGCACCTGCCGCACCGAACCGGCTTCCACCACCTGCCCGGCATACATTACCGCCACGTCGTCCCCCGCCGTGCTCACCACGCCCATGTCATGCGTAACGAGAATCATGCCGAGTCCATGCCCTGTCTGCAGCTCACGGAACAACCGCAGGATCTGCGCCTGCACGGTCACGTCGAGCGCCGTGGTCGGCTCGTCCGCGATCAGCACTTTTGGGCCGCAGGCCAGCGCGATGGCGATCACCACCCTCTGCCGCATTCCGCCGGAAAGCTGGTGCGGATAGGCCGATAGCCGTGTCGGCGCATCGACGATGCCGACCTCTTCGAGCAGACGCAGCGCCTCGGCCCGCGCTTCCCTTTTCGCCATCTTCCGGTGAATCCGTAGCGCCTCGACGATCTGGTCGCCGATCGTGAAGGCTGGGTTGAGAGCGGTCATCGGCTCCTGGAAAATCATCGCGAGGCCAGTGGGCGGCCCTTGCCGGCTGTCGAGTTCGATCGGCCTGCCCTCCAGCGCCGCCTCACCGGTGCGCACATGCAGCCCGCCTGCGAGCAGGCGCATCAACGCCAGTGCCGTAATCGTTTTGCCGCTGCCGCTTTCGCCGACGAGACAGAGCGTGCGCCCCACCGAGACTGAGAGTGAGACGCCGCGCACCAGCGCAAGTTTTCGTCGGCCGGTCGCGGCCTCGACAACAAGACCATCCACCCGCAACACCTCGTCGTGCGCGCTCAATGTTGCCGCCCTCGCTGAGTGAGGTGGTCGCTCAGGCCGTCGCCGATGAAGCTGATGCACAGCACTGCGATGACGATCGCAAGCCCCGGAAATGTGACCGCCCACCAGGTCGAGAAGATGTAGTCGCGCGACTGGCCGATCATCAGTCCCCAGCTCATCACGTTCTGATCGGTTAGGCCGAGGAAGCTGAGCGCTGCCTGAAACAGCACCGCAGTGCCGACCAGCAACGTGCTCAGCACGATAATCGAGGGAAATACGTTCGGCAGGATGACGCGCCAGATCAGATGCCAGTCCGAGGCGCCAACCGCGCGGCTTGCGGTGACGAACTCGCGGGTCTTGATCGAGAGGATTTCGGCGCGGGTAACACGTGCGACAGGAGGCCAGCTCGTCACGCCGATGGCGCCGATCACTGTCAACGTCGTCGGCGACAAAACCAGGATCAGCACCATCGCCAGTAGCAGCGGCGGCAGCACCTGGAAGAATTCGGTGATCTTCATCAGCGCCGTCTCTGTCCGCCTGCCGTAAAATCCCGCGAGCGCGCCCACCGTTACCCCGATGACGACGGTGAATAGCGCCGCACCGATGCCGACCTCGAGCGTCACCATCGTCCCGTGCACGAGCCCGGCGAGGATGTCGCGCCCGAGATAGTCGGTGCCGAGCGGCACCTTCATCGTCACGAAGGGCGGCGTGCGCGGTCTCGCCACGATGCTGAACGGATTGACCGGATAGAGATACGGCCCGACAACGCCAACGAAGACGAGGCCAAGCCACACCAGTCCGCCGATGACCGGCATCACTCCCGCCCGCATCACGAACGAGGCGAACGACGTGATTGTGCTTCGGCTTTCGACCTGCGGGCCCTCCGTCATCGCGCGCTTCTTGCATCGCGGATACGCGGATCCAGCCAGTAGTAGGCCAGATCGGTAAGCAGGTTCATCACCACGACTACGATCGCCGCGACGACGAGTATCCCGAGTACCAGCGTATAGTCACGCCGCAGCACGGCGTTGTAGGCGAGCCGCCCCATTCCCGGCCAGTTGAACACAGTCTCGATCAGTACTGCCCCGGCAATCACTTGGCTGAACTGCAACCCGCCCACCGTCACTACCGGTAGCAGCGCGTTGCGCAAAGCATGTTTGAAAATCACGCGAAACTCCGACACCCCCTTGGCCCGTGCAGTGCGAATATAGTCCTGTTGCAGCGCATCGATCATGCTCGCCCGCGCAAGGCGCGAATACTGCGCAAGATAGATGAAGCCGAGCGTGAACGACGGCAGGACAAGATGCTGTAGGATGTCCACCGCCTGCACCGCCAGCGGCGCACCGATCAAATCAATCGACATCATGCCTGAGGTCGGGAAGATCGGTAGCAGATAGGCGAACAAGATCAGCAACATGATTCCGAGCCAGAAGGCCGGCGTGGCATAGCCGACCATCGCCAGCACGCCGACCACGGTGCTGCGCAGGCCTCGCGGCTTCGTTGCCGCGATCACCCCCATCAGCGTGCCGAGCAGGATCGACCATCCCTGCGCTGAGAGCACCAAGAGGAGCGTTGCGGGCAGCCGTTCTCCGATCAGCGTGACGACCGGCCGGTTATAGAAATAGGATTCGCCCAGGTTCCCGTGCGCAACCTGGCCGAGATAGAGCCACAATTGCACATAGAGCGGCTTATTCAGACCGTATTCTCGCTTGATCTCGGCCAGCAGCGCCGGCGATGCTCCGCCGCTCGCGCTCGCCAGCGTCTCCGCGATCGAACCAGGTGCCAGATGCAGGAGAAAGAAGTCGAGGACGATAACAGCTAGGATGAGGAGAACACCGTGGAGGATGCGACGCGCGATCATCAGAGCCATACGCGGCGGTCTCCCTCCTGCATCGCGACAGCGGATGCCGTCCTCATCAACGCAGCCAGACCTCGTCCCACGGCCCCATTGCACCCCAGATCGTCAGCGGCTGGTTCTGCATCCGCTTGTTGTAGACTGTGGCGTAGGGAATCACGTTGAGCCAGTAGACCGGCAAATCCTGCGACAGGATCATCTGCACCTTGGCATAAAGTGCCTTGCGCTTGGTGATGTCCATCTCATGCGCGGCCTTCTCGAACAGCCTGTCGACATCGGGGTTGTTGTACCCTTCGGTATTCGACCAGACGACATGCTTAATGTTGTTCGACATGTACGTTCGCTGCACGCCGATCGTCGGATCTGGATAGTTGTACACCTCGTTCATGCTCATCTGGTAATCCCAGTTTGCCATCCGGTGTGCCCAAGTAGGAAAGTCCGGCGCCTCGCGGATATTCACGTCGATGCCGATCTTCGGCAGCTGCGACTTGAAATACTGTGCCGGCGCCAGCCCTTGCTGTCCCATACCTGGATAGGTATCGAGCGTAAGAGTAAAGCGTGAATCGCCCTTTTTTGGATATCCCGCCTCGTCGAGGAGTTTGTTCGCCTTTTCGAGATTCTGCTTATACATCTCGACATCCGGGCTATAATACGGGCTGCTCGGCACGATCGGCCCGGTGGCGATCTTCGCCTTCCCCTCGAATAGTTCATCCACGATGAACTCCCGCGACGTCGCATAGGCGATCGCCTGGCGTACTCGCCTGTCGTCGAGCGGCTTGTTACGGACGTTGAACTCCAACCAGTTAATCGGCCCGATCGCCTGGTATCCGTCATAAGTCACACCGAGATGGGTTGCCCTCGACAGGCGTACCACGTCACTGATCGTGACCGGCGCATACGGCATGTAGTCGAGACTGCCCCTCTGCATGCCGAGCGTCATTGTGTTCGGATCGTTCATGATATGGAAAACGAGCCGGTCGAGATAAGGCCGGTTCGGCCGGAAAAACTTCTCGAACCGCTTGAGGATCAGATAGTTGCCCGGACTGTAGGTCTGAAACTCGAACGGTCCAGAACCGATCGGGCGGCTGTTGTGCGGGTTGGTCCTGATATCCCCCACGCCGTAGACATGCTTCGGCAGGATCGGCAGCAGCACCGACGAAGTCGAGATCAGCAGCGCCGGCAGCGGCTGCTTCAGGCGGATGACCGCGGTGTATTTGTCCGGCGTGTCAACGCCTTCGACCGAGCCGAACATCGCCGGTCCGAACGGATGATAGTTTTTGACGATATGGAGAGAGAACGCGACGTCTTCCGACGTGATCTCCTTGCCGTCATGAAACAGGGCCCCATGCTGTAGATGAAAAGTGTGGCTGAGCCCGTCGGCCGCCTCTTCCCAATGCGTCGCAAGGTAAGGATGTGCCTTCCAGTTGGAATCGAACTGCACCAGTCCGGCAAAAAGCTGCGCGCCGGGAATCATTGTTGCGATACCAGATTGGATTGCAGGGTTCAGGATGTTGATCGACCCATGCACGATGTTGAGACGTCCGCCATGGACTGGCATCGCCGCTGCTGCCTGGCCAGGCAGCACAGCGTTCACCGCCGGTGCCGCCACGCCGCCGAACGCCGCGATCTTCATTAATGTACGACGGTCGAGCTGAAATCTCCGGTCGTCGTCAGGTCCCGCTTTCCAAGACATGTGAGCCTCCGTTGATTGCGGATGGAACGCGATGTAAGTTGCCCGCGCTCGGGCAACTCTCGAGCCTAGATGATTTTCTGGAAAGGGCTTAGCGTCCTGACACGGCCCGCATTCAGGCTGTGAAACCAATAATTATAAAGCTCTCGATACTGGCCGGCCTGATCAGCCCGCCTCGCCGTCACGCCTGAACGCATGACATTCCCCCTTCATGCACAGCACCAATTAAGCAGCGTGCCGGCGTTGAGTGCCCCCCGAACAGGCATCGTCGTCATTCTTGTGCCGCGACAAAATCAAGGCCACGGCCGCGTTTCCAATCAGTCTATCCACGGCCGCAAATGATCGATAGATCCACAAATAGCTGGCTTATGGAACCACATTCAGTTCCATAAATCGCTTCTGCCGGTCAGACTAGCGCACGCGCGGTCTCCGCGAGAACCTTGCGAAGCACGCCGCACAGCAAATTGACCGGCCACTCACTGAGTGGTCCGTGTTGAAAGTGAGTGCATTTTCAGCTCTGGTGCCATGGCTGGAGGCTGATATCCGAGCGAACTACGCGGCCTGACGGTGTTGTAGTGCCGTCGCTATGCCTCGATCAGGATCTTCGCTTCCGCCAGGGTGTAGAAGATCTCCCCGTTGAGCAGCTCATCACGCAGCGAGCCGTTGAAGGACTCGCAGTATCCGTTTTCCCATGGCTAACCGGGCGTGGTGTAGAGCGTCTTCACACTGGCCTTCCCGAGCCATTCCCGCACCGCCCTGGCGATGAATTCGGGACGTTGTCAGACCGTATATGTGCCAGCGGCCCACTTGTGACGAACAACTCGGCCAGATCGACCAGGGCCTCGCAAGTCCAGGAACCCAGGCTGCCACATCGCCCTTCGGTCGCATCGAGCTCGTCATCATCGACGAGGCGGAGCGCCTGACCAACACTGCGCTCGAATATCTCCGCGATCAGTTTGACCGAAGCGGCATCGGCCTGATCCTGATCGGTATGCCCGGAATCGAGAAGCGCATGGGCCACTATCCGCAGCTCTACAGCCGTGTCGGGTTTTCGCATCGGTATCCACCGCTCACGCAGGAGGAGCTCCGCTTCGTGCTGACCCGCCACTGGAAGCGGCTCGGCTCCGAGCTCGATCTGGATGACTTCACCGACAGCCAGGCGGCCGCCGCGATCGCGCGGCTGACGGGCGGCAACTTCCGCCTGCTTCAGCGCCTCGTCGCTCAGATGGACCGTGTCCTGCGCATCAACGAGCTCACCACGATTACCGAAGACGTCGTCGAGGCCGCCGCAGGCGCACTCGTTATCGGCCACGCCACATAGCGATCAAGAAACACCGCCACTTACCGGTCAAGCTCACAGCCTGCCTAGTTTTTTCATGTCGCATCTTTGTCGCATCAGGAAAGCTCGTGAACGAGTCTGCAACGGGCCCCTTGATCGGCTACGCCCGCGTCTCCACTCAGGGCCAGGATCTCGCCCAGCAGCGCGCGACGCTGCGGGAGGCTGGCTGCACACGTATTTTCGAGGAAAAGGTCAGCGGGGCAAAGCGTGACCGGCCAGAATTGGTACGCCTGCTCGATCACCTGCGTGCCGGTGACGTGGTGACGGTCACGCGCCTGGACCGGCTTGCCCGCTCCACCCGCGATCTGCTGGATATTGCCGAGCGGATCAAAGAGGCTGGCGCCGGCTTGCGCTCACTGGCCGAGCCGTGGGCCGATACCACGACGCCGGCCGGCCGCATGGTGCTGACGGTGTTCGCCGGCATGGCCGATTTCGAGCGGTCCCTTATTGTCGAACGCACCAGCACCGGCAGGATCGCAGCCAAAGCGCGCGGTGTGCGCTTTGGGCCGCGGCCGAGCAGATCGCTCATGCCCGTCAGCTCATTGAGACGGACGGCAAACCCGTGGCCGAGGTTGCCCGCTTGCTGGGCGTCCACCGCGCCACCCTCTACCGGGCCTTGGAGAAACACCAATAGCGCGGCCCGAGAGGAGCTGATCCTCGCAAGGCAGGTGAAACCCGCCGGTCAGATATCCAGTTCGAGAACCGGCGTCTTCGAGCGGGCGCAGCAGATCAGGACATAGGATCGGCGGCTTTCCGTATCCAGCACCGTGTCGCGATGCTCCGGCTCGCCCGCCGTATAGCGGGTCATGCAGGTGCCGCAATACCCATCCTCGCAGGATGTATCCACCGTCACACCGTTGCGGCGCAGTACGTTCACGATCGTCTGATCGACTGGCACCTCATATTCCGCGCCGCTACCGGCGATGCGCACGCGGAAAGCCTGGTTCTGCGGGGTTTCGGCCCCGGCCTCCTTTGGCCGCGCCGAGAAATGCTCGCAATGCACCGCATCCGCCGGCCATTGGCGGCAGGCGGCGGCAATCGCCGTCATCAGCCCCGGCGGCCCGCAATAATAAAGCTGCGTGCCCGGCTCGCGCACCGCGAGCAGTGCCGCGAAATCGAGCCCGCGCGCAGGATCGCCACCGTCATGATGAATGACGACAGAGCCGTCGCCGCCCTCCGCCAGCAATTCCTCGCGAAACGCAGTTCGCGCCGGCGAGCGCGTGCAATAGAATAGCCTGAAATCCGCACCGCTCCGCCGCGCCGCCCGCAACATCGGCAAAATTGGCGTAATCCCGATCCCGCCAGCGACGAACAGGTAGCGCGGCGCCGCCACCAGCTTGAAATTATTCCGCGGCGGCGAGGTCTCGACCATCGCGCCCACGCCGAGCTCGTCATGGATGTAGGTAGACCCGCCGCCGCCCGTCGCCTCCCGCAGCACCCCCAGCATATAGCTGTGCCGGTCGGCCGGGTCGCCGCAGAGCGAATACTGGCGAATCAGCCCGTTCCCTAGCCGCAGGTCGACATGCGCCCCTGGCGAAAATTCCGGCAGATCGGCGCCGCCGGGGTCGACGAGCCTGAACGCCTTGATGTCATCCGCCAGAATCCTGACGTCATCGATACGCAGCTTCATTGACATATATCCATGGACGTTTCCGGCTCCAAATTGCTCCGTCAATCCCCGCATGCAACGAAGAAAATCTGATGCAACACCATCGTCAAAATTTATGATAAATGCTGCATTGCAATAAATACATTCGAAAAACTGAAAAATTTCGATCAACAATACTTGTTTGACATTTGCGGCCCTCCCTTGCCGATTAGTGCTTACGGTTCAGGGAGAAACAACCACGATGAACAGCGACGTACTCGTCAAGAATACTTGGTATATCGTCGGCCTTTCACAGGATTTCCAAAAGGATGTCCTGCAAGGCCAGGTCGTGGCGGAGCGGCCGATCGTGATGTGGCGCACTAAGACCGGCAACGTCGTCGCCTTCGATGACCGCTGCTGCCACAAGCGCATGCCGCTTTCAGCGGGCAAGCTGATCGAGGGCGGCCTGCTGCAATGCGCCTATCACGGCCTCTGCTACGATGCGGCCGGCGCCTGTGTCCGCGTTCCCGCCCATCCCGACGGAATGATCCCGCCAGCGGCGAAGCTGCGTGAGGTGCCGTTGATGGAGCAGGATGGCCTTGTATGGGTCTGGCCGGGCGACCCCGCCCTCGCCGAAGGCACGCATCCGCCCCGCACCCAGGAAGTCGTCAGCCCGGACTGGGACACCGCGGACGTGAAAGGCCCGGTGCCAGTGCCCTGCAATTCCTTGCTGCTGATCGAGAACCTTCTCGACATCACGCATTTTTTCCCGCTGCACGACGGCAATATCGGCGATGTCGAGAACAGCAAAATCCCGGTGAAGCTCGAAGAGGGCGTCAAAGACGGAAACGCCTATGTCGGCACCGTCCGCGAGGTCGCTGGGTACCGCCAGCCGCCGTTCCTGGAAGAGTATTTCGGTTATGAAAAGGTCGACCGCCACCACACCCATTTCATGCTCAACCCCGGGCTCACCCGGGTGCAGATGCGCGTTTGGCCGGAAGGCAAAATGGGCGATGCTGCCAGCGAGCGCGGCTACATCATTCTGCACGCCCACACGCCGGTCGACCGTCGCAACCATGTCTGGCGACTCATCGTCAACCTGCCGAAAGGCCTGATGTGCAAAAGCGATCCCTCGCGCCCGGTGCTGGATAAATTCGTCGAGACCTTTCCCACGGTCATGGCCGAGGATCATTGGGCGCTCGAAAAGCAGCAGAAGATGTTTGAATACCCCGACGCCGGTTATTCCGAGGTGTTCCTGCGCACTGATGCCGCCTTGCGCCGCGCCCGCCAGCTTCTGACAAAGCTGGAGCGCGCCGAAGCCGCACCGCCGCGGGAGGCCACCGTGGCCTGACCCGCCGCGTCGGCCCGCCGCCCCCCGCGGAAAGCGGAAGCGGATATATCGCTAATAACAAAAGCGGAGGAACGTCCATGAGTGATTCAGGCAACGTCGCCGTAGAGCCCGGCAACGCGGATGCCATGACCTTCGGCGGCACCTTTCTGCAAAGGTCCGTCGGCTATTGCGTCTACCTGTTCGAACGTATCATGCCGGACCCGTTCGTGCTGGTCATATTACTGACAATCATTACCGCCCTAGCCGCCGTTCTGGTCGCCCCGCACGGCTCGCCGCAGCACATTCTGTTCGGCTGGTATGCCGGCATCACCAATATCTTTACCTTCGCCTTCCAGATGATCCTTATCCTGGTCACCGGCTATGCCCTCGCCAGCGCCGCCCCGGTCAGGCGCGGCCTGGAAAAAGTCTGCGCCCTGGCGGTGGGGCCGCGCTCGGCCCTCGCCGTGGTATTCTTCGGTGGCTGCATCGCGTCCTTCTTTAACTGGGGCTTCGGCCTCGTCATCGGGGCAATGTTGGCGAAGGAGGTGGCGAAGCGCATCCGCGTCGACTTTGCCTGGCTGGTCGCCGCCAGCTACAGCGCCTGGGTGCTCTGGACCTTCACCGGCATGTCGAGCTCGATAGGGCTTTCGATTGCCACGCCAGGCAGCCCGCTCAACTTCATCGAGAAGATGACGCACCACATCGTGCCACTGTCGCAAACCGTGTTCGCGCCTTGGCTGATCGTCCCCGGCCTCGTGGCGATGGTCGTCCTGCCGGTGCTTTACCTGATGATCCGCCCTTCCGATCATGCCGCCATCGCGATCGACCCGGCCGCACTGGCCGAGGAACCCGCGCCCGCCAGCCGCGCTCGGCGCGACAGCCTCGCCAGCCGCCTCGAAAACTCGCCCCTCTGCACTCTAGTCTTCGTCGTCGCCGGCCTCGCCTATCTGGGGCTCGACTGGTCGATGCACGGCGTCTCGCTCGATATCAACAGCGTCATTTTCATCTTCCTCATCCTCGGCCTGCTACTCCACGGCAATGCCGGCGCCTATGTCGGCGCCATCTCCTCGGCGGCGCGCGTCACCGGGCAGATGATGCTGCAATATCCGTTCTACGGCGGCATCATGGGCATCATGTCGGCGACCGGACTCGCCGGCGTCATCTCCACCGCCTTCGTCCACGTCGCCTCGCGCTGGACGCTGCCTTTCTGGAGCTATGTCGGTTCGCTCATAATCACCCTGTTCATCCCCAGCGGCGGCGGCCATTGGGCGGTGCAGGGCCCATTCACGGTGCCGGCGGCGATAAGCCTGCACGCCTCACTGCCAGCGACCTCGATGGGGGTGGCGACTGGCGAACTAGTCTCCAGCCTGCTGCAACCGTTCTGGGCGATCCCACTGGTAGCGATCGCCGGCGTCGGCGTCCGCCGGGTTCTGGGCTTCACCTTCGCGAGCTTCCTGCTGATGACGCTCTTCTTCGGCGTGGTCTATCTCTTCTTCGCCCCCACCTTTGCGCCCTATTGAATTTCGCGCGCAAGAATTCGCCTTGAATCCATGGAGTTTCGTATGCCGCCACGCCCTCTCGCCAATCTGCGGGTTCTCGAATTCGGCCAGATCGCGGCCGGCCCTTTCGCGGGCATGCTGCTGGCCGATCTCGGCGCCGACGTGGTGAAGGTCGAGCGGCCCGACGGCGGCGACGGCATGCGCGACTGGCCGCCCCTGATGGTGGCCGCTGGCGATACGGGAGGCGAGGAATACAGCGCCAATTTCGCCTCCCTCAACCGCAACAAGCGCAGCATCGTCGTCGATCTCAAGAACCCGACCGATCTCGCACGCCTCCGCGCTCTCTGTGCGAGGGCCGATATTGTCCTCGAGAATTTCCGCCCCGGCGTTCTGCCGCGTCTCGGTCTTGGCTATGATGATGTCGCCGCCTTGAATCCGCGCATCATCTATTGCTCGCTCTCCGGCTACGGCCAGACCGGCCCCTATGCCGAACGCGGCGCCTTCGACGTCACCATTCAGGCGGTGAGCGGGCTGATGAGCGTCACCGGCGAAGACGGGGCTGACCCGATCAAGTGCGGCGTACCGGTGGGCGATTTCGTTGCCGGCCTCTATTCCGCCTACACCATCCTCGCCGCCCTTCGCCGCCGCGACGAAACCGGCGAGGGCGCCCATGTCGACTGCTCGATGCTCGGCTGTTTGCTCGGCATATCCGCTCTGCAGACCAGCGAATATTTCGGCTCGGGCAAGGTGCCACACCGCCTAGGCTCGGCGCATCCACGCAACGCGCCCTACCAGGCCTTCCGCGCCGCCGACCTGCATTTCGTGGTCGCCGCCGGCAACGAGGCGCTGTGGCGCCGCTTCTGCGACATCGTCGGCCTGCCCGACCTCGCCGTTGATCCGCGCTTTACCCCGCAACGCCGACGTGCGGCGAACCAGAAGGAGCTGGAAGCCATTCTCGCCCCGGTCTTCCGCACCCGTAACGCTGCCGACTGGCTGGAGGGTTTCGTCGCCGCCGGCATTCCCTGCGCCCCGGTCAACGATTTCGCGGCGATCCTCGCCGACCCGCACGTCGCCGGCATGGGGCTGGTGCGCCCCATCGCACTGCCCAACGGTGTCGAGACCCGCACGGTCGATTTTCCCGTCGGCATTTCCGGCATGGAACCCGGCATCGGCCGCATGCCGCCTGCGCTCGGGCAGCACACCGAAGACGTGTTCGAGGAATGGCTGTCCCCGGAGGCGTCATGAGCATGCTCGCCGTCGAAGGGCCGGATGCGCGTGGCCTATCCCGTCTTTCCCTGCAACGGCCCGACCGCTCCAATGCCCTGAGCGCCGGGCTTGTCGAAGCCCTGCTCGAAATCTTGGCGCAGGCCGCGGCCAACGCCACCCGCGTCCTGGTTCTGCAAGGCGAGGGAAAAAACTTCTGCGCCGGCTTCGATCTCTCCGACAGCGAGGCCGAATCCGACGCTTCCCTAGCCCTGCGCTTCATCCGCATCGAGCAGATGCTGCAAGCCATTGCCACCTCCCCGTTCCTGACCGTCGCCCGCGTGCAGGGCGCCGCCTTCGGCGCAGGTGCTGACATCGTCGCCGCATGCGACCACCGGCTCGCCCTGCCAGGGGCACGCTTCCGCTTTCCCGGCTACAGCTTCGGCGTCGCCCTTGGCACCCGCCGGCTCGCAGCGCTGACGGGTGCCGCCGCGGCGCAGGCGATATTGTCCTCCGGCCGCGTCGTCACCGCGGAGGAAGCGCTCTCCCGCCGCCTTCTCACTGCAGTGTGCGACGCCGAGGCGATCGAGGCGGAAATCAACTGGCTGGCGAACGGCCTCGCGGCGCTTGATGCGAGCGCCGCCGTCACCCTCGTCACCCAGGCGCGCCAGCCCGCCCCCGACCCCGACGCCGACCTCGCGATGCTGGTGCGCAGCGTAGCCGCCCCCGGCCTCAAGTCGCGCCTCGCCGCCTACGTCGCCCGCGCAAGGGAAAACGCTAGATCGACTTCCTGAAGGTGCTGACCTCCACCGCCAGTTCCACCACCAGCCGGTTGAGCGCGTCGAACTTCTCCGGCATCGTAATGGCGAAGAACTCGACCGGCTGATGCGGCGGCACGGTATGGATGGTGCGGAGTTCGCCCCGCTCCAGCTCGCTCCGATAGCAGATCGGCGGCAGCAGACTGATGCCGACATTCGAGGCAGTCAGCATCGCCACCACGCTCATGCTGTTGCATTCGTCGCTCGGCCGGTAAAGCACGTCATGCGCCTGAAACCATGCCTCGATGCCCCGGTAATGGAACGAGGCTTTTGGCAGCACGATGATGCGCTGCGCCTGCAATGCCTCCGGCCCTAGCTTTCCTTCCGGCAATTCCAGCATCCGCCCCGCCATCCACGCGAATTCCACCGTACCGAGCGATCGCGCTTGTATGCCCGGCTCGAATGAAATACCCGGCGCCAGCGCGATATCAAGGCTGCCACCCTGCAGGCGCTCCATGACTTCCTGTGTCAGCGCCACGGTGAACTTCGCCTTTACGTTGACGTACCGCCTGTGCAGCGTCTCGACGAAGGCGGGCAGCCAGGTCTGGGCGATCACCTCCGTCACCCCGATGCGGATGATGCCCGAAACCGCCTCCGGTGCCGCGACGTGTTCCTGGATTTCCTCGACCAGCCGCAGTAGCCGCTCGACATATTCCATCAGCTCCTCGCCCTTCGGCGTGAGGACGATGCGCCGATTGAGGCGATCGAACACCGAGACACCGAAACGCGATTCCAGCTCGGCGATCCTCATTGAAACCGCCGATTGCGTTGAATTCAGCCGCTCCGCCGCCGCCGTGAAGCTGCCCAGCTGTGCCGCCCAAAAAAACGTCTCGAAATGCCTCAGATGCAGATGCAGTGTGCTCATACGAAGCCTGAGTTCCTTTTCCGCATGACCCAGCCACATCGCGGTGCAGTCGTCGTCGAACTGCTCCTGCGGCTGTTTCAGGAGCAGTCACGCTTTTGGCGGCACCACCACCCGCCGCAGCCAGGCGACCAGAGGCTCAAAGCTGAAGCCGTCCGCTTCATACAGACTGACGATAAAATCGTAAGTCTCATCTGGATCGGCCTGCATCCCAGCGCCATTGATGACCAGAAAGGTGTAGGTGGCAGCAAATGCCGTGCGCTTGTTGCCATCAATGAACGGATGATTCTGCGCCAGACTCTCCCACAACGCGGCGGCCTCGCCGATCAGATCGGCATAATATCCCGTCCGCGGGCGATACAGGGCCGCCTCCAGTTGGCCAGGATCACGCACGCCATGGACGCCACCGTAGCGCTCGATTTGGTCTGCATGGATAGCCAGAACCTCGATGACGGTCAGATAGTCCGTCATTCAGCCAGCTTTTTATAGAGTGTCTCGAATTTTTCGTGGCTCGCCTGATACGCGGCCATCACATTGGCGCGGGGTCGGCCCTGCTTGCGCTTTTCAATCAGGTCGGCGAGCGCCTCATCCACCAGCACTTGCAACTGCCGCCCCTCGCTTTGGGCGAGTTGGCGGACGGCGGAGAGAATCTCGGAATTCACCTGGGTCGCAAATTTTTCACGGGTTTGGGCTGCCATGATATATCTCCAATCTTTCCTTGATTTATCATGATACGTCATGAAGTATCAAGACGCTGTATGGCTCTCGTATCCACATCGGGTATGTCGAGCGTTGACGGTCGGCGCAGCCATAGGAAGGGCGGCTTTTCCACGGCTATTACGACTGCTTCTGCTACCTGCCGCTCTACGTCTTCTGCGGCCAACATCTGCTGGCGGCCAAACTGTGGCGATCGAACATCGATGCTGCCGCCGGCGCCGTCGAGGAGATCGCGCGAATTTCGCTCCTGAAAAACCTCGGAATAACAACGCCAAAGAAGCTGCTCGCCGTCATCGAGCCGCCGCAGGCCAACGCCGCCGCTTAGGCACACGCCCCGAATCCGAATCGAAGATCCATCGCCAAACAGCCGATATTTCCTCACATGTGCCCCATGACCGCGAACCCGGGTCGGGCGGAGTGAGGTTGCGACCACGCACTCAGGAGACGAACCATGCAGTCCATCACTGAACGACATGAAGGAGAGCATCAGGATCTGGGGTACTCTGGGACGACTGGGACGAAAGGCGGTAATCTGGCCGGATGAAACGACAGGCTGAAGCCGACGGTCGCGGTAGCACCCTCGCCAGAGGCCGCCGTGAGCGCCGACGCGGTGCTGCAGGTTAAAGTCTCGACCGAGTTATGAGCAGATACCATTCCAGAACCGGGGATCACTGTTTCCACTTGCCGCCAGCGCTTCTGCCCGGTGGCCTTGGCACCAGGGTGGACGTGACCCGTGTCAGCCACTCGATGGCGCCGGGCGTGGCGCGCCAGGCGGCTCCGTTGTCCTTGGCATATTCGCCGGCCTCATCCTCTCCACCCAGCGTGATATACCCGTCCTGCGAGGCAATCACCGGACGTCGCCCAGACAGGATCTCCGGCACATAGCTGTTTTCCGCCCAGGCTTCTTCCGCCAACCTGTCAGCCGTCGGACTACCCTCCCGAAAGGCCAGCAACGCCCGCGTATAGAGCCACATCGCGGTGCCGTCGTCTTCATACTGCCCCAGCAGCTGTTTCAGGGCATCCGTATGCCCAAGCGACAGAAGATAGCCGCTTAGCAAATAGCGAATGCCCTGATTATCATTCGGGTTGAGCTCAAGCATCGCCTGGCAATGCCCGATCGCCTCCTGATGCTGGCCCATCGCCCAGAGCACCACCGCAAGACCTTGCCGGGCCCGCATATACGGCCGGGTCTCCAGAAATCCCCAGAAATGTCCCGCATATTCCTTGAACCCTTCAGGACCGATCGCTCTCTGTCCCGCCTCGACCCCCAGCCGATAAAAGGCCAATGCCTGCTCGACCGACCGGGCTTCCTCTCCCGCAAGAAGCACATAGGCGTCGGCACAGAGCGGAGATATCGCGAGCGCCTGCTTTGCCAGCCTGATTCGCTCCCGCCGGTCCGTCGCGTCCCAGGCTTGATACATGACGTTCTGGGCAGCCGAGATCGGATCGGCGTCCTTCGCTCCCCCGAACCGCCCCGCCATCATCCCTTCCATACCCCGTCGGTCGGGTAGTGGTGGTACGGGGCTGTTCGGGTTCGTGCCATGGGATTTCCGGAGAGGTTTCTTCCGTGGCTTTTTCGATACGGGCAAATGCATCTCCATTCCACTTGGACTGGCGCCAACGCTTCGATCACCGCCTGGTCCTGTGATTGGCGCCTTGCTTGTGTCCATCCGGCAAAGCGGCAGCTTCTGATGAGACTGAGTTGGTCCCGATGATGAGCACAGGCGTCGGCTAGATCATCATATTTCCATCCCCCGCCCCTGTCGATGGTTTGCCTCGCGGGTTGATCTCTGCCGTTCCGCCTGCTTTTCCAGCGCGGCCTCCCGGGCCCTGGCGACTTCGGCGGCCTGCTGCCGTGCCTGCTCGAGGGTTTTCTGGCGCGCTCGTTCGCGGCTGATATCGCTCACCGGCATGTCCCGCTGCCGCCCAGGCTCATCCGCTGATCCGCGCGCCAGCACGCTGCGGGCGCTCTGCCGCTCTGCCCAACGGGACCAGGCAGCAGACAACTTCTCCCGATCATCGGTGATGATCCTCAGACCGGAGCGCTCGCGCGACGCCGCCACATAGGCGGTCTGCGCCGTCGCCACCCGGCCGGCCTCACCCACCACGATCGTCCGCTCCACCGTCGCCCCCTGGCTGCTGTGGATGGTCCGGCAATAACCATGATCGATTGCCTGTGCCCGGTCCATGCTGATACGGATTTCCGCCCCGGCATCACTGCGCACCAGCGCCTCGCCCCGTGCCCGGTCCAGCCCGGTCACCATCCCGCCCATGCCGTTGTTGACGCCAAGAGCTCGGTCGTTCTCCCGGAACACGATCCGCTCACCCTCAGCCAGGCCAAGCGCCCGCACATGATAGGCGGTCGCCGTCTCGCCTGATGGCCGCCAGGCAATCTCCCGGACGCCGGCCCCGTCGGCAGCGCCGCCCAGCGATCGCAGCGTCACATGATCCCCATCCCGACCGACAACCTCCCACTGGCTGCCACGCTCCGCCACGGCCGCACGACGATCTTTCAGCGGCCGGGTGAACACCACCACCATCCCGGACTCGTAGGACTGAACCCGTCGCGCCTGCTCACGGGTAAAATCCGCCTTGTCGAGCGCCTGCACCGAGAGCTCATTGCGGCCGATCTCGCCGCGCGCCCGCAGGCCAGTGCGAATTTCCGCGTTCATCACCGCACGCATCCGCTTGGTACCCGCCAGCACCAGCGTATCGGCCCGTTCCGCAGCGCCAAGACCAAGATAGGCTTCGGCTGCCGTCACGGCGAGCTGATCCTTGCCAACCACTGTCATGTAAGGCTGCGCCGCCTGCACCGCACCGGCCGCATCACCACGCGCAAAACGCTGCGCAATCTCCCGCAGTGCAGGATCACGCTGCCGCCGGACCTCATCCATCCGCACATGCCGCAACACGTTGGCCTCCAGCATCTGCTGGAACGGCGAGCCAGCCTCCACGCTCGCCAGCTGACGTGGATCACCGACCATCAGCGTCCGCGCCCCCTCCACCTCGGCACGCCGCATCAGCCGGTCCATGTCACGTGCCGAGACCATCCCCGCCTCGTCCAGGACGGCCCGAAGTAACGGATCGCCCCGCGCTGTAGCATAAGCGGACAAAGTGGGAACATCAGGCTGCGTGGGTGGTCGTGTCGGGGATTGGCCGGAGCGGCCGCAATCCGGCATGGTTTTCCGTCGATTTCTGATTGGCGCTCCAGATGTAGTCGCCGGTCAGGTTCACATGCTCCCAGCCGATCGGCGAGAGATGTCTGAGGAGGGTTCCGGGCACATCCTCGACCTGGCGTAGGGCCTGTATGGCTTGCGCGAGATAGCGTGTGTTCCAGAGGATGATGGCGGTGACCAGGAGATTCAGGCCAGAGGCTCGATGTGTCTGGTTCTCGAAGGTCCGGTCGCGGATTTCGCCGAGCCGGTGAATGAAGACGGCGCGGGCCAGGCTGTTGCGGGCCTCGCCCTTGTTGAGTTCATGACTGCTTTCACGGCGCAGGCCCGGATCTTCCAGCCAGTCGAGGGTGAACAGCGTCCGCTCGAGACGGCCGAGTTCGCGCAGTGCCGCGGCAACGGCGTTCTGTCGTGGGTAGGCGGCGAGTTGTCGCAGGATCACCGACGCGGACACCGTGCCGGTGCGGATCGAGGTGGCGATCCTCAGGAGATCGGGCCAATGGGCGCGGATGAGATCGACGTTGATGCGGCCGGCGATCATCGGCGCGAGCGTCGGATAGGCTGCCGGTCTGGCAAAACTGTAGAGACGCCGGTCTTTCAGGTCAGGAATTCTCGGCGCGAATACGTATCCGAGCAGGGCGCACAGGGCAAAGACATGATCCGACACCCCGCCGCCATCGGTATGGTGCCGGTGCTGACGTGGCGGCGCATCGCCGTGATGATCAAGCAGGCCGTCGAGGACATGCAGGGCTTCGCTGGCGGTTGCGGCGATCACCCTGGTATGGAACGGCGCGTAGCGATCGGAGAGATGGGTGTAGAATTTCAGACCCGGTTCGGGGCCGTAGTGCGCATTGATCCGGCTCGCATCACGGCCAGAACCGCCGGCGCGGAAGAACTGCCCGTCCGAGGATGAGGCGGTTCCCGACCCGAAGAGGGCGGCGAGCGGCTCGCGGCTCTGGTGTTCGACCAGGCGGCGCAGCGCCAGGGCGTAGGTCTCGTCGCGGATGTGCCAGTCAGCGGTCCAGGCGAGCTGGCCCAGACTGGCGATGCTGCAGGCTTCGGCCATCCGGGTCAGGCCGAGATTGAGGCCATCGGCCAGCAGCCCCGCCATCAGCACCCGGGGATCAGCGGCGGCTTCGCCGGTGCGCAAATGGGTGAAGCAGTCCGGGAAGCCGGTCCAGCCGGCCACTTCCGTCAGCAGGTCGGTGATCCGGATGCGGGGCAGCGTGGCATAGAGCTTCGCTGCCAGCGCTTCGGCCTCGGGCGGAGTCGATTTTTCGATCGGCGTGATTCTCAGCACGCCCTTCTCGATCGTCACATCGGGAAGCAGCCCGCCCCGGGCACGGGCGTCGACCTCGGCCAGCCGCGCATCCAGCCAGGTCCGCCTGGTCTCGATAAAGCGATCGAAGTCAGTCTCGATGGCAACCGGAATGCCGGACGCTTTCTGCAGGACCTGCAGCGTCTCCCTGGAGATCAACCGCTCCTCGAAGGCCCGGTATTGCCGGCTGCCGGTAACCCAGACATCGCCGGCAGCAAGGCGCTGGCGCAATTCCGCCAGGACGCAGAGTTCGTAATAACGCCGGTCGATGCCGTGTGCCGTGAGGACATGCCGCGCCCAGCGCGGCCGGACAAAGGCGGTCGGCGCTGACTTGGGCAGCGTCGAGGCTCCCGCGCTGTTCATGGCGCGCAGCATGGCGATCGCGCGCATCAACGACGCCGCGGCGGGAACACCCTGAAACTCGAAAGTGGCCAGAAACGCCGGCGCCCAGCGCCGAATGCCGGCATAATGTTCGCTCAGCACCTCGTAGGGATCGAAATCTTCCGAACGAACCAGAGTTTCCGCTTCCATAACGGTCGAGCAGAACCGGTCCCAGGGTATCACCTTGTCAATCGCCGCGAAGGGATCGCCCTGGCCGGCGCGCGCGGCCATCAGGGCGGCGCCAATCCTCGCATAAAGCCGGACCTTCTCGTTGATCGCCCGGCCTTCGGCCTGGAACGCCCGGGCATGTCGGCCTTCCGCCTTGCGGAACATCGCGCCGATCAGCCGCTCGAACAGAGTGATCGCCTGATCCGTCAGGCGGGCCGACAGATCGAGATCGATCGCGGTGAGCACGGCATGCCGGCGCCGGCGCTCGTAGCCGGCAACATGCTGCACCGTGGTCCGGCCGGCCTCGCGAACAAGCTGGGCGAGCCGGGATTGATTGATCCGGTGACCGCGCGCAGGATCGATATCGATTGCCCGGATGTGCTCCAACCGCTCGATCACCCCGAGCATGGACGCCGGCTTTGCCGATTCCGGGATCTGGCGAAGCCAGGCCAGCCAGCTCTGGCTGGTGTCCAGGCGCCGCTCCGTCAACGCATCCAGCCGACGCCGCTGATCGGCGGACAGACCCTCGGTCAGCCGACGCTCGATTTCCCGGCGCGCGCGGTATCGAACCTCGATGCAGAGCCGCTCGAGGCGCGCCGGGGGCGGTAGAAGAATCCCGCGACCGCGGCACTCTTCCAGCACCAAAGCCGCCAGATCGACCAACCGGTCGGTTTCCAGTGCATGCGCCAGCAGCCAGTCGGCAAGGTCTGCCGCCACGCGCGGCCCCCATGGCCGCAACCCGAGGCGATCCTGCAAAGCCGCCGAATGCCGACGTCGATTTTGATCCACCCTCAGACCCGACTTCAACAGTGGAACCCGGAACGATACGGTAACGGCACGATAGAGGATTGGAAGATAACGGTTTTTTCGGAGCCGTCTGAAGACTTTTTAAAAGCGTAGTGCCACGTAT
>JAKBAU010000106.1 GCA_021808875.1 Pseudomonadota bacterium | reverse complement strand
CTGACGCAGGCTGTCGACGAAATGATAGAGCTCTTCGAGGCTGTCGTGGCCGTCGATGCCGAGGCGATGTTTGACGCTGACCGGCACCGCGCTCGCCGCCTGCATGGCGGCAAAGCAGTCGGCGACGAGCGCAGGTTCAGCCATCAGACAGGCCCCGAAACGACCTTGCTGGACACGATCGGAAGGACAGCCGAGATTGAGGTTGATCTCATCATAGCCGTGCTCACTGGCGATACGCGCGCATCGCGCCAGATCGACAGGGTCGCTGCCCCCCAACTGCAGCACGACGGGGTGTTCGCTGTCATCGTAGCGCAGCAGGCGCTGGCGTGGGCCATGCAGCAGCGCGTGGGTGGTGATCATCTCGGTATAGAGCTGAACATGCGGACTGAAGAGGCGCAAGAAATAGCGGTCGTGGCGGTCGGTCCAGTCGAGCATCGGCGCGACGGCAAAGCGAGGTCGTGGGTTGTTCATTGCGGCGGTGTCATCAGGTGGGCGTAGCGCAGAATCAGCAACAAGGTGAGGGCGGCCCAGAAGGCGGCCGAGAACATGGCCAGCGACCAACCGACATGATCGATGAGCTCGCCGAGCAGGAGGTTGCCGAGCAGAAGCGAACCGCCTTGCACCAGGGCATAGCTGCCGAAGGCGCGTCCCTGCTGGTCGACCGGGCTGTGATCGGCGACGAGCGCCTGCAGGACGCCCTGGCTCAAGGCGAGATGCAAACCCCAGAGCGCGCCGGCCAGCCAGAGCACTTGGCGACCGTGACAGATCGCCAACAGCAGCTCGGCGAAGAGGAGGACGAGGACCGACGCAGCTAGCAGATGGCGGCGCGGCCAGCGATCCGACAGGCGACCGGCGGGAAGGGCGAGGACGGCGTAGACCCCGTTCATCAGGACCATCAACCAGGGTAGATGCGCTAGTCCGAGGCCCTGATCGTGCAGATCGAGGATGAGAAAGCTCTCGCTGAAGCGAGCCAGGGAGAGGCCGGCGGTGATCAGCAGGAGCATACGAAAGGCCGTGCGGGTCGGGGTCGCCGGCGCGCGCGCCGGCGCAGCTACAGGTCGGGGCAGAGGATCGGCGGGCAAGGCGGAACGGATGAGCAGTACGCAGATCAACGCCGGCAACACGCACAGTCCAAGAGCCAGACGCACGCTCAGATGCTCGGTCAGCATCAGCATCATCAGCAGGGGGCCGAGCAGGGCGCCGATGGTGTCCATGCCCTGGCGCAGGCCGAAGGCGGCGCCACGTTGCGCCGGCGGAACGTGGGCGGCGAGCATGGCGTTGCGCGGCGCTCCGCGCAGACCCTTGCCACAGCGATCGCTGATCTGGGCGAAGAGAATGCCGCCTAAGCCGGTGGCGAGGGCGAACAGAGGTTTGCTCAGCGCCGACAGTCCGTAGCCGATCAGTATGAGGTCGCGGCGGTTCTTCCAGCGATCGCTGAGGTGGCCGCTCAGCCGCTGTAGGGAGGTGGCGGTGAGCTCACCTAGTCCCAGCACCCAGCCGATCTCGCTGGCGCTCAGACCGAGGACGCCGGCCATGAAGGCCGGCAAAATGCTGTACATGGCCTCCGTCGAAAGATCCATGAACAGGCTGATCCAGCCGAGGATGTAGACCAGACGCGGTAAACGGGTTGCCGGCGGCATGCATGACTCCTGTGAGGGCGGCATGTTGACATCCTTCCCGCCCTCAGTCTAGGACTGCCGCTTGCATGGATAAGGGAGGGGATTCCTACAGCTAGACGCTCATGCCCGAGCGCGAGGATGTTGGTGGCGGAATTGCGCCCAAGGACAGGACCTGGATGGGCGCGTTCATGGCAGATCCGGCGGTGCGCTGCGGGCATCGCTGATGCGCCAGAGATAGAGGCTGGCCAAGCTGCGCCAGGGGGCATAGCGACGGCCGGCGTCGGCAAGTTGCCGGGGTGTCGGCGCCTGCTCGAGGCGACGCAGGATGCCATAGCCACGGCGAACGCCGAGATCATCGGCGGGCAGGACGTCGCAGCGTCCCAGGGTCTGGATCAACATCATCTCGACCGTCCAGCGGCCAATGCCGCGGATCTGCGTCAAAAGAGCGATGAGTTCGGCGTCCGCCAGGGTGAGCGCACGCTGGCGATCGGGAACGAGACCGGCGAGCGTATGCCGGGCGAGATCGCGCAAGGCGGCCACTTTGCTGGCAGAGAAGCCACAGGCGCGCAGCTCGGCATCGCTATAGCGCAACAACTGCTCCGGGTCGGGACAGGACTGGGCGCTGAGCTGGGCGAGGCGGGCGAGCAGGCTCTGCGCCGCGCGTGCGTGCAGTTGCTGGTGCGCGATGGCACGCAACAAAGAGGTGTAAGGACTGTCGCTGGTGGCGGTCGGTAGGGCGAGTGGACCGATGTGCTGCATCCACCGGGCCAAGTCCGGATCGGCGGCGGCCAGACCACGCTGTGCTTCGTCATGCATGTGCCAGGATCTCCAGCCGGGGATGTGATCGACTTAGGGCGTCTCTGCTGCCGCATCAGGCGTGCCGAGGGCCAGATCGAGAGCGACGCGATCCTCGAGGCGAGCCGCCTCGGCCTGTAGACGGGTGAGTTCCGCCTGCTGCCAGAGGATACGATTTTGTAGCACCTCAAGGCCAGGGCTGAAACCGAGCTGCTGGCGCTGTTGACTCATCTGCAGCAAGGTAGCGGCGTCTTGCGTCTGCCTTCGGGTCTGGCGTAGCGCCTGCGCATCGGCGTTCAGGGCGTAGAGTGAATCGGCGACGTTCTGCAGGGCCTGCAGAACGGTCATGCGGTATTGCTGTTCAGCGGCGTCGAGGCTGGCCTTCGCCGCACGTTCGCGATGTTTCAGCTGCCCAAAGTCGAACAGGGGTTGCGTGACGCTGGCGCCTAGGCTCCAGAAGCGATCGGCCGGCTGCAGCGACTGCGCCAGCGTCGTAGCGCTGCCGCCCCAGGCGGCCAGCACCGCCAACTGTGGCCAGCGACTGGCCGCCGCCACCCCGAGATCGGCGGCGGCGGTTCTGACCTGGGCGGCGGCGGCGGCGATGTCGGGGCGACGCCGTACCCATGCGGCCGGCACTTGCCGTGGCGGCGCTCCCGGCGCCAGCAGCTCGGCGAGATGCAGATCAGTCGCGGCGAAGTTGGCGGGTGCTTGACCGGTGAGGACGGCGAGAGCGTCGCGGCTCTGTTCCACCTGTTTCTGAAACCCGCTGACGCTGGCGGCGGCCTGTTGCTCCTGCTGTTCCTGTTGCAACACATCGAGACGGGTATTGAAGCCCTGGTCGAGGCCGTGCTGCAGCATCTGGGTCAGCCGCTGCTCATCCTGCAGCAGGGATTGCGAGCGCTGTAGCCCATCCAGCGCCGCCGCCAGCTGTACGGCGTTGCTGGCGATGTTGCCGAGCAGCGACAGGCGGGCGGCGTGCAGTTGGGCCTGGGCCAGTTGTTCCTGCGCTTCGACGCTGTAGAGCAGGTCGTGGTTTAAGCCGAAGACGTCGACGTTGTAACTCACCGAGACCTGTGCCGTCTGCAAGGTATAGGGATTGACCGGGTACTGCAGGGGCGAGGCGAGGATGGCGGAGGTGGTGGCGCGCTGCGGCGTATAGCTGGCGGCGAAGGAGGGCAGCAAGCTGGCTTTTTGCGCCAGGGTCTGTTCATGCGCCGCTTGCAGGCTGGACAGGCTGCTCTGCAAGGAAGGGTTGTGCCGCAGGCCGGCGCGGAGCCAGCGCTTCAGTGTTGGGTTCTGCCAGAACGGAGCGCTGTTCGCGGCCGGTGACAGCGGCTTGGCCATGGCGGCGTCGTCGCGCCCGAACTGCTGCGGCAGGTTCATCGCCGCGGGTCGCGGAGGTTGGGTGAGGCTACAGCCGCCGAGCAGGCCGCTCAAGACAAGGGCGATCGCCCGTCGCCGGGAAGAGATCATGCCGACTCTCCCGTGTCCTGGCCATGACGGGCGGAGGGATGCAGCAGGGACAGCAGAGGCGGCAGAACGATGAGCATGAGCATGGCGCCGAGCGCCAGTCCGCCGACCACCACCGTCGCCAGCGGCCGCTGCACCTGGCTGCCGATGCCGTGCGAGGCGGCGGCTGGGGCCAGACCGATGCAGGCGGAGAGCGCCGTCATCAGCATCGGTCGCATGCGCTGGCTGGCCGCCTGGCGTAGGGCCGCGCGCGCCTCCATACCGTCGCCATGCAGTTGGTTGTAGTAAGAGAGCACCAGGATGCCATTCATCACCGACACCCCGGACAGGGAGATGAAACCGATCGCCGCCGAAATGCTGAAGGGAAGGTGCGTCACATAGAGGGCGAGGACGCCGCCGGCGGCGGCGAGAGGGATGCCGGCGAGCGCCAGCAGGCTGTCGCGCACCGAATTGAACATGGCGTAGAGCAGGGCGAGGATCAGGCCGAAGCTGATCGGCACCATGATCTCCAGGCGCTGTCGGGCTTTCTGCAAGTCCTCGAATTCGCCCGCCCAGACGATGCGGTAGCCGGCAGGCAGATGCACGCGCTGGGCGATGCGTTGCTGCGCTTCGCTGACGCTGCTGCCGAGGTCGCGGCCGCGGACACTGAATTTGACTGGGATGTAGCGCTGTGTGCCTTCATGGTAGATGTAGGCAGCGCCCTCATCGAGACGGATGTCGGCGATGCTGCTCAGGGGGGTGTAGCGGGTCGTGCCATTGGCGTCGGTCCAGGCCACCGGCAGATTGCGAATCTTCTGCAGGCTGTCGCGTTCATCGCTACGGATACGCACGAGGAGACCGAATTGCCGGTCACCTTCCAGCACCGTGGTGGCGTTGGCGCCGCCGAGAGCCGCCTGGATGACGTTATTGACGTCACCGCTGTTCAGTCCGTAGCGCGCCGCCCTGGCACGATCGATGCGAATATCGAGATTGGTCTGGCCGAGAAGATGGAAGATGCCGAGGTCGGTGATGCCTGCTACTCCCTGCATCGCGCTCTGCACCTCGCTGGCGAGACGTTCCAGCTCGCTCAGGTTGGGGCCGATGATCTTCACCGAATTGGCGCCTTTGACGCCGGACAGGGCTTCTTCGATATTGTCCTGGATGTATTGGGAGAAGTTGAAGTTGATGCCGGGTAGCGCCTGCTTGAACTCGTTTTGCAGAGTCTCGGTGAGCTTCGCCTTGGTCTCACCGTGTGGCCATTCCGCCTGCGGTTTGAGGGGCACGAAGAGCTCGACATTGGACAGCGGCGAGGCATCGCTGCCATTGTCCGGACGGCCGTGTTGTGAGACGACGGTGATGACCTCGGGATGGCGCAGAAGGATGTCGCGCATGGTGCGGGTGGCGCGGGTGCCATCGGCGAGGGAGAGCGTCGGCGGCATGGCGGCGCGAATCCAGAAATTGCCTTCTTCCAGGCTGGGCAGAAACTCCGATCCAAGACGCGGTACCAGCCAGGTGCAGACGAGCAGGAAGAGGGTGGCAAGCGTGACGATCCAGACGCGGTGGCGCAAGGCATGATCGAGGACGAAGTCGTAGATGTGGCGCAAATAGCGCACCAGAAAGGTCTCCACTTCGGTGATCTGAGCCGGCATCATCCAGGCGGAGAGGACCGGCGTGAACGTGAAGGTCGAGATGAGGGCGCCGATCAGGGCGTAGGCGTAGGTGCGCGCCATCGGTCCAAAGATCTGTCCTTCCACCCCCTGCATGGTGAACAGGGGCATGAAGGCGGCGACGGTGATCAGGGTCGAGAAGAACACCGCGCGTCCGACCTGGTGACCGGAGATCATGATGATGGAGCGACGCAGGCTCCAGGGCTTTTTCGGGCGCCCGACCAGACCGTCTTCGGCCTGATCGGCATGGCGCAGGTCTTCCTGGGCGGCGATCGGCTTTTGCAGATTGCGAAAGACGTTCTCGACCAGAATGACCGCCGAGTCGACGATGATACCGAAATCGACGGCGCCGATGGACAGCAGGTTGGCGTCTTCGCCGCGCCAGTAGAGCATCAGGGTGCTGCAGAGCAGGGCGATGGGGATGTTGAAGCCGACGATCAGGGCAGAACGTAGATCGCCGAGAAAGAGCCACTGGATGATGAAGACGAGCAGACACCCGAACAGCAGATTGTGCAGGACGGTATGGGTGGTCACCGCCACCAGTTGGCTGCGATCGTAATAAGGCACGATGTGCACGCCGGCGGGCAGGCTGCCGTCGTGATTCATGGTGTGCACCATCTTCTTGATCTTCGCGATCATGGCGTTGGTGTGCTGGGTGCGGCTCATGACGACGATGGCGGCGACGATATCGTCCTGACGATCGCGACCGGCGATGCCGAGGCGGGGTAAATAGCCTATGCTGACGCGCGCAACGTCCTTGACCAGGACCGGAATACCGTGGTTCTGGGTGATGACGACGTTCTCGATGTCATCGAGGCGGGTGCCTTGTGTCAGGTCGTCGTCGCCGCCATCGTTGATCAGGCCGATGCCGCGAATGTTCACCGACTGCTGGCCGAGGGTGATCTCGCGGCCGCCGACATTGATGTTGGCATTGCCGAGGGCGGTGAGCACCTGCGCGATGCTCAGGTGCCAGGCCTGCAGGCGGCGCAGATCGACGGAGACGTCGAAGGTCTTGGTCGTGCCCCCCCAGCTGTTGATCTGGGCGATGCCCGGGATGGTGCTGAGTCGGCGTGCGACCACCCAGTCCTGCACCGTGCGCAGATTGCTCAGGCCAAAGTGCGGCGGTCCGACGACCTGATAACGATAGATCTCACCGGTCAGACTGGACTGCTGAATCTGTGCCACTTGGTTGTTGGGCAGGCTGACGTTCTGCTGCAAGGCGAGGGCGGCTTGCGTGTAGGCGAAGTAGTAATCGATGCCGTAGCGAAAGGTCACGCGGACGAAGCTGAGGCCATAAAAGGACGTCGAACGGATGTTGGCGATGCCCGGCGTCGAATAGAGGCCAATCTCCATGGGCGTGGTGTAGTAGCGTTCCATCTCTTCGGCCGAGAGTCCCGGCGCTTGCGCGGTGATCTCGAGAATGACTGGCGCCGGATCCGGGTAGGCCTCGACGTTGAGATGATGAACGGCATTGAGTCCCGTGGCCAAAAAGACCAGGAGAATGCCGATGATGAGATTGCTGCGCGACAGCGTCAGAATCAACAGGGACTTGAGCATGCCTCAATCATCTCCGCTGGCGTGGAGGATGTTGCTGAGGTTGATCGCTCCCAGGGTCACCACCTGGCTGCCGACAGGCAAGCCATCGATGACTTCCGTCCAGCCGTCGGCCGCCAGACCGACGTGCACCGTATGCACGACAAAATGACGGCGATCGCTGCTCGTCCAGACACTGGTCGTGCCGTCGGGTTCGCGTACCACGGCGTCATCGGGCACCGCCACGACCTGGCGTGGCGCGCCATTTTGCACGCGCATGCTGACGAACATACCCGGGTGCAGGTCGGGCGTCGGGTGATCGATCACGGCTCGCGCCAGCAGGGTATGGGTGATCGGGTCTTCGGCGAAGGCGCGATAGACGATGCGGCCTTGCAGGTCATGTTCGGAATGGGCCAGGGTGCTGGCCTTGAAGCGCCCCCCGACCTGGACACCGTCGCTGCCCTCGGGTAGGGCGGCATCGAGCCAGAGTCGTCCGCTGCTGCTCAGGGTATAGGGGGCGGGCGTATTGCCGGCCTGGACGAAGAGGCCGACCGCGGCCTGGCGGTCACTGATCAGGCCGGACAGGGGGCTGTAGACGGTCAACGCGGCCGTGATCTCGCCTTTTTCTTGCAGTCGCCGCAGGGCCGCAGGCGGCAAGCCCATGCTCAGCAGGGTCTGCTGGGCGGTACGCTCCGCCGCCTGCGCCGTGGCGAAGTCGGCGGTCGCCTGTTCGAGATCCTTGACGGCGATTTCCTCGGCCGCCTGCAGGGGATGAGCGCGCCGTAGGGCGGCCTGGGTCAGGCGGCGGGTGGCGCGCGCGCCGAGATAGGTGTTCTCGGCCTGGATGAGATCGGGGCTGCTCAAACTGAACAGGGGCGCGCCACGCTGCACATGCTCGCCGGGGTGGGCGTAGCAGGCGATGATGCGGCCATTGTAGGGACTGAAGACGGGCAGGCTGTGATCGCCGTCGGCGTCGATCTGTGCTGGCACTTCGAGCCAGTCCTGCAGGGTGCGGTGTGTCGCCGTGGCAAAACTCAGCGTTGCCGCCTGCGGCGCGTTCAAGGTGACGCTCGTCGGCGTCGGCGTCGGTAGTGCGGCGGCTGTGCTCGCGTCCGATGCTGTTCCAAAGTGGCAGGCGCTGACGCTGCCGAGGGCGGCAAGAAGGAGGATGTGGCGAAGACGGCGAGAGACCATGGTACCTGCTGTGCGGAAGGATCAGAAAGCCGCATTCTAGCGAAACAGGCTTACGGTTCGCTTACACGCTGACCGAGGATGCGCGCTCAGGTGGTCGAAATGAGCGCAGATGCGTATGCTATGCGGGCGCACGCTAGGAAGCTTAGATATGATCGGATCCATGTGGCGAGGCTTGGGGTGGCGAGGCTTAGGGGTGTCGGTGCTGGTCTGCTTGAGCATGGCGGCCTCGGGCGATCGCGTCATCGTCATCATGCGGCACGCCGAAAAACCCGCTCTCGGTCTCGGACAGCTCGATTGCCAGGGGCTCAACCGGTCTTTGGCGCTGGTGCCTTTGTTGTGGTCGCGCTATGGCGCGCCGCAGGTGGTCTACGCGCCCAATCCCGCCGTCGTCAAACGCGATCACGGTCATGTCTACGCCTATGTCAGGCCGCTGGCGACGATCGAGCCCTTGGCCATCGCCGCCGGGCTGCCGGTGCACATCGACGAAGGCATGACCCAGATCGAACCACTCGCCGCGCGCCTGCTCACTTCGCCCGCCAGCGTGCAGGTAGTAGCCTGGGAACATCATTGGGGGGAGGCTCTGGCGCGCCTCCTCCTCGTCCGCCTGCAAGCGGATCCGCAACAGGTGCCGGTGTGGCAGGACCAGGACTATGACAGTCTCTATGTTCTGCGTATCGGGCCGGGCCACCATGTCGTTTTCAGCCACGAGCAAGAAGGCTTGCAGAATCTGCCGACGAATTGCCCGGGACTGCATTGAGATCGTGAAGAGCAGGAGTTGCAGCGGTGAGCGTAGAAAAAAGTGACAAACCGGCGTGGAAGAATGACATGGCCCTGGCCACCGTTCTTCTCGCCGTATGTGCGACCTTCTCGACCTTCAAAGGCGGTGGCTATTCCACCCTTGCCCTGATCAGCCAGTCGCAGGCCTCGGATCAGTGGTCTTTTTACCAGGCGAAAAGCCTCAAGCAGCACCTGCAGGAACTGCAGCTGGAGCAGTTGCAGCTGCAGTCGATGACGATGCTGGCACACAGCTCCGCCGCGCAGGTTTACGCGCAACACATCGCGCTGCTGCAGGCGAAGCTGAAGAAATACAAGAAGGAAAAAGCCGCGGTCAAGGAACAGGCCCACCTGTTCGAAGTGCAGCGCGATGAAGCCAAGCGTCACGGCAAGCCCTTTGGTCGTGCCGTGATCTTTTTACAGGTGGCCATCCTGCTCAACTCCATCGCCGGTCTGCTCGACATCCGTAAAGTCTGGTGGACGGCACTGCCGGTGGGCTTGGTGGGAGTGTTCTTCTTCCTCGACGGCTTCTTTTTGTTTCTCGGTTGAGGGTTGGCCTCAGCTCTCGCGCTGACCGCCGCCCCAACGCGCCACCGCCGCCGCCGCCGAGACGAACTCGCTCGGCATCATGATGATGGTGGTGGTGTTCTGTTCGGCGCCGACTTCGGTGATCATCTGCATGCGCCGTAGTTCCAGTCCGGCCGGGTTTTCCATGATCAGACCCGCAGCTTCCTTGAGCTTCATCGACGCCTCAAGCTCGGCCTCGGCCTTGATCAGGCGAGCGCGTTTTTCACGCAGGGCTTCGGCTTCCTGGGCCATGGCGCGCTGCATCGACTCGGGAATCTCGACATTGCGCATCTCGACGCGCGTCACCTTGACCCCCCAGGGCTCTGTCGCCGTATCGATGGCCTGACGCATGCTGAGGCCGAGTTGCTCCTGCTCTTTGAGCACATCGTCGAGGGTGTGGCGGCCGATGATGTTGCGCAAGGTGGTGAGTGCCACCTGGATGACGGAAGCGTCGACGTCGCGCACCTCGATCACTGACTTGATGGGATCGGTGACGGCGTACCAGATGACGACGGTGACCTTGACCGGAACATTGTCTTTGGTGATGGTCTCCTGCTGATCGACGGACGCGGTGATGACGCGCAAATCGACCTGGATTTGCCACTCCAGGCTGGGAATGATCCAGTACAGACCGGGGCCGGCGAGGCGTTGCAGGCGGCCGAGGCGGAAGATGACGGCGCGCTGGTATTGATTGCTGACGCGTAGCCCGGCGAACAACAGCAGGACGGCGAGGCTGATGAGAACAAAGCTGAAACTCATGGTGGACTCCAGGCTCAAGAGGAACGTTGTTGATCGATGTGTTGGATCAGATCATCGATGATGGGGTTGCGGCGGAAGGGGTCGAGTGACCAGGGGCGTTGCACGAGAAAGCTGATCTCGCGGCCGCAGACGGTGTCGTGGCGCAGGCTGAGCGTGGCGCGTGGCG